>JBDSMX010000057.1:0-4978 GCA_039915645.1 Gemmatimonadales bacterium | reverse complement strand
GAAACGCCGATCGCCCCAGGGCGGAAGTTCCGCACCGGGGCGATGACTGGGCCAAGCGGGAGACGGGGTTCGAACCCGCGACCCTCAGCTTGGGAAGCTGATGCTCTACCAACTGAGCTACTCCCGCGACCTGCGGAGAAAGTAGCGCCCCCTTCTCAGGCGAACAACGGCCTGCTACTTGGTCGTCACCTGCGCCAGACGCATCACCTTCCAGTCCTTCATGCCACGGCGCAGGACAACCATATAGCGCTCAACCACCGTCGGCCCGCTGGCAGGGTGGTAAGTCGCCGTCCCCATATCGACCGCCGTATTCCCGAAGACCCGCATCGAGTCGGACTTGATGACCAGGTGGGGCCACTTGGCAGCGCCGGCGGCAAGCGCCTTGCCGATGGCCACCCGGCCCATCTGGACGGTGCCGTCAGCCATCATCACACTCGCCTCCGGGTCGAACATGGCTGTGACGGCCGCCGCATCCTTCCGGTTGTAGTCGTCGGCATATTCAGTGCGGAAGGTGGTGAGCTCGGTCATCGCGGTCCTGAGCGGAACGCGACCCTCCTCGATCTGGGCGTGGAGGGCGGCAGGTGCAGCGAACCCCACGGATGCGAGCAGGGTAGCGTAAAGTCGGACGGGGAAGCGCATAGGGCCTCGGGTTGTGGGAGGGAACGCAGCTACTCATAGACGTTACCTCCCAAAGCCCAACTCCGTCAGGCCAGCCACCTAGTTGAAGAGGCCGTCCAGGACATCCGCGACCCAGCCCCGGTCGTCGAGGAGCACGACGCGGTTACCCACCAGGGCGTAGCTGTAACGCGGTGGCGGTGGCGGCATCAGCACCACCAGCTGACGGTCAAGCGACCGCTTGGCGATCCCCGGCGGAAGCGGGCGACCGACCACCACGAGGCGGGAGACCTCCGGGCGCAGTGGCCTCACGACGATATGGTGATCGTGATAGTAGGAGGAAATCACCTGACGGTCGTTGTCCCGGAACTTGTGCTCTTCCCGCGGGTGGACGACGACCACGCGCCCCTTCGGGCCCTTCCCTTTCCCTTTCCCGTTGCCCTGCGCAGCGAGCGGCGCGGCGACGGTTGCAACGACGGCAGCGAGCGCCAGCCACCGCAAGAACTTTCCGGGCATGATGCCTCCCTTGAGACGAATACAGCCTTGGATCTGGACCCACACCCGTAGGACGAGTCCCACCCGGTTGGCGGTACACTACCGCAACTTTTGGGATCCATCCGGTGTCATACCTAATGTCACCTTATGCCTGATCCTCGCCTCCCTCCCCTCTCGCACCTGCAGTTCCTGGTGCTCGGCTCCCTCCTCACGGAGGATCGGCCGGGCCGAGCCGTGCGCGAGGTCGTGGCCGAGTATGGCGTGCGGCGTTCCGGCGCGGCCTTCTACCAGCTGATGGCGCGACTGGAGCGTGACCGCGTGGTCGAGGGGTGGTACGCTCCCCTGCTGGTAGGCGACCAATCGGTGATGGAGCGACGCTACCGGATCACCGCACGCGGCCGGCGCGCCTGGAACGCGACTCGCGCCTTCCACGACGCAGTCGTTGCGCGCTACCGTCCGGAAGAGCTCTCCGATGCGTGAATCGGGTGGCCGCGGGCTTCCGGGGCCGGTGCGCGAGCAGGTGTACCAACCGGCGCGGTTCGACCTCGAGATCCGCCATTTCGATCGGCTCGCGCGGGCACCTTCTGCCGCCGAGCGAGCCGGTCTCCGCATCCAGCACTCGTTGTCTCTCGGACTTCTCTATCTCCAGTGCGTCTGGATCGCCATTACCGACCGCTCGCTCTTCCTGCCACCGCCCCATTCGCTCATCCTTCCCCCGGATCGGATCGCTATGCTACGCTACCACTTGCGTCACGCCGTTCGGCGTCTGCTTCGAGAGCCGTCGTTCACTCTCGCCGTCATCCTGACGCTGGCGCTCGGCGTCGGCGCCAATGTCGCCGTCTTTGCCGTGGTCGAGGCCGTGTTGCTGCGGCCGCTGCCATATCCGTCTGCCAACGAGCTGGTGGTGGTCCAGCACCGCGACACCAACACTGGCATCGCCAAGCCGTACATCGCCATCGGCGACTTCGTCGACCTCGCGCAACGACAGCAGGTGTTCACCACGCTGGCGGCGTACGGCGGCGTGCAGTCGATCGTGTTCGGACGTGGTGATCCGTATCGGGTCGAGGGATTGTCAGCGGGCCCCGGACTCCTGGAGTTGCTCGGTGCGCACCCGGTCGCTGGGCGATTGCTCACCCTTGACGATTCTCGCGAGGGGGCCGCGCCGGTCGTGATGCTGGGATATCAGCTCTGGCAGGAGCGCTTCGGGGGCGATCCCGACATCATCGGCAAGAGCATCAGGCTCGGTTCGATCGATCGGCAAGTCGTCGGGATTGCAGCGCGTGACTTCTCCTTCCCGCCAACGGCACAAGGTCAGATCATCGTTCCCCAGACGATTCCCCTGACGGCACCCTCCGCGCGGAAATCCGATTGGGTTTTCGCGGTCGGGCGGCTCCGCTCAGCACAGACACCCGCCACAGCCACCACCGCGCTGACCGCGCTCTCGCGCCAACTTGCAGCGGAGTTTCCCCAGACGAATCGTAGCGCAACCTATTTTGCGGAGGGCCTGCGAGAGTCGCTGGTTGGTTCGCTTCGCCCTGCGTTGCTCCTCTTGCTCGGCGCCGTCGCCGCTGTGTTGTTGATTGCGTGCGCCAACGTCGCGAACCTGCTGCTGGTGCGTGCGCTTGGTCGGCGACGCGAGATGTCGTTGCGGCTTGCGCTCGGAGCCGGGCGCGCTCGTCTCACAGCCCAAATGGCTGCGGAGAGTTTCGTCCTCGCTGCGGTGGCTGGTGTGGCTGGCCTGATGGTGGCCACCGTGGGGGTTCGCGCCCTCGTCGCCCTGATTCCTGCAACCATCAGCGCACCAGGCCTCACCGACATCACCTTCGATGGCCGGGTGCTCGCGTTTGCGCTCGGAGTCACGCTGATAGCGGCTGTGGTGTTCGGGGCGATTTCAACGCTCACGATCCGGTCGGAAGACGCCGCTGGAGCATTGGTCACTGGAGTACGCGCATCCAGCGGCAGCGGAGCCCGCAAGGCCGCGGCGGCACTTGTGGCGTTCGAGATGGCCTTCGCCATTGTCCTGCTGATGGGTGCCGGGCTGATCGTACGCAGCTTCGTGTCGCTGGTCCGGGTTAATCCCGGCTTTCACAGTGATCACGTGATCACGGTGGCGATCTCGGTGCCCGGGGCGCGATTCGATTCGGTCCCGGCGCGCGCCGAATATTTCGCGAGCGCCTTCCGCGAGATCGCGGCAATCCCGGGAGTGCAGTCCGTGGGGGCCGCCGCGGTCACACCGTTGACTGGTAACAACTGGACCACCTCGTTCGAGTTGCCTGAGCACCCGGCGCCGGCCGGAGAGCAACCCGCCGAGGTCGGCTGGCAGGTCGCGTCCGAAGGCTACTTCCGCGCACTCCGCATTCCCCTCCTGAGTGGCCGCCTCTTCGATCAAACAGAACGTCCAGGCTCTCCGGGAACAGTCATTGTCAGCCAGGAAGTACAGCGCACGCTCTTCGGCGGCACGAACGCGGTTGGCCGATCCGTGAAGATCGGTGGTGAGCTCCTGGCTGTCGTCGGCGTTGTGGGCGACATTCGTCGCGCTGGCCTGCGTGATGTGCCGCGCGCGGACATCTATTTGCCCTTTGCGCGTTCACCTGCACGCGCCGCCACGCTCTTCGCACGAACCAGCGGCGATCCGGCATCGATCACCCCGGCAATCCGTGAGATTCTCCGGCGGCTCGAGGCCAACACCGTGCTGCAGCAGGCGCAGACCCTCGATGACGTCGCGAGCGACTCCATCGGGGACCTCCGACTGGTGCTCTGGCTGCTGGCGATCTTCGCGGCCACTGCGCTCACGCTCGCCGCCGTCGGCATCTATGGCGTGATGTCGTACGTGGTGCGTCAGCGCACGCGCGAAATCGGCACCCGAATCGCACTGGGCGCCTCACGCGAGAGCATCATCTGGTTGGTGATGCGCGAGGGAGGCACTATCGCCGCGATCGGGGCAGCCTCGGGCTTGCTTCTGGGGATGCTCGCAACGCGATGGCTCGGCTCGCTGCTCTACGGCGTCGGCAATGCCGACCCGATTGCGCTCGCCGGTGCGACGGTGCTCCTCTCCGGCACCGCCCTCTTCGCCTGCTATTTCCCGGCGCGGCGCGCGGCTGGCCTCGATCCAGCCCGGACGCTAAGCGCCCAGTGATGGCACGGCCCGGAGGTCACTCTTCGCGGAGCGCCGCCAGTGGATCGATCGCCGCCGCTCGAGCGGCCGGAAGCAGCGCGGCGCATCCCGCGACCGCCAGCATCACGATTGTCACCGTGGCGAAGGTGACCGGATCGAGCGCGTGTACCTCGTAGAGCAACGGCTCGACAAAGCGGCCAGCGGCGGCAGCGGCGGCGCATCCGACGACGACGCCGAGCACCACGAGCCGGATGCTCGATCCGACCACGAGCCCGACGATCCGTTCGCGTGGCGCGCCGAGCGCCAATCGAATGCCGATTTCGTGTTTCCTGTCTGAGACGAAGTAGGCCACGAGACTGTAGAGCCCGATAGAGGCCACCAGCAAGGCGAGTCCTCCGAGCATCCCGAACACGGTCGCGCCGAGGCGCCAGGAGCGTGACTGCGGGTCAATGATCTCCTGGAGCGTGCTCGCACTGGCGAATCGAAGATCCGGTGAAGCGGTGAGCACCGCATTCCGGAGCGGCTCGACCAGCTCGGCGGGATTGCCACTGGCGCGCGCGAGCACCGCTGCCCCGCCGAACCCGTTCTCCTGCCCCATCGGGATGTAGTAGTGCATCGTGGGCGATTCGATCAGCGCATCGCGGTGCGTGTCCGCGGCGATCCCGACAACCCGGGCACAGGGAATCGAATCGGCACCGATCACAATGCAGTCCCCGATCGGATCAGCGCCGCGCCAGAGCGTTTTTGCCATCA
>JBDSMX010000048.1:0-7406 GCA_039915645.1 Gemmatimonadales bacterium | reverse complement strand
GGAATGATCGCATTGTCGGTGATTGCGATCCCTTCGGGGCAGACCTTGGTGCAGCACTTGGTGATGTTGCAATAGCCCACGCCATCGGCTTCGCGCAGCTCATCCATCCGGTCGGCGGTGTCGAGTGGATGCATCTCGAGTGCGGCGATGTAGGTCAGGTAGCGGGGACCCACGAACGATTCGTGCTTCTGGTGATCCCGGAGGACGTGACAGACATCCTGGCAGAGAAAGCACTCGATGCACTTGCGAAATTCCTGAACCCGGTCGACATCGGCCTGCTGCATCCGCCAGGTGCCATCTGGAGCGTCTGGCGGGCGCGGCGTGAATTTCCGGATCTTCTTCTTGACCCGGAAATTCCAGCTCACGTCGGTGACGAGATCGCGCACGTGCGGGAACGCCCGCATCGGCTCCACCGTGACCGGCTTGTTCAGGTCGAGTTCGTTGAGCCGGGTCATGCACATCAGCCGCGGCTTGCCGTTGATCTCGGCCGAGCAGGAGCCGCACTTGCCGGCCTTGCAGTTCCAGCGGACGGCGAGATCGTTGGCCTGATCGGCCTGGATACCGTGGACGGCATCGAGGACGACCATTCCCTCGGAGACCTCGGTGGGATAGTCGATGAATTCGCCGCCGCCGTCGGCCCCACGCCAGATGCGGAAGGTGGCCTGTGCCATTACTTCTGCTCCTCGATCATGCGGGTCTGTTCGGTGGTGAGCGGAGTGACCGGTTCGCGCGAGAGCACCATCGCGCCGTCGACACCCCGGCGCACGACGATGTTGAAGCGGGCGGCGGCGGGATCCTTGTCGGGGTAGTCCTCGCGGAAATGTCCGCCACGACTCTCCTTCCGTTCAATGGCGGAGCGGGCAATCGCTTCCGAGATGGTGAGCAGGTTGCCGAGGTCCATCGCGGTGTGCCAGCCCGGATTGTACTCGCGGTTGCCGATGGCACCGACCTTGTCGGCACGTGTCCGGAGCTCGCGGAGATGTTCGAGGGCCTGCTGCATCTCATCCTCTTTCCGGACGATGCCCACGAGATCCTGCATCATCGTCTGCAGGTCATGCTGCACGTGGTAGGCGCCTTCGGCATCGACCCCGCGCTCGAACGGAGCCAGCGCATTGGCGGCCGCGCGCTCGATCGCCGCGGTGTCGATCGTTCCCGCCCCCTGTTCACGGGCATAGCGAGCGGCGTATTCGCCGGCGCGGCGACCGAAGACCAGCAGGTCGGAGAGCGAATTGCCGCCGAGGCGGTTGGCCCCGTGCAGCCCGGCGGCGCATTCGCCGGCCGCGAAAAGCCCCGGTACCGCCGTCATCTGGGAGTCACCATCGACGCGGATACCACCCATGATGTAGTGCGTGGTCGGCCCGACTTCCATCGGTTCCTTCGTGATATCGATATCGGCGAGCTGCTTGAACTGGTGGTACATGCTCGGCAGCTTCTTCTTGATATGCTCCGCGGCGTTCGGCAGCCGATCCTTGATCCAGGAAATGTCGAGGAAGACGCCGCCGTGCGGTGAACCACGTCCCGCGCGCACTTCGCGCATGATGCAGCGCGCCACATGGTCGCGTGTGAGCAACTCGGGCGGACGGCGTGCCGTCTTGTCGCCCTGGGTATAGCGCCACCCTTCCTCTTCGGTGTCGGCCGTCTGCGAGCGGTAGTTCTCGGGGATGTCGTCGAACATGAAGCGACGCCCTTCCTTGTTGCGCAGCACGCCGCCTTCGCCGCGCACGCCCTCGGTCACCAGAATCCCCTTCACGCTCGGCGGCCACACCATTCCGGTCGGGTGGAACTGCACGAACTCCATGTCCTGCAATTCCGCACCGGCGGCATAGGCGAGGGACTGGCCATCGGCGGTGTATTCCCAGCTGTTGCTGGTGATGGAGAAGGCGCGCCCCACGCCACCGGTGGCGAGCACCACGGCCTTGCACTTGAAGAGCCGGAAGCGACCGCGCTCACGATCGTAGCCGAAGGCGCCCACGACACGCTCGCCATCCTTCAGCAACGAGATGATGGTCACTTCCATGTGGACGTCGATGCCCTGATGGATCGCATGGTCCTGGAGGGTGCGAATCATCTCGAGCCCGGTGCGATCGCCGACGTGCGCCAGGCGCGGATAGCGATGCCCGCCGAAGTTGCGCTGCAGGATGCGGCCGTCGCTGGTGCGATCGAAGACGGCACCCCACGATTCCAGTTCGATGATCCGGGCCGGTGCTTCCTGGGCGTGCAGCTCCGCCATCCGGGCGTTGTTGACGTACTGCCCGCCGCGCATGGTGTCGGCGAAGTGCACCATCCAGTTGTCGCGATCGTCGACGTTCCCCATCGCGGCCGCCGCGCCGCCCTCGGCCATGACCGTGTGCGCCTTGCCGAGGAGGGACTTGCAGACGAGCCCTACGCGGACGCCGGCGGCTGCCGCCTCGATCGCCGCGCGGAGTCCGGCACCGCCGGCACCGATGATCAGGACATCATGTTCGTGCGTCTCGTACTCCGCCATCAGAAGAGCCTCCAGTCGTGCCAGATTCCCATCGAACAGAGGCGGATGTAGATGTCGGAGAAGGCGACCATCACCAGCGAGCACCAGGCCCACTTCATGTGCGCCCGATTGAGGCAACTCGAGCAGTCATACAACGTCTTGCGCACCGGCCGTTCGGAGAGGCGGTCGAGGAGGCCGCCCACGGCGTGCCGGAACGAGTGGCAGCCCAGGGTATAGCCACCGAGGAGCACCAGATTGGTCGCGAGTACCAGCGTGCCGACGCCGACCCCGAAGGCGCGTTGCCCCGCAGCATCCACGAACCAGAACGCTTCGTAGAGATCCTTGGCGAGAAAGAGCAGAAAGGGGATCGCAATGAAGAGGAAGAAGCGGTGCAGGTTCTGGAGGAGGAGCGGGAAGGAATGCTCGCCCCAGTAGCTCTTCCGTGGTTCGCCTACGGCACAGTTGACCGGATCAGCCCAGAACGCCTTGTAGTAGGCGCCGCGGTAGTAGTAGCAGGTGAACCGGAAGCCGCCGGGTGCCCAGAGAATCAGCAGGGCGGGGGAGAACTTCATCCATCCTGGCCACCAGTCCGGCTTCGGCCCGAAGAGCGCGTGTGGCGACGCCCCGAAAATTTCGGGCGAATAGAACGGCGATATGTAGGAGCCGAAGTAGTAGTGATCGCCCTGAAAGGCAGACCACGTGGCATAGACGACGAACGAACCGAGAATCAGGAAGGTGATCAGTGGCTGGATCCACCACGCGTCCGTTCGCATAGTTTCGCCGAATCGGCGAGGAGCGAGAGGAAGCGGCGCGTGAGCCATCGGAACACTCCCGTGCGGGTTTGCCGAGGATCTGACTTTTCCGGGGATGCTGCTGAGGCGCTGGACCTGACGCTATAACTAATGCGCCACGCCGGGACTGGCCGCAAGGGCGATCAGAGCAGCCGGAGCATGAGGAAGTCGTCGTCGAGTCGTGATCCGAAGCGGAACGTGGCCGACCCTGCGATCACGAAACCGGCCTTCCGGTAGAACGCGATCGGGCGGGGCGCCTGCTGCCAGACCTGGAGATAGACACGATCGGCACCGGTAGTCCGGGCCGTATCGCAACAGGCCATCATCAGCGCATCGGCGATGCCGCGTCCGTGCCACCGGGCATCGAGGTAGAAGCGCTCGATTTCGGTGGCGCGGCTGCCACCCACGCCTTCGGGGAAAGGAGCATCGTTGGAGCGGGTATGGGCATAGCCGATGGGGGCGCCGTCGGGATCTTCCACGAGGAGCACGACCACACCCGGGGCCGCCAGCGACTCGGCCACGATCGCCGAGGTGAACGAGTGCTCGAGATAGGGAGTGAGTTCGGGCTCCGGATGGGTTGGCCCATAGGCCTCGATGAAGAGCCGGGCGCCCAGCGCCGCGAGCATCTCTGCGTCGGCCATGGTGGCGGGCCGGATCCGGAAGGCGGGGTTCATGGGATCAATAATAGGATAGGCCGTGGTCGCTCTCCACCACTCCTGCACATCTCGGCCCTACCCCGATCGTTTCGGCGGCCCCACCTTCACCGGATGCGTCGCGATTCGACTTCTCCCCGCATCGGGTGGCCGTTGCTCTTTCTGCTGGCCGGGCTCGGCTGCATCGGCCTGGCCCTCGCCGAGGCGCGACGGAGCGAGCGCACAAATGAGGCGGTGGCTCGCAGTGCGCTCTGGGGCTACTCGACCTTCGTGATCTGGAGCTATCGCGAGCATCTCACCGAGGCGTTGCGCGCCATGGCGCGTGAAGCGCTCGGCGCCGTGAATCACGGCGATCAGCTGCATCTCTCGATGCGGATTCCGAATGCCCCCGAATTGGGGCACTACCTCCCCTGGGATCCTGCCTGCATCTGTCACGTGACTCGCGCCGGTCCATTGCCGGTGGCTTTTCTCGGCTTCAAGCTCGGCACCGACACCATCAATGTCGGTCGCAATCGGGCGACCTCTTCCGATTCGGGCTGGATCGAGGATCGGCAGCGGGAGCAGTACATCGCACCGGATTCCGGCTACAGCGCTGCCGAACGGAAGTGGCTCGTCGACACGCTCTCCGTGGTTGCGCGGTCACCGCGTTCGCCGTGGGGATATCAGTTGATCGCGATGGGAGGGGAGGGCGACCGCACTCGATTCATTGTCAGCACGCTGATGCCGACCGCGCGCGGCGACACGATGGTGTACGCCGCCGAGTATTCGGGCGAGATGCTCGCCACGATGCTCGCGAATGTCCTCGATGCACCGGGGCTGCTCCCCGAGGCACTCGCGTCGAAGGGGAGCAATCGCGAAATCCTCTCGGTCCAGGTGCGCGACACCCGAGACAAGCCGCTTTTCGGTTGGAACGTCCCGGCGGAGTGGCGCATCCCGGCTCAGGCCAAGCTGCCGTTGAGCTACGGCCAGATGGTGATCCAGCTGCAGATCCGACCGGAGCTGACCGACAAGCTCACCATCGGTGGCCTCCCACGTTCTCGGCTGCCACTTCTCCTCGCCCTGCTGCTCCTCGCGGCCGGCCTCACGGTGATTGCCATGGTGCAGCTACGACGCGAGGCGCGTTTCGCCCGCGATCGCACCACCTTTGTGGCCAACGTCTCGCACGAGTTGCGCACGCCGCTGACACAGATCCGGCTGGTCACCGATATGCTCCGCCTCGGCCGCGAATCCGATCCGGTACGGCGCGAAGCGGCACTTGCACTCGTCGATCGTGAGGTGACACGCCTCCAGCATCTGGTCGAGGGCGTGCTGCGCTTCTCACGGGGTGAGCGGCCCGACGACCACGCACCGCGCGAACTGGTTGATGTCGCGGCGGAAGTGCGAAGTGTCGTGGCGGAATTCGCGCCGCTCGCCGCCCCGCGGGGTGTCCATATCAATGTGGTTGCCAAGGGCAACGCGGTGGCGATGTTGCGCGCCGGCGCGCTGCGCCAGGTGTTGCTGAATCTGCTCGACAACGCCGTCAAGTACGGCCCCGACGGCCAGACTGTCCTGGTCGCCGTGCAGGCGATGGATGGCGGGGGTGCGCGAGTCGCAGTGACTGATCAGGGGCCCGGGGTGGTGCCTGATGAGCGTGACCGGATCTGGCAGCCCTTCGAGCGTGGCGGCGAGGCGGTGACGCGTGCGGCTGGTGGCAGTGGCATCGGCCTCACCGTGGTGCGCGAGATCGCCGAAGGGCACGGTGGCACCGCGCGCGTGGGTGACCCTTCCGGTGGTGGTGCGACGTTCGTGGTGACCTTTCCTGGCGCGCACGCCTGATGTCGCGAATTCTGGTCGTCGAGGATCAGCGAGAGCTGGCCGAGTTGCTGGCACAGAATCTCGGCATCGAGGGCTTCGAGGTGCGCACGGTGGCCGATGGGCGCGAGGTGGTGCCGTTGGTGCACGCCTGGCGTCCGGACCTGGTACTCCTCGACCTGATGCTCCCCGGAATCGATGGCTTCGAGGTTTTGCGCGCGCTGCGGGGCATTCATCGCCATCTGCCGGTGATCATCCTGTCGGCACGCGGCGAGGAGGCAGACAAGATCCGCGGTTTCCGGCTCGACGCCGACCAGTACGTCACCAAGCCGTTCGGCCTCGTGGAATTGCTCGAGCGTGTGCATGCACTACTCCGCCGGGCCGCCACCGCCGAATCGCCCGGGGCGATCGAGCGGATTTCCTTCGGTGACGTGGAAATCATTCCAGCGGCTCACGCAGTGACGCGCGCGGGTGCACCAGTGACGCTCTCGCCCAAGGCGTTCGCGCTGCTGCTGGCGCTGGTGCGCCGTGAGGGCGCAGTCGCCCAACGCTCCGTGCTCCTGCGCGAGGTCTGGGGCTATCAGGCGCTGGTGCTCTCGCGTACCGTGGATTCGCATATTGCCGAGCTTCGCCGGAAGCTTGAAGCGGATCCGGCCAATCCGCGTCACATCCACACCGTGTTCAAGACCGGATATCGTTTCACGGCCTGAACGTTTTCCCGCCACACAACTTCTGCACGACTCCCGCACCGCCGCGTCACCACGCCGGGGGCTCATCAGCACACCATTCATCGTGTGTTCGCGGCACCCACGCTGCGGACCGGTCACTGTCGTGGAGCGTCCCATGTCTTCAATCGCCTTTCCCGTTGCTCTCGTCGGCTTCGCGCTGCTGGCCGGTGCCGCGATGCCCGTGGTCTGCCAACTCCCCACCGGACAGCAACTGGTGATCTCGCCGCAGGCCGCCGCGAAGTTCGTGAATGACGGCAAGACCGTCTTCCTGCAGGTGGGGGAGAAAAAGAGCTACGACCAGGAACACGTCCCCGGCGCCCGGTTCGTCACGCTGAACACCATCTCCGCGCCACGTGTCGCCGGCGGCCTCGCGCTCGAGATGCCCGGCGACGATTCCTTGCGGCTCGCGTTGCAGCGTCTGGGGATCTCGGATGATTCGCGCGTGGTCGTGATGTTCAGCGACGAGTGGGGTTCGCCGTCAACCCGAGTGCTGTTCACCCTGGGATACGCCGGCCTGGGCGCCAACGCCTATCTGATGGATGGTGGCGTCGAAGCGTGGAAGCGGGCCGGCTTGCCGCTGACCGCCGATGTGCCGACGCCGAGCCCTGGCCGAATCACCCGGCGAACGATTCCCTCGCTGATCGTCGATCACAGCTACGTCGAGTCGATGACCCAGGCCGCTCGTCCAGGCCACGCCAGACTGGTCGACGGACGAGATTCGGTCTTCTTCGCGGGAACGTCCACCGACCGGGTCAAGGTGGGTCATATCCCCGGGGCGGTCTCGCTCCCCTTCGGCACCTTCACCGACGACTCGATGCGGATCCTGCCGAAGACACAGATCGAGAAGATCTTCCTTGCGGCCGGGATCGCGCCGGGCGATACGGTGGTGGCGTACTGCCACATCGGGCAGCAGGGGACGATGGTGCTCTGGGCCGCCCGCATCGCCGGTCATCCAGTGAAGCTCTACGACGGATCGATG
>JBDSMX010000038.1:0-5496 GCA_039915645.1 Gemmatimonadales bacterium | reverse complement strand
CGCCGATCCGCTTGGCGGTGCTGCAACTCTCGCGCACGGCCACACCCGAAGCGCGCGAGGTGCTCGACATCATCGCCGTCGAGTCGTCGCGCCTCGAGGCGATGGCGCGTGACTTTGCCGAGCTCGGCCGGCTCCCCGAGGGAATCGCGGCGCCGGTCGACTTGCAGGAACTCTTGGTCGACCTGCTGCGCAGTGCGGTCCCCGAGTCGATGACCTATGAGCTCGTCGCGGCCGACTCCCTGCCGTCCATCGAGGGCCGCTACGATCCGCTGCGGCGTGCCTTCAGCAATGTGCTCCGCAACGCCGTCGAAGCATGCGGCGGGAACGGCAGCATCGCGGTGAGCCTGCGGCAGCACGACGGCAACCTCGAAGTGCAGATCAGCGATAACGGTCCCGGGATCGTCGCCGCCAAGCGGGAACAGATCTTCCAGCCGTATTACACCGACAAAGGCGACGGCACCGGTCTCGGTCTCGCGATCGTGCGCCAGACGATCGAGCAACATCACGGCAGCATCGCCGTCACGGACACCCCTGGCGGCGGCGCCACCTTCCTCGTCCGGTTCCCCGTATGAGCACGCGCATCCTGATCATTGATGACGAGACGAACATCCGCCGGATGGTGGGTGCCCTGCTCAAGTCGGAAGGGTTCGAGGTCGCCGAAGCCCCCAACGGCAACGCCGGCTTGCTGGCGCTTCCCGAGGTACAGCCCGACATCATCCTGCTCGACCTGATGATGCCGCCCGGTCCCGACGGGCTTGCGACACTGGAAAAGATCCGTGCCGGCGATACCGAGATTCCGGTGATCATGATGAGCGGCAAGGCGCAGCTCGCCGATGCCGTCCGTGCGGTACAGATGGGTGCCTTCCAGTTTCTCGAGAAGCCGCTCGCGCCGGAATCACTCCTCGTCGCACTTCGCTCTGCCGAAACCCTGGTGCGGACGCAGGCCGAGAACCGGTCGTTGCGTGCGGCCCTGGGGCCTCAGCCGGATCTGGTGGGAACCTCGCCCGAGATCGAAAAGGTGCGGCTCCTCATTGCGCAGGTCGCCCCGACCGATGCGCGAGTGCTGGTGCTCGGAGAATCCGGCACCGGCAAGGAGCTGGTGGCCAACGCGATCCATCGTCGATCGGCGCGGGCCCGCCTCCCCTTCGTGTCGGTCAACTGCGCGGCGATTCCGCGCGACCTGGTGGAGAGCGAAATGTTCGGCCACGAGCGTGGTGCCTTCACCGGCGCCACCGCGCGCCGGATCGGCCGGTTCGAGCTCGCCGATACCGGCACGCTCTTCCTGGATGAAGTGGGCGACCTGCAGCTGGATGCGCAGGCCAAGCTGCTGCGTGTGCTCGAGAGCGGCGAGATCCAGCGGATCGGTGCCGAGCGGAGCCAGCGCGTGGACGTGCGGGTGGTCTCGGCGACGAACCGTCGGCTCGAGGAGGCGGTGGTGCAGGGGTCGTTCCGCGAGGACCTCTACTTCCGACTCAATGTATTTCCGATTGAACTGCCGCCGCTGCGTCAGCGAATCGGCGACTTGCCCGAGCTCGTGACGCATCTTGCCGCCCGCCTGCGACCGCGCCATCCACCGCATTTCACGCCCGATGCCCTCGAGGCGCTGGCGCGTCACAGCTGGCCGGGCAACATCCGCGAACTCGCCAACATCGTCGAGCGTCTGGCCATCGTCGCCGGTGATGAAGTGACTGCCGAACTGGTCCCCCACGTGCTCCGGAACACCACCACCGCTTCGCCGTCGCCCAGCACCGATGCGGCAGCGGCCTTTGCGGACAACGGACAAGGACTCACCGAGCGACTCGATGATCACGAACGTGGACTGATCACGGGCGCATTGACCCAGGCCAGCGGCAACATCGCCGAGGCAGCGCGCATGCTGAAGACTGATCGTGGCAACCTGTATCGCCGGATGCGCCGTCTCGGCATCCGCGGAGGGGTCGAATGAAACACGTCCCGCAATTCGTCAGGCGCACGGCCCAGCTCGCTGGCGCGTGCATGCTGCTGGCGGCCTGGTCACCTCTGGCTGCGCAGGATCCGGCTCAGGTGCTCAACCTCGGCGCGCCTGCCGGCGACACGTTGCGCGGCGCCGCACCCGACTCGGTGCTGACGCGAATCATCGCTCGATTCAACGACCCGCGCACCACGCGCCTGGAGGGGAAACTCGATCTTGCGCCGGGCGCGAGCATGGGCGGCACCCTCGCGCTCTACGGCAACATCGCAAGGATCCAGGGGACGGTGCGAGGCAGTGTCATCATCCTCAATGGCGACCTGCGCATCAGCGCGACCGGCCGGGTCGAGGGAGAGATCATCGTCGTGGGCGGCCGACTCACCGTGGCGCCTGGCGGCGTGATCACGGGCGATACCACCGTCTACGAACGCGCTGCGCCGGTGAGCCGCGCACCAGACGGCACCGTGGTGCGAGGGAAGGCCGGTCGATCCCTCACCGATTTCACCACTGCCTCGGCCAGCTTCGCACTCGGTCCCGTGGCCACCACACTGCATGCGGGGGCAGGTACCTACAATCGGACCGAGGGGCTGCCGATCCGCGTCGGACCGAGCTTCCTCTGGCGCCCCGGCCCGAAGAACACCCTGCAGCTGGATCTGAACGGTGTTTTCCGCACCGCCAGCTCGAGTGATGCCAATCGCCCCGATGTCGGCTGGAGCGGCGCGCTCACACTCCGGAATGCGGGAAAGCAACCGCTCAGCTTCAGGGTCGATGGCGGCTCGGTGATCGCGCCGATGACGTCGCGCGCGTATTCGCCGCTCGAGTCCGGGCTTTCGGCCTTTCTGCTGCGGCGAGACTATCGTGACTGGTTCGCGACGCGGGGCTGGGGTCTCACCGGCGAGTGGTCGCCGACGAAGGCGCTCAGCGTTTCGGCCGGCGTGCAGCAATCTCGCGAGCGTTCGGTCCGGGCAACGGAGGCGTTCTCGGTCTTCCGGAGCGGCGAGGCGTGGCGCGCCAATCCGCTGATCGACGAGGGTCGCTTCCAGACCGCGAGCTTCGGGCTCGGCTACGACACCCGCGACGACAAACTCCATCCCACATCAGGGTGGTGGCTGCGCAGCGAAATCCGCCGTGTCACCAGCAACGAACTCACCCCCGCATCCCTGCCAGTCGAAATCCGCGGCGCGATGCCGGTGAGTGGGTACCAATCGGACCAGGTCGATTTCGATGCCCGCTACTACCTGCGGCTCAATCCCAGGAACAGCGTGCATCTTCGCGCGGCGGGCGGCGGCTGGATCGGCGGCGACCCGTTGCTGGTCCAGCAGCGTCGCGCCATGGGTGGCGGCGATCCGATGGCCGGTTACGGCTTCCGCTTCCTCAATTGCGATCGACGACTGCGACCTGACGCGGCTGAACCTGCGCTCTGTGATCGCGAGTTGCTGCTCCAGGGCGAGTTCCGGCGCACCCTTGAGTTGAACTTCAACACTCGCGTCGGCGGCTATGCCTTCGGCATTCAACGCGCCGACCTGGTGCTCTTCGGCGACGTCGGCACGGCTTGGCTGGCTGGTCCGGGGCGCGGTCAGGTCCCCAGCAATCGCATCCAGACGCTGGGTGAATGGCGCAGCGATGTCGGCGCCGGTTTTGACGCGGGCCATTTCGGCATCTACCTCGCGAAGGCCATCGCCGATCCGGAATCCGTTCGACTCCTGTTCCGCCTGCAGCGACGCTTCTGAGCCTGCGCGTGCGCCGGTTCCTCCTCGCGGCCTGCTTGCTTGCTGGCGCCACTTCGGTGGTGTCTGCTCAGGCGCAGCCCGCGGTGGATGCCCGACTCGGGCCGGATCGCAGCAATGGGCCCAACCCCGAGTGGCGAGTCGCCAATCTCTTTGAAGAGGGACGCTGGAAGGATGCGCTCGAAAGCGCGTACTCGATCCGCCTCGAGTGGCAGGTCAAGGCGTGGCGGAAGCGCACGATTGCCGATGCGAGGGGGCCCTCGCTGGCATATTCGGTGATCATCCGCAAGCAGCCGTTGCTCGAGGAATACCAGATGATCACGCAGTCGGCCGGCCGGCGTCCGGTGGAGAAGAGCTTCTCGACGCTGGATTCGCTCAGGGTCGCCGTCAATGCCTTCGTGACGGTGCCGTTCCAGTTGACCGACGCCGGGAGCTGGTACTACGCCGTGCGGCTCGACATCAGCACCCTCGACGATGAGGAACTTGCGAAGCTGCAACGATTCATGAACGATCCCTCGACCGGCGATCCCATCGGCGGCGGCGCGGTGACGCGTGGAGTGATGCGGCTCTTCCTGCCGACACAGACGCTCAACGAAAACACCTCGACCTTCACGATCCGACCCCGATAGTCCCTGGCCTTGGGAGGGATCCGATGAGTTCCGCGTTGCGATTCCTTCAACGGACCCGCGCGATTGCTGCAGGAGCGGGGGCGCCGGCGTGGCAACAGTGGTTTGACTTTTGGCGATTCCGCCGGGTCACGGGGATGAGTCCCGGTGAATTCCATCGCTACAACCTGTGGGACCGGCGGCGTCCGATCGAAGCGCGCCTCGCCTATCTCTCCCACGCCGAGCACCGGATCATCGAGAAGGCACTGAATCCGGCTGCGGCGGTGCGCTCACTCAACGACAAGATGCTCACCACCGAACGGCTGGTCGCGGCTGGAATTCCAATGCCGCGAGTGCTCGGTGTCATCGAGGGCATGTCGCCCACGACGGGCGCGCCGAGCAGCGCGTCGATCGCGACGGCACTCACCGCCATCGTGGCATCGGCCGGCGATGGCGGCATCGTCATCAAACCGAATCGAGGCCAGGGAGGTCGCGGCATCGAGGTCTTTCCGCGCACCGGACCGGCCGGACTGGTGCGACCGGACGGCAGCGTGATCTCGATTGCGGCCCTCGCCAATCTTCTCGCGAACCGGCCGGTGGCGCACTGGAAGGTGGAAGTGTGGCTCGCACCGCATCCGGTCACGGCGCAGTTTGCGCCGGCATCACTCTCGACCGTGCGAATCCTGACATTTCGCTCGCGCGATGGTCGGGTCACTACCGGTCCGGCCGCGCTGAAACTGCCGATCGATGGCCGGGGCGTCGACAATTTCGGTGCCGGCAATCTCGCCGCCGCGCTCGATCTGACGACCGGTCGTCTTGGTCCCGGCGTGTTTGCCGACGACCCAGGGGAAGTCGCCGTGCACCCGCGCAGTGGCGCCCGGATCGAGGGCACCATCGTGCCCCAGGTCGCGGCGGTGGCGCAACTGGCGGTCGCAGCGGCCGAAGTCCTGAGCGAACTCACGATTCTTGGCTGGGATATCGGGCTCACCAGCAACGGCCCCTGCCTGATCGAGGGCAACGCGTGGTGGAGTGAGCTGATTCTGCAGAAGCCGCACGGGTGCGGTGTTGTGGCGGGGAGGTTTGCGGAGTTGCTGGAAGAACATGGCCTGACGCGGTTGCTCGACGTCAGGCGGCGGGCCGCTCAGCGCTGGTGACGGCAGGACCGCATCAGGGACGAAACGCGGCCAACGCATCCTCGCCGTAGAAGATCCGGATG
>JBDSMX010000029.1:0-8266 GCA_039915645.1 Gemmatimonadales bacterium | reverse complement strand
CACTTCGCGCCGAAGTACGCTGGCGATCCCGAATGGTGGGGCGTCGTGGGATTGTTGCATGACTTCGACTACGAGCGCTACCCCAACAGCGATCGCGCTGCCGATCAGGAGCATCCCTCCGAAGGGGTGCGTTACCTGCGGTCCCACGGATTTCCCGAGGACGGCTGCGAGGCAATTCTCGGTCACGCCGAGTTCACCAACACGCCTCGCGTGAGTGACCTCGCACGCGTCCTGTTCGCGATCGACGAGCTCGCCGGCTTCGTGGTGGCATGTGGTCTGGTGCGACCATCGAAGTCATTGATGGACCTCGAACCGCCTTCGGTGCTCAAGAAGCTCAAGGACAAGGGCTTCGCGCGCGGCGTCAATCGTGATGACGTGCGCAACGGTGCCGAACAGCTGGGTGTGCCGCTTGACGCGCTGGTGACCGACGTGCTCACTGCGCTGCGTCCGCACGAGCGGGAGCTCGGCCTGGGCGGCGCGTGACCGCCACCCTTTCCGAGGGCGAGAGTTCCGGCGACGCGTTGAATCGCGCGGTGGGACGCGCGTCGGGAACGCATTCCATCGGCGGCAACCGTGTCGAGATGCTGATCGATGGCGCCGCCAACTACGCCGTGATGCACGCGCAGATTGCCAGCGCGACCACGCGCATTCATCTCGAGAACTACATCATCCACGCCGATGCCACGGGGCAGGGTTTCGCCGACGCCTTGATGGCCAAGGCGCGCGCCGGTGTCAGGGTGCGAGTGCTCTACGACTGGCTCGGCTGTGCTGGAACTCCGCGGCGCTTCTGGCGCCAGCTGCGTGAGGCCGGGGCCGAGGTCTGTGCTTTCGGACCGCCGTTATTCCGCGACCCGTTGCTGCTGGCCTCACGCGATCATCGCAAGGTCTTCGTGGTCGACGGCTGTCGTGGTGTCACCGGCGGACTCTGCATTGGCGACGAGTGGGTCGGCAACGCCGACAAGGGGATCCAGCCGTGGCGGGATACCGGTGTCTGCATCGAGGGTCCGGCCGCACGCCTGCTCGACTCCGCCTTCGAGCGCGCCTGGACCTTTGCTGGTGGCAGTCGCATTCCCGTTGATGAGGTCGACGGCGATGTCCCTCC
The DNA here is from genome assembly GCA_039915645.1 of Gemmatimonadales bacterium. GTDB lineage: Bacteria > Gemmatimonadota > Gemmatimonadetes > Gemmatimonadales > GWC2-71-9 > Palsa-1233. Next base: position 7,164 of record JBDSMX010000029.1, on the reverse strand, counting down.
CATGGGGGAGATTGCGGTACGAGTCGTGGCGACCGAGCCGGGACGCGAACGGGCCTATCGCACCATCGACCTGCTGCTGGGTGTCAGCGCCTCGAAGGTCTGGGTCACCGAGGCGTATCTGGCGGCGCCGCAGCGGCTCTATCAGGCCTTCATCGATGCCGCCCGCGATGGGGCCGATGTCCGGATCCTGTTGCCCGGTTCGAGTGACATCCGGATGGTGCGGAACCTGACCCGGGTGGGCTATCGCGGGCTGCTCAAGGCCGGCGTCCGGCTCTGGGAGTGGCAGGGGCCGATGCTCCACGCCAAGACGATCGTGGCAGATGGCCGCTGGGTCCGGGTGGGGTCGAGCAACATGAACGCCTCTTCGCTGCTGGCGAACTGGGAGCTCGATGTCTTCATCGAGGATGACGCACTGGCCGAAGGGATGGAGCGGCAATTTCACGAGGACCTGACCCTCGCGAGCGAGGTGGTCTCCCGGCCGCGCCGGATCGCTTCCCTCTTCGGGCGGCAGATTCCGCCTGCCCTGGCCCACGAACGGATGCCCCGGCACAGCCACCCGCCGCACCTGCGGACCTTCCGCGAACGGCGCCGGCAGGCGATTGTCACGGCTGGTGGGTTGATCCGGGGCGCCCGGGCGACCCTCTTCGGCCCGCTGGCGCTGGTGCTCCTGGCTGCAGCGGCCCTCTTTCTGATCTTTCCAGTGACAGCGGCCTATGTGGCCGCCGGCCTGGCAACCCTCACTGCCGCGACCCTGATTGTCCGGGCGCTGGGCCACCGGGGGCGGACGTGAAGCTCAACGGACCCAGGGTTTCCTGCGTATGACCGGCGTGGATGAAGCCGAGCTCGCCGCTCGGGCTGCGAGGGGCGATGCAGAGGCTTTTGGGGGGCTGGTGGCCCTCCATGCGCCGATGGCCCGGCGTGTTGCCTATGCGGTCCTTGAAGACAGCGAGGATGCCGATGATGCCGCCCAGGAGGGGTTTCTCTCTGCCTGGCAGGCGATCGGCCGGTACGACCCCAAACGGGCGTTCCGACCCTGGTTGATGCAGATCGTTGTCAACGCGGCCAAGGACCTCCGGCGAAGGCGAAGAGTCCGCGCCGCCGACCCGCTCGATCATGTGGCGGCGGCCTCCAAGGACGATCCGGCCCGTGAAGTCGGCGCGATGGACCTGGGGGAGCGGCTCAAGAGTGCGCTCGCGACTTTGCCGGAGCGACAACGTTTGGCCGTCGTGTTGTTTGATGCTGAAGGGTATTCGCAGGCGGAGATTGCCACCCTGTTGGGGATCCCCGAAGGAACCGTGAAGTCGGATGTTTTCCACGGGAGAAGGGCACTCAGGAAAGTGCTCGGATCCGTGAAGGAGGAGTGGGATGAGTGATCTGTCGCCGTTCAATGACGCACCTGACCTGAAGCTCGGGGCAGCGATCCGTGACGCCCTGACGCTGCCGCACGATGGCGCGTTTGTGTCGCGGGTGCGGGCCCGGCTCGGCAAGCGCGCCTGGGAAGACGAACTGGCCGGCTGGTTCTGGCAGGGGCTGGTTGCCGCCTCGCTTGCCACCGTGCTGGCGGGATGGGGTTGGTCGCGGGGTGCAACCACCGCGACGACTGAAGCATCGGTGGCCAGTGAGCTCCTTGAGGGCTCACGTCCCGGTGCTGACATCCTCCTGGTCGCGATGACCTCGGAGGGGAAGTGAGCAGCACCACCCGAACCAGGGCCGTTGTCCTGCTGATCGCGGCCTTTGCGGTCGGCATCGTGGTCGGGGTGGTCGGACTGACCATGGCCTTCCGCGCCGGCAAGGCGGATTTCGTCTGGCGCGGCCCCGGAGGGGGTAGAGGCCCTGGGGGTGGTGGTCCGGGAGCGTGGGTTGCCAAGGAGCTCGGTGTTGAAACGCCACAGCGGGACAGTATCATCGCGCTGTACAAGCGGGGGTCCACGGCCATTGATTCAATGGTGCGTGGCAACATCGGTGCGCAGATGGATTCCCTCTGGGAATCCGTCCGGCCTGCCGTCGAAACCCGCCGCCAGCAGACGCGTACCGACGTCCGCGCACTCCTGACTCCCCCGCAACAGGTAAGGTACGACTCTATGAACACGGCTATGGATGAGAACCGCAAGAAGCAGCGTGACCAGTCGCCCCGCGGAGGTCCGCGTGGTCCTCGCTAACCGTCCGATGCGTTTCGCTCTCGTTGCGGCGCTCCTCGCGGTTCCCGCTCTCGCGCAGGCACAGGGCAATCAGCCGGCGCAGGCGTTGCCGAGTCTGCCGCCGATGGCACCGGCTCCGCAGTCGGTAACCCTCGCCCAGGCGTTGCAGCGCTCGGAGCAGGTGTCCCCGGTCGTGGTGCAGTCGCAGAACAGCATTCGCAGCGCTGAACTCCAGGTGCGCACCGCCAAGTGGCGCTTCGTGCCGCAGGTGAGCTTCACGCCGCAAGCATCGCTGCTGCTGAGCTCCGGTGACTCGCGCCTCGATCCGGTCACGGGTGAAGTGATCAGCGGCAACAGCTCGAATCCGAACTACGGCTTCAACGTCACGGCGACGCTGCCGATTTTCGACGGTTTCATTCGCAACTACGATCTGAAGGCGGCCCGGGCACGCGAGGACGCAGCGACGTCGACGCTGGTCTCGACCAAGTTCACCAACACGCTCAACGTCACCAACACCTTCCTCACCGTGCTGGCCGACAAGCGCCTGCTCACCGTCGACTCGACCGCGGTGTTGAGCGCCGAGCAGCAGTACAACGTGGCGGTGGCGAAGCTCCGCGCCGGATCGGGAAGCATCTCCGACTCGCTCTCCGCGCTGGTCTCGCTCAACAACGCCAAGTTCACGATGCTCGGCCACCAGAACGCGCTGGCCACCGACGAAGCCCAGCTCGGCCGCGCGATCGGCGCCGACGGCCGCGTGGGCGCGGTCGACGATCCGTCGTACTACCTGCTGCCGGCCTCGATCGACACGGTGGCGTTGCGCCGTGACGCGCGTGCGTCGTCGCCGCAATTGCGCTCGGCCCAGGCGACCCTCGAGGCGCTGCGGCAGGCGACCAAGTCGAGCAAGGCGCAGTACTTCCCCAATCTCAGCATCAGCGTCGGCGACAACTTCACGGCCAACAAGTCGTCCGACTACGCCCTCAAGGGCCGCAAGTCGCTCAACCTCGGCCTGCAGATCACGCCGTGGACCAACTTCGCGCGCGAGACCCAGATCGAGAATGCCCAGATCCAGGTCGAGAACCAGCAGGCGTCGCTCCTCGATCAGCAGCACCAGATCGACGCGAACCTGACGGCGCAGTTCGCCGCGATCTCGAATGCGCAGGCCCAGATCCAGTTGTCGGAGACGTCGGCAACGGCGGCCGAGACCAACCTGCGCGTCGTGACGGCACGGTATGGCCAGGGTGTGGCCACCATCACGGAACTGTTGCAGGCCCAGACCAACCTGACGCAGGCGCAGGTGAATGCGGTGCAGGCGCGCTACGCCTACCTCCGCGCCAAGGTCCAGATCGAGAGCATCCTCGGGCGGAGTCTGCCGTAATGAAAAAGGATCTGCGCGACACTGCCGAACGGATGGCAGCACTCCCGGCCGACGTGCCGCGCGACGCCGTGATCGTGACCCGGAACCTGCAGCGCGAGTACCTGATGGGCACCGAACGGGTCCGGGCGCTGCAGGGCGTCGACATCACGATCCGGCGCAACGAGTTCGTGGCGATCATGGGGCCGTCCGGCTCCGGCAAGTCGACGATGATGAACCTCATCGGCTGCCTCGACACGCCCTCGGAAGGCGAGTACTGGCTCAACGGCTATCGCGTGAGCGAACTGGACGACGATGCGCTGGCCCGGATCCGCAACAAGGAAATCGGCTTCGTTTTCCAGACGTTCAACCTGCTTCCGCGCGCCTCGGCACTCGCCAACGTGGAATTGCCGATGGTCTATGCTGGCGCGTCGGGGAAGGAACGTCGCGAGCGCGCCAAGGAAGCGCTCACGGCGGTCGGCCTCGGCAATCGAATGGATCACAAGCCGAACGAACTCTCGGGTGGTCAGCGCCAGCGTGTGGCGATCGCCCGTGCCCTGGTCAACCGTCCGTCGATCCTGCTGGCCGACGAACCGACCGGTAACCTCGACTCGGCGACCTCCGAGGAAATCATGGCCCTGTTCGAGACACTGCATCGTCAGGGTCAGACGATCATTCTTGTTACTCATGAACCTGACATTGCCGCACACGCCAAGCGCCAGATCGTCCTCCGGGACGGCAAGGTGTCGAGCGACGGCAGTGGTGTGGAGGCTGTCGCGTGAAGCTCGCTCGTGTGTTGCCCCTGGTCGCTCTCGTCGGTGCCTGCAGCAAGCCCGCCCCGCTCCCGGTCTATCAGGCCGTGGCGGTCGAGCGGCGTGACATCATCGTCACCGCGCAGGCCGCCGGTGCCGTGAACCCCGACACCGTCGTCCAGGTGAAGTCCAAGGCATCGGGCGAAATTCTCGACGTGAAAGTGCAGACCGGCGATTTCGTGAAGCGCGGCACCCTGATGGTGCAGGTCGACCAGCGGATTCCGCAGAACGACATGCAGACCGCGCAGGCCAATCAGGAAGTGGCCAAGGCGCAGCTGGCGAACTCGCAGGGTCAGCTCAGCCGCGCCAAGGAACTCTTCGCGGCCAAGGCGATCACCCAGCAGGAACTGGAGACGGCGACGCTGGCGGTGGCCAACTCCAAGGCCGACGTGGTGCGCCAGACCATTGCCCTCGAGAACGCCAAGATCACCCTCGGCGACACTCGCGTGCTGGCGCCGATTTCCGGCACCGTGATCGAGCAGCAAGTGCAGCGCGGCAACGTGATCTCCTCACCGAACACCGCGAGCGGCGGCACCGTACTGCTGACGATGGCCGATCTCTCGCTGGTGCAGATCAAGACCTTCGTCGACGAGACCGATATCGGCAAGCTCCGCGCAGGGCTGCCGGCCAACGTGACGGTGAACGCGTTCCCGAACCGTCCGTTCCGCGGCGAAGTGCTCAAGATCGAGCCGCAGGCCGACACGATCCAGAACGTCACCATGTTCCCGGTGCTGATTCGCATCGACAACAAGGACGGGCTGCTCAAGCCGGGAATGAACGCCGAAGTGAAGATGCAGGTCGGTGAGCGGAAGAACGTGCTGGCCGTGCCCAATGCGGCGCTGCGCACCGAGCGCGACGTCAAGAGCGCCGCCACCGTGCTCGGCATCGCCGACGCCGACCTCACCCGGATGCTGGCCGAGGCGAAGGCCGCGGTCGAGCCGGCACCGACGGCAGGCGACAGCGCGAAGAAGGAAGCGCTCCCGGGCGGTGACCCGACGGCCGCAGCGCCGAAGGGCGACGCGACGACCAAGCAGGGTGGCGCGAAGCAGGGCGCCGGTCAGCCGACCGGCGCCGGTGGCACCGCTGGCGGCGCAGGAGCGGGCGGCGGCAATCGCGGCGGCGGGATGCGTCGTGGTGGCGGCAATGCTGAATTCGGTGGCACCTACATCGTCTTCGTGCAGCGCGCTGGCAAGCCGGTGCCGGTCTATGTGAAGACTGGCCTCACCGACCTCGATTACTCCGAGGTGAAGTCGGGCCTCACCGAGAAGGATTCGGTGCTGATGCTGCCGAGCGCGTCGTTCGTGCAGTCGCAGCTGGATCTGCAGACCCGGATGAAGGGTGCGGCGGGCGGTCTTCCTGGCCAGTCCACCACGCCGCCGGCTGCCGGTGCTCGTCCTGCTGGCGGCGCGCCGGCAGGCGGAGCGGCGCCAGGCGGCAAAGCGCCGGGCGGGAGGTAGTTCATGCTCATCGGCGAAACTGTTCGCGTGGCGTTCCAGAGCATTCGCTCGAACAAGTTGCGCGCGATGCTCACCATGCTCGGTGTGATCATCGGCGTCGCCGCCGTGATCACGGTCGTGGCGATGGGTAGTGGCGCACAGAAGGCGGTTCAGGACCGAATCAACTCGCTCGGCGCCAATCTGGTGACGATCAATCCGGGTCAGGGCTTCTCGATGGGCGCGGCCCGCGGCGACGGTGCTCCGATGTACGTCAAGGACGCCGAGATGTTGAAGCGTGATGCCACGACGCTGACGGCGGTGGTTCCCGAAATGGGGCGCAACCAGCAGGTCGTCTTCGGCAACAAGAACATCAACACCAGCATCGTCGGCACCTCGGCGAACTATGTCGGTGCACGCAACTACACCATTACGGCTGGCCGGATGTTCACCGACGGCGATGATGCGGCGCAGCAGCGGTACGCCATCATCGGCGCCGATGTGCCCAAGCTGCTCGATGCCAACGGTCCCGCGATCATCGGCCAGACGCTGGCGATTCGCGGCATCCCGTTCGAGATCATCGGCATCCTGAGCGCGAAGGGCTCGCAGGGCTTCCAGAATCCCGATGAGCAGATCCTGATTCCGCTGAGCACCGCGCGCTACCGCGTGTTCGGTACCGATCGACTCCGTTCGATCTCGGTGATCGTGAATGAGAAGCTGCCGATGGAACAGGGAATGGTCGATGTCGAGCGGATCATGCGGCGCGAGCACAAGATCCGCCCGGGCGGTCCCAACAACTTCCAGATCCGCTCGCCCAAGGAGTTCCTGGCGACGTCGGCACAGAACGCCGAGACCTTCTCGACGCTGCTGCTCTCGATTGCGGCGGTGTCGCTGCTCGTCGGCGGCATCGGCATCATGAACATCATGCTGGTCTCGGTCACCGAGCGCACCAAGGAGATCGGGATCCGGAAGGCGCTGGGCGCCACCAAGCTGACGATCCTGAGCCAGTTCCTGATCGAGGCCCTGGTGCTCTGCGTCTCGGGCGGCATTCTCGGCATCGGCCTCGGCATCGGGATGTCGGTCTTCGTGAGCAAGCAGTACGGATCGACCACGATCATCTCGCCGACCGCGGTCATTGTCGCCTTCATGTTCTCGGCACTGGTCGGCCTCTTCTTCGGACTCTGGCCGGCACGTCGGGCGGCGTCGCTGGATCCGATTCAGGCGCTGCGGTACGAGTAAGCGGAGGGCGCCGCGTGCGGCGCCCCACCGGCCGCGCTCACCGAAGCGAAAAGGAGGGCGCCGCGTGCGGCGCCCCTACGCGCCCCCGCCGGAAGTCCGGCGGGGGCTCTTCACATCCCCTTAACACCCGCGGACTACTCTCCCTGCTCACTCCTTCTCGTGGAGAGCAGGCCAATGCGCAGCGCATCATC
>JBDSMX010000021.1:0-3759 GCA_039915645.1 Gemmatimonadales bacterium | reverse complement strand
GGGCGATCATGCTGCTCGACGTGTTCCCTGACGGGCACGCCGAGCGGGTGCAGGACGGCCTGACCCGGGCACGATTCCGGAAGGGGATGGACAAGGTGGTGCCGCTGGTGCCGGGTACCGTCGAGCGGTACGACATCGACCTCTGGTTCACGTCAAAGGTGTTCGCGCCGGGTCACAAGCTGCGGGTCAGCATCACGTCGGCACTTTTTCCGAAGTACGACCGTAACTTGAACACCGGTGGCAACAACGAGCGCGACTCGACCTTCGTGACGGCGCACCAGCGCGTGCTGCACGACGCCGCGCATCCGTCGCACCTGATACTGCCGATCGTGCCGCGGTAGGTCAGTGATGGATGATGGATGATGGGTGATGGGTGACTGATGGATCGTTGTCACCCTGAACAGAGTGAGGGGGCTGAGTTGCGGTGGACACCGTCGCTCCGCCCCCTCGCTGCGCTCAGGGCGACCCATTCCCGCTAGCTTACTTGATCTCGCGACCCAGAGTTCGATGATGCACCTGCGCCTGTCGCTCCTCCTCAGCAGCGGATTGATTGCGGCTGCATCAAGCGCCGTCCGCGATACCTACCCGCGACAGCCCGGCGTCGATGTCGAGCATTATCGCTTTGCCTTGACGTTGAGTGATTCCACCGACGCCATCAGCGGTGAGGCGACCGTGTCGGTGCGCTTCACCCACGATGGGCTCACGGAGTTTTTCCTCGATCTCACCAGTGCCAGTGGCGGCAAGGGAATGACGGTGACGGCGGTGCGCAGCGACAGCACTCCGCTCGGGTACCGCCATAGCGACCATCGGCTCCACATCACGTTGGCGAGCCCGAGCAGAGCTGGTGAGTTGCGACGCTTCACCGTCGCCTATCACGGCATTCCGGCGGGCGGGCTCTCGGTGGGACTCAACCGCTACAAGGAACGCGCCTTCTTCTCGTGGAACTGGCCCGACCAGGCACGGCAGTGGTTGCCGATGATCGACCACCCCTCCGACAAGGCGACCAGCGAATTCATCATCACTGCGCCGGTCAGGTATGCCGTGGTCGCCAATGGTCTGCTGCAATCCGAGGTCGCCTCGGGCGATGGCATGAAGACCACCCACTGGAAGCAGTCGGTGCCGATCGCGTCCTGGCTCAACGCCATCGGGGTCGAGCAGTTTGGCGTCCATCACGCCGGAATGGTGCGCGGAGTCGAACTGCAGACCTGGGTGCCGCATCAGGACCTGGCCCGGGGAATCGCCGCCTTCGAGGAACCTTCACGCAAAGCGATCGAGTTCTACAGCAATCACATCGGACCCTACAGCTACGAGAAGCTCGCCAACGTTTCGGCGGCATTTGGCGGCGGTGGCACCGAGCACGCCAGCGTGATCTTTTACGGCGAGAACGTGATGGATCGCGATGCCACGGGCATTGTGGCACACGAGATCGCGCATCAGTGGTTCGGCGATGCCGTCACCGAGTCAGACTGGGACGATGCCTGGCTCAGCGAAGGATTCGCCACCTACTTCACCCTGCTCTTCACCGAGCATTACGATGGTCGTGATGCCTTTGTCGCCGGACTGCAACGCGCGCGGGTCACCGCGCTGGCTGCGGAGAAGCGGCTCAATGAGCCGGTGGTGCACAACAACATCGCCGACCTCAAGGGAGTCATCCCCAGCCTGGTGTATCAGAAGGGGGCCTGGGTGCTCCATATGCTGCGTGGGCAGATCGGCACCGAGATGTTCTGGGCGGGGATTCGCGCGTACTATCAGCAGCATCGCGACGGGAACGCCTCGACCGACGACCTGCGGCGTGCGATGGAGGCGGCCTCGGGGCAGGAACTGCGGTGGTTCTTCGACGAGTGGCTGCACCGCAACCTCGCGCCCGCGATCACCGCCACCTGGAGCTACGATGCAACAGCGAAACAACTGGTCATCGAGGTGGCGCAGACGCAGACGGGGGAGCCGTATCGGTTCTCTCTGGATATCGGCGTGGCGCCGGACAGTTCCGGTGCTCCGATGCGAGTCACCCACGTCGAGATGACCCAGCGGTCCCAGCGCTTCACGATCCCGGCCGCGGTGGCGCCGAGGGATGTGGTGCTCGATCCGAACACCTGGCTGTTGATGGATCCGCCGCGGGTGGTACGGCCGACATGACCTTGCTCCTCCTCGCCCTGCTGCAGGTGGGCCCGGCCAAGGCACACTCCCCTTGCAAGGATTTGCACGATGCGCACAGAAATCGTCAACCAACCCACGCTCCGCGTTGCCGCTGTGCGTCACATCGGCCCCTACGACCTGATCGCCTCGGCATTCATGCGGCTTGACGAGTTCGTGGCCGATGCCGAACTGGGCGAGATTGAGTCGGTGCTGGTGGGGATCTATCACCACGACCCGAACACGGTCGATGAAGATGAACTCCGCTCCGATGCCGGCATTACCCTGCCGGCAGGTGTGCCGATCCCCGCCGGATTGACCGAGGTGATCCTCCCCGCCGGGCGCTACCTCTGCGGCCGACACGTCGGCCCCTACTCGGGCCTGCAGAAGGCGTGGGCGGCGATGGTCGAGCGGATCACCAGCGGAGAGCTGCGCCGCGGCGCCGGGCCCGGATACGAGCTCTACCCCAACACGCCGATGACCGCGAAGCCGGAAGAGCTGATCACCGACATTCATATTCCCGTCGTCACACCTTCCGGACCGGACCCCGATAGCGGGCGAGGAGCGCATCGGTGAACAACGTCCCCGACAACAACTAGGACTATCAGCGCAGCCAGAATCCGTCAATGCCTGGGCGCGCGGCCGGAGGAAGGGGGCCGCACGTAACCGGCGCCTTCGCCTCCCCGTAGGACCTCCGGACGCACTTCGCATCCCTCCCGGAGGTCGCATGATTCGCAGCCTCGCTCTGCTCCTCGCCCTCCTCCCTGCTCCATCCTCTGCGCAAGTCACCGCCTTCACCCATGTCCGCCTCATCGACGGGCGCGGCGGAGCGCCGATTGCCGATGCCACAGTGGTCGTCCGCGACGACCGGATCACGGCGGCAGGTCCGGCCGCTCAGACCCCGGTACCGAGTGGAGCGAGGATCATCGATGGCCGAGGGATGTCGCTCATGCCCGGCCTCGCTGACATGCATACCCACCTGAGTGGCGGCTGGGACGGCGAGACCACCGACTTCCTCGGCTCGAGGCTCACCACCAATGCCCTGCTCTACAACGGCATTACCTCGGTGCTCGACCCCGGCGATGTGACTTCGTATGTGCGCCAGCTCCGCGACGAAGTCCGCGGGGGTCGTCTCGCGGGCCCCAGGATCTACTTCACCGGTCCGGTCCTCGATGGGGCGACCCCGCAATGGCCGGACATCTCCGTGGCGGTGGCCTCGCCTGAGCAGGCCTCGTTCTTCGTGCGGCAGATGAAGGCAGCGGGTGCCACGTTCATCAAGGCATACGGTGGTCTCACGACCGAGATGGTGAAGACGGTGGTCGACGCGGCAGCGCGGGATTCGATGCGCGTGATCGCCGACGTGGGCATCCGCAACGGCTCGCTCGCCGTGGCCCAGGCCGGCATCGGGATCTACGCTCACACAGGTACCCTCGCGATGACCGACGAGGCAATCCGCTACATGGCCGAGCATCACACCGCCTCGATCACCACGCTCGCCGTCTACGAGAGTTTTTCGCGACGCCGCTTTGCCGACATGAACTTCCTGCAGCAGCCACTCATCAAGGATGTGATGAGCCCGACCTACCTCTCACAGGTGACCGCCTGGGGCGTCAAGCCACTGACCGA
>JBDSMX010000015.1:0-15852 GCA_039915645.1 Gemmatimonadales bacterium | reverse complement strand
CCGGAGTTCGGATCGTGGCCACCGCCGACGATCACGACATCGGGCATGCCGAAATCACCGAGACGCCCGACTGGACCACCACCTTCCCGCCGCATTGCATGCGCGGCACGCCAGGTCAGCTCAAGGTCGGCGCCACCGCGCTCCACAACCCGCTGGTGATTCAACCGGTGCCGCTCAACGCAGATGCCGTCGCCGCCGCAGTGCGAGCGCACGCTGGCGACATCCTGCTCAACAAGCCCGGCACCGATGTCTTCCGCTGGAACCCGAACGCCGCCACCGTGCTCACGACCCTCGCACCATCGCGCGTCGTGGTGTACGGAGTCGCCACCGATTTTTGCGTTCGCGCGGCCGTGGCGGGTATTGCGCAACATGCGCCGCAGGCCGAGCTCGTGATCGTACGCGATGCCGTGCGAGCGATCAGGGAATCCACGAGCGCCGAGCTCTTCGCGGCCTGGGCCGCGGCGGGTCACCGGATCGTGTCGAGCAACGAGGTGACGGGATGACACTCTCCGGGCGCTACTTCATTCCTGGCCCCGTCGAGGTCGCTCCTGCGGTGATGCAGGCGATGCTCCAGCCGATGATCCCGCATCGCGGCAGCGAAGGCCACGCACTCGTTGCTGCGCTGCAGCCCGGGCTGCGCGCCCTCTTCCGCACCGAGCGGCCGGTGATGCTCGCGACCGGCTCGGCCACAGCGATGATGGAGGCCGCCGTCCGGTCCGGCGTGCGCGACCGGCTTCTCGCCGTGGTCAACGGGACGTTTGGCGAGCGCTTTGCATTCACCGCAGAACAGTGCGGCAAGGAAGTCATTCGCCTCCACGTGCCACGCGGCGTCGTGCTCGAGCCCGAACTGCTGTCGCGAATGCTTGATGGCCCGCCGATCGATGCCGTCTCGCTGGTGCATTGCGAGACCTCGACCGGCGCACTCACGCCGATCGAATTGCTGCTGCCGATTCTCCAGCGCAACGCCGAGATCATCACGATCATCGATGCGGTAACGTCAGTGGGGGGATCTCCGGTCGAGACCGATACCTGGCGACCCGACTTCCTGCTTGCCGGCTCACAGAAAGCGATGGGGCTGCCTCCGGGACTTGCATTTGCAGTCGCGAGCGAGCGATTCCTCGCTCGCGCCGCCGAGCTGGACGACCGTGGTTTCTATCTCGACGTACTCGCGCTGCATCGCGCGGCCGTCGAGTCGCGCTTTCCGCAGACACCAGCGCTGCCGGTGGTCTTTGCACTGGCTGCCCAACTCGATCGGATCCGCGCCGAAGGGCTCGAGGCTCGCTGGGCCAGACATCGCGCGATGCGTGAGCGGGTCGAGGCGTGGGTCGCGAGCCACGGCAAATGCACCTTCTTCGCTCCTGCCGGCCGCCGCGCCGATACCGTCTCGGCATTGCGTCTCGCACCGGGGCGATCCGCGCGTGGCATCGCCGGTGAACTCGCGGCAGCAGGATGGCAGGTCGCCTATGGACTCGACGAGGATGAAGACCAACTCATCCGGATCGGGCACATGGGCGACCTGCAACCGTCACAACTCGATCCCCTCTTCGACGTCCTCGAACCGAGACTCTGATCATGGATAGCTCACGGCTGAGCGAGTTTCTCGGATTCGCGGCGCGCAACTTCGTCCGCGGTCTCGCCATTACGGCGCCGGTCGCCTTCACCATCTACATCGCCTACCGCGCCATCGCGGGAGTCGACGGCTGGCTCGGCCTCACCATTCCCGGGGCCGGACTGCTGATCGTGGTGGCGAGTGTCACGCTCATTGGCGCACTGGCCACCAACGTGGTGACCAAGGCCGCACTTGCCACGCTCGACCAGGTCCTGGAACGCCTCCCCTTTGTCCGCCTGCTCTACACGGCGGCCAAGGACCTGATGCACGCCTTCGTGGGCGAGAAGCGACGCTTCACCCGTGCGGTCCGGGTCCAGCCCGATCCCGGGGTCGATGTCTGGTCGCTTGGCTTCATCACCGCCGATGACATGACCCGACTCGGGCTCCCCGGTTACGTCGCGGTCTATCTCCCGTTCTCATATGCGTTTACGGGACGACTCATCCTGCTACCTGCTGAACGGGTGGTACCGGTCGATGGCGACAGTGGCGACATGATGGCCTTCATCGTCTCCGGGGGTGTAGCGGGAAGGGATCGGGCGCCCCGGCCTTAACGCCCGGCTCTCCCCTGCGTCAGTTCTGGCGTAGGGGGGGATCACTCCCCGCTGACATCTCCTTTCAAAGGCAGGATCCGATGCTTCGCACCAGACTCGCCGCTACTGGACTCCTCGTGCTGGCCGCCGCCTGCGGCAGCAACCCGACCGACTCCTCCGCTCTCACCGCCTCGATCTCTCAGGATGCCGCAACCCTCGCCGCCGACGGCACTGCCGAAGACGTCGATGTGATGACCGGCATGGATGGTGGTGTCGGCTACCTCACGACCTCGCCGCTCTCGAGTGGCGCGTCGCTCTGGAGCCCGCCGACGGGGCGTCCCGGCCTCACTGGCTGCAACTTCGCCGCTGGCCGCTTCGGCTGCCCGCCCGAGAATCGCAACGGCCTCACTGTGAACCGGACCGTGACGCTGCTCGATGCGCTCGGTGCAACGCAGACCGCCTACGATGAGCTCACGACCGCCTCGATTCACATCGTGGCCTCGGTGGCCGGCGACATCACCCACGGCCCGTGGACCGCCACCGTGGCGCGGAACCGTGACTTCACCATCACCGGCCTCGCCGGCACCGAGACCAGCCGCACCGTCAACGGCACCGGCACCGAGAATGTCTCCCGATCGCGTCTCACCGAGGGTGGCGAGACCCGGTCGTACACGGTCACCGGTAACAGCGCGTTGGCGAATGTGGTCTATCCGGTCCGCACCCCGGGCGTTGATCCGTGGCCGCTTTCCGGCACCGTCACCCGGACGCTGGTGATGACCCGCAGCTCTGGCCCCAACGCCGGCGAGGCGGTCACTCGCACCATCGTGATCACCTTCGATGGCACCTCGACTCCTCCGGCAACCGTCAACGGCCTCGCCTTCACGCTTGACCTGGCGGCACGGCACGCAGCCAGGCGTTAGTCGCAAAGTGATGATGCGGTTATTTGCCGAGCCAGGAAGGTGAGGCTCGGGGTGGCGTAACCACCATCCAATGCCCTTTCCCGGCCGAGGCGGAGAAGCCTCGGTCGTGGGTGAAGACCATTATCACGCGACTAATGACCTGCCGTGCGTTGGCGGCCCTGCCGGCCCCTCGGCACCGATGTCGAATATCGCCCCAACCACATCGCTTGGACCGTCCTGCCCGAGGGGCGTCACCTTGACGCCACTCGGGCGTACCAATTCGCCGCCGTCCGGTGCGGGCGAGCCATCGAGCGACGTCATCAGGGTAGGCTTGCGCGCCCAATTCTGACCCAGCAGGCAGACGAGTTCCCCTCACTCGATGATCAGGATGGCGGTTTGGAGCGGTGGAAACCGCGGCGAGGGAGGGAGAGGTTCTGCACAGCCAGCTATCGCCATCACATCTCTGCTCAACGAATCCGTGACGCACCAGCGTGGGTGCACCAACGCGCGGGAAGTGGTTTTGGGGTCCGGGGCCCGGACAGGAATGAGGGGCAGAAGGCGGAAAACCGTGTCATTCGTCACTCCGTTGAGATGCAGAGTGTCAAGTAATTGCGCATTCGTTCCAAATCGCCCCACCGAGGTTTGGCCACGCGGAGACCGCCCACCCTATGGGCCCAAAGGGTTGCCCTCTTTCTGGCAACCTGGGGGCATGCGCCGGCAACCTCGGCCCCCTAGTTGCGCTTCACTACCCCATCGACAGGCGCCAAGCAGATCTATTCGGTGGTGAACCTCCGCCCCGAACCGTTAGCTCCGGGATGTTGCGATGATCGCGAGACCGCTTCGGAAGTACAGCCTCTTCGTGCAGCTCTTTGGGGGTTCGTTGATCGTCATGATCGTGGTGTTCGGGGCATGGTTCGCCGTCGAGCAGCACTTCGTGGGTCGGGAGGACGCCGCCGCCGACCATGGCCGGGTGGCCATCTCGGTCGCAGCGTTGATGGCCGAAGTGCAGCAGCATGAGGGCGAAGGGGGGTCGGCGCCGATGCTCCTCGACGACACATCGGACCCCATGGCCCCGGTTCATGGCATTCTGGCAAAGCTTGCGGCGCTCGTTGACACCCTCAACGGCGAACGGAGTGACACACGGCCTGATCTGGATCGCCGAATCAGCGATGCGGTTGCAGAGTACAGCACGGTGTTCGAGGAAATGGGCCGTCTGAACAAGGTGCGAGGCGCACGAAACGAGTCTGCCTCCGGAATCGACGGGCAATGGCGGCGTTCGGTGTCCGACTTGAGCGGCACCGCCCGGCGCATGCCTCCGGCCGTTCAAGCCCAAGTCGTTCGACTCGTCCAGGAGCAGCGTGATGCAATCCTCAAGACAGACCCGGAACTCTCCCCGTTGGGTCGACGCACTCTCGACTCGCTCCGTGTCGTCGCCGCCTCGGATGCGGACTTTGGTCGCGCGGTTGGGGCAGCAGATTCGCTCTTCCGGGCGCGGTTGCACCTCTCCCTGACCATCGGGGTGGTGGGACGGGGTGGACTACGGGACAAGATTCACATTACGGCGGGAACGATCACAGCGTCTCTCGACACCGTGCGTCGGATTGCCCTTGAGATGGGGGAACGGGCGCGGGGCCAACGCAACTGGGTGACACTGCTCGGACTGGGCATCGCCATCGGGTTGTGCGGGCTTTACATCCGCTCGGTTGCCCGGTACATCGCGGCCGCGACTCTCCGGCTCGCCGAGGCGGCGGAATCAGTGGGACGTGGTGCGTTCGATGCGCGCGTGGATGTTCAGGGTGGCGATGAGTTGGGCCGGCTGGGTGCCGGTTTTAATGCGATGGCCGAGAATCTCGGCAATCTGGTCGGGACGGTTCGCCGTTCCGGCATCCAGTTGAACTCCACGGTCATGGAGATCGCTGCGACGTCACACCAGCAACAGGCGACGGCGGGAGAGATCGCCGCCACCACCACCGAGATCAGTGCCACGGCTCGGACCATTTCCACGACCGCAATACAGCTTTCGCAGAGCATGGTGCAGCTCACCGCAGTGGCGGAGCGCACGGCCAGCCTTGCCGGGACGGGACAGGGCGGAATCGAGCGCATGCAGGCCACCATGGGGCAAATCACCGACGCGTCGCATTCGATCAGCTCCAGGCTCGTGACCTTGAGTGAAAAAGCCGGCAGCATCACCTCAGTGGTGACCACCATTGCCAAAGTAGCTGACCAGACCAACCTGCTCTCGCTGAATGCGGCCATCGAGGCCGAAAAGGCCGGGGAATATGGCCGCGGGTTCGCCGTCGTCGCCGCAGAAATCCGCCGGCTTGCCGACCAGACTGCGCTTGCGACCGGAGATATCGAACGGATCGTGAAGGAGATGCAGGGTGCGGTCACCGCTGGCGTCATGGGAATGGAGAAGTTCTCCGACGAGGTCAGCCGCGGAGTGCAAGCCAGCAGCATGGTCGGGGATCAACTGTCGGAGATCATCGAACAGGTCCAGTCCTTCGTCCCGAGTTTCGACAGCGTGAATCGCGGCATGCAATCTCAGTCCGAGGGGGCCAAGCAGATCAGCGATGCGCTGGTGCAACTGGGCAGTGCCGTCCAGCAGACCGCCGACTCTCTGATTCAGTCGGGCCGGGCCATCGGTCAGTTGAACGAGGCCTCGCAGGAGTTGCAGCAGGGCGTCATGCGGTTTTCGGTGGGCACATGACCGCGCAGACAATGCAGTTTGTGGAATTCTCGGTTGGAGACACCCGTATTGCGATGGAATCATCTCATGTCGTGGAGGTGCTCCCACTCGTGAACTGGACGGCGATTGATTCGGCTGGGGACGGCATCGTTGGTCTCATGGTCTATCATGGCCATCCGGTGCGAGTGCTGGATCTGGCGATTGGACTCGTTGGTCGCCCCTCGCGATCCAGTATGAACGCCAGGATCCTGCTGGTGCGCCGGCCGGAAAGCGATGGTGCAATGGAATCGCAGTGCCTTGCAATCATCGCCGAGCGTGTGCATGGGGTGCAGCGACGGGACCCACGTGCGTATCGCCCCTTCGTAGGGATTGAATCCAGCACGGTCGGGCTGGGCGAGATATTCAGTGATTCGAACGGCATCGTCCGACGGCTCTCCCTGGACGGATTGATGCCTCACGCGACGATGACGCCGTGACCCGGATCGAGCAGTGGCTGTCGCACGAACTGGGGCTGCGGATGGCCTCGATCGGGGCGGGCACTGCAGCGCGGGCGGTTCAAGATCGGATGCGAGTGCTAAGAATCACCGAAGAGGCCGATTACTGCACCCGACTTGGCGCGGACCCCACTGAAGCGCAGACATTGACCGAGAGGCTGGTCGTTGCCGAAAGCTGGTTTTTCCGCAATCCGGAGTCCTTCCACGCCTTGCGGGGCCTGGCTGAAGCTCACCCAGGAGGACCATTCCGCGTACTCAGTGTGCCCTGCGCGAGCGGGGAGGAGCCGTACTCGATCGCGATGACGTTGAAGGAGGCCGGCCTGCGGCGGGACCAGATCCGGATCGATGCCGTCGACATCAGTCGGTTGGCACTCGCGCGCGCGGCGACGGGACTCTATTCCGGGAACGCATTTCGTGAGCCCTTATTCGGTGAGCAGCAGCAGAAACATTTCGCGCGCACGTCAGGTGGGCATCTGCTCGCTCCGACGATCCGTTCTCTGGTCTCGTTTGCCCACGGAAATCTCGCGAGCGAGTCCTTTCTGCCCCGGGAGAACTGCTACGACGTAATCTTTCTCCGAAACTTCCTGATCTACCTCGACGATGCAGCACAGCGAGGTGTGTTGCGGCGGCTTCGGACGTTGTTGGCCCAGAACGGACACCTCTTCCTCGGGCCGGCGGAATCCTTGTTGGCGACGTCAGAAGGATTCCACCCCGCGGATTTCCCGATGGCCTTCGTGTGTCGTCGGTGGGATGAGCCAACCAGGGTCTTGCAAGAAGTGCCACCTCAACCTCTCCCCTCGGCTAAAGCCCTACCCAGAGGAGACCGTGCGCGGGCGTTGGCCCGGCCACACACTGCTCCCGCCACGTCGACGGTATCCACACCAGCGGCTACCACCCCCCTGCCATTTGGTGAGGTGCAACGCCTTGCCGATGCGGGAGAGTTGGTTGCCGCCTTGGAGGCCGCCCGCGCCTTCGTTGCACGATACGACACATCTGCCGAGGGGTGGTACACCCTGGCACTGGTTTACGATGCGATGGCGCTGCGCGAGCCAGCCGTCGAGTGCTACCGCAAGGTGCGATTCCTCGACCCGGATCATCTCGAAGCCGGGCTCCTGCTCAAGCTCTGTCGCCAGTCGACTGGGTCCGTCATCCCGGGAGCCGGGCAATGATGCCGACGCCAGCCGAGGCCTTCACCCCGCCCTTCGACCAAGTGCTGAGGTCCGAGGATCGCGATGAATGGACCACGCGGGTCGCCGCGCCCGTACCCCACGTGAGACCGAAGACTGAATCGGCCCTGCTGTTTCGTCTGGGGGCGGAGTGGTTCGGACTCGGCACTCATCTGGTCGCCAGTATCGCACCGGTACCGGTGACCCACTCACTCCCTACGCCGCGCAGCGGGATCGCCATCCACCTTGTGAATGTGGAGGGCGATTTGTTGGTTGCCGTGGCGCTCGGCGCATTGATCGGGGTTGCGACCACTCCTGACGTTGCACAGCGGTCCACCGCCCGCATGGTGGTCACGAATGCCAAAGTGGCCTTCCTGGTCGACGAAGTCTTCGGCGTGCATCGGTACCACGATGAGGAACTCCGTCCGATTCCTGCGACGCTTGCAGCGACAATGGGCGCCCGGACCGTCGGCCTGCTGGATTGGGGGCGCGCTTGCGTCGCGCGATTCGATGACGAAGCGATCATGCGCGCCATCGGGGAGGCGCTGGGGTGAGCAGCACAGCCACGTCGGACCTCAGCGGCTTCTCGATGGACGACATCTTTCGCCAGGAAGTGGAGGAACACGTCGCCGTGTTGACGGAAGGGCTGCTGGCGGTCGAGCGCGGCGAATCTGCTGAGGGCCGGTTGGCGAGCATGATGCGCGCGGCCCATTCGCTCAAGGGAGCGGCGCGGGTCATGGGAAAAGAGTCTGCGGTACAAGTGGCGCACCTGCTCGAGGATGCCTTTGTCGCAGCGCAGGCAGGGCCACGCTGCCTGGAGCCCGCGCTGGTCGACACCTTGCTGTCTGGAGTCGACCTGCTCACCAAGGTGAGCCTCTCCGATGCGGAGGGAGGACCGGGGTCCGTCGAACATGGACACGAGCAGGCTATCGGCGTATTCCGGAGCCGGCTGGCCGATCCAGGGAAGCAGGGAGCCGCCGCGGCGACGGTCGTCGAGGCGAGACACGCTCCCGCGCCGCCGCAGCCCCCCCCCATGCGGGCCACTGAGATCCGGAGCAGCGGCGATGCCCCGCGCGAGCGCCGTGACCGGGAGCGGACCACGACCGCGGATCGCGCGACCTCCCCGGATCAGTCGGGGCAGGCGACGGTGCGGTTGAGCGCGGAACAGCTGAATCGCCTGCTCGGGCTTGCCGGAGAATCGGTCGTGGCGTCCCGCTGGATCAGTGCCTTCGGATCCGAGCTCCTCATCCTCAGGCGATTGCAGCAGGAGGTCGCTCGCGCGCTTGACGAAGTGCGAACCCAGGCTGCGCTCGACCAGGCGAGTCGCACCTCTGCGGCGGTCGAGGTGGCCGCCACGACGCTGGCGGCATGCCAGCACGCGACGGCCCATTCCATCGATGAATTCGATGGATTTGATCGTCGTTTCTTGAGGATGTCGCACGGCTTGTACGAGGAGGTACTCTCGAGCCGTATGCAACCGTTCGGTGACTCGACGCGCGGCTTCTCACGTATGGTCCGTGACCTGGCCCGCGAGCTCGGCAAGGAGGTGCGATTGATCGTGACCGGTGAGGCCACGCCAGTCGACCGCGACGTGATTCGCCGACTCGAAGCCCCACTCGTCCACACCCTGCGCAATGCACTTGATCATGGCATCGAAACGCCCGAAGTCCGGGTCGCAGCAGGCAAGCCCCGCGAGGGTACGCTGCATCTGGAAGCGAGTCACCGAATGGGCGAGTTGATCGTCTCGGTGACCGATGATGGGCGGGGCATCGATCCCGAAACCATTCGCCGGAAGGCCGTCGCCAACGGGCTGACGACCGATGAAATCGCGGACCGCTTTACCGAGGCGGAACTGTTCGAATTCCTGCTCTTGCCGGGATTCACGACCGCCGAGGCCGTGACAGAGATTTCCGGACGTGGAGTCGGCCTGGATGTGGTGCAGACGGTGGTCCGCGAGGTGGGCGGGCGCATGACGATCAATTCGAAGCCAGGCGCTGGCACCTTGATCCAACTGCAGCTGCCACTCACGCTCTCCCTGCAGCGAGCTCTTGTGGTCCGTGTGGCTGGGGAGCCGTATGCCCTGCCCCTCACGCGAGTGCACCGCGTCCTCCGGGTCCCTCGGGCGGACGTTCGCTCTGTGGAGGGGCGTCAGCATTTTCGCCTGGACGATCGCTACGTCGGCTTGGTCTCTGCACGCAACCTCCTCCAACTTCCGGACTCCGGATGGTCGGGGCCGGAATTCCCCGTGGTCGTGCTGGGAACTCCGGGCGAGGAGTACGGGGTGATCGTGGATGCACTGCTCGGAGAAGAGGAGTTGGTAGTGCGCACCCTCGATCCACGGCTGGGGAAAGTCGCCAATGTTAGTGCCGCCGCCGTGCTCCCGGACGGATCACCAGTGTTGATTCTCGACATTGACGACGTGATCAGCTCAACGGAAGCCTTGGCCGGCGGGAGTCGGGAGAGCTTGGTGAATATGGCGCCACCAATGGAAGCTGGCGTCCGGCGGGTGCCTCGGATTCTGGTTGCCGACGATTCCATCACGGTGCGCGAAACAGAACGCAAACTGCTCCAGGCGGCTGGCTATCGGGTCGATGTGGCTGTCGACGGCATGGAGGCGTGGAATGCGCTTCGTGCCGCGGACTACGACCTCCTGGTAACGGATGTCGATATGCCACGACTGGACGGGATCGAACTCACCAAATTGGTTCGCGCGGATTTGCAACTCCGTGAGTTGCCAGTCATGATCGTGTCCTACAAGGATCGCGAGGAGGACCGACGTCGAGGACTGGACGCGGGAGCCGACTACTACCTGACCAAAGCCTCATTCCATGACGATTCGCTGCTTCGTGCGACGGCGACGCTCTTGGCAGGGGTTCGGCCATGAGGCTCGGATTCGCCGGTGAGGTCCCCGATGTAGTCCACCGCTTTCTGGCTGAGCGAGGGAATGACGAAATCGCATGGGTCGTAGCCCGTATGCAAGATGTCGTTCGGCGCGCGGTCGAGAGACCGGTGGATGCCATCCTGCTGGAGCTCCGCGAAGTGGATCGCGGCGAACTCGCGGCGATTCGCGAGCTTACCGCCACGGCGCCCTGCCCGATCATCGTGCTCACGCCCGCGGCCGCGTCAGGGTGGGAGTCCTCCAGGGTCTTCGCTGCACTCTCCTCCGGTGCCTTCGATGCGGCACCGGTTCCGCGCATCGTCGGGACAGGGCGCATTCTGGGAGGTGAGGGGCTTCATGTCCGGCTCGAGACGGCCGCCCGGCTACTTCGGGCGACCACGCAACCCCCAGCGCCTCCGGACCCGCAACGTGGCCGGGAAATCGCGATACTACCCCAAAGCGGGCCACTCGTGGCCATCGGAGCCTCTGCGGGTGGACCAGGTGCACTCGCTGCTATTCTGACGAGGCTGCCGACCTCGTTCCCGGGCGCAATTGTGGTCGTCCAGCATATCGAGGAGCGTTTCGCAGCAGGGCTCGTGATGTGGCTCGCCGGCCGCTCCGCCCTCCCGGTTCGCGCGGCAGTCGACTGGGATTGTCCCACGCCTGGAACCGTGCTCGTCGCCGCCAGCAACGACCATCTGGTGCTTGCCGCGTCGGGGAGGCTGGAACATCTGGCGGCCCGCGCGGAAACCTCGCATCGCCCCTCCATCGACGTCTTCTTCCGAAGCGTTGCGGCGCACTGGCATGCTCGGCAGATCGGCGTGCTTCTCACGGGAATGGGGAGCGATGGGGCGCTGGGCCTTCTGGCAATGCGAGGAGCCGGGGCCGCCACGCTGGCTGAAGCAAAGGAAACGTGCATCGTCTACGGCATGCCCAAGGTCGCGGCCGAATTGGGCGCCGCCACGGAGATAACCCGGCTTGAGAACATTCCTGATCGTCTGATGAGTCTCTGTGCAGATTCCTCATCGCAGGGGAAGGCGTCCCATGTCTGACACCATTCCGATATCGCCCCTGGGTAAAGCGCCGTGCCCGGCTTCACCCGGCTATCACTGCTTGGTGCTCCTGGTGGACGACCAGCCGATCATCGGCGAAACGATCCGACGGATGTTGGTCGCCGAGCCGGACATCTCGTTCCATTACTGTCGGTCGGCCGTCGACGCGGTTGCGCTCGCCACGGAGCTCCGCCCAACCGTAATCCTGCAGGACCTGGTGCTGGCAGATGGTGATGGCCTTGAACTCGTGACCGCCTACCGCGACAGCATGCCAACTGCCACGACCCCCATCCTCGTTCTCTCGACCACCGAGGACGGCGTCGTCAAAAGCGAGGCGTTCGCCCGGGGGGCGAATGACTACATGGTCAAGGTGCCGGAGCGCGCCGAACTCCTGGCCCGGATTCGCTACCACACGCGGGCGCACCTCAGCGCGATTCAGCGGGACGAGGCCTTTCGGGCGCTTCACGAGAGCCAGTCCCTGTTGGTCGAGACCAACACTGCCCTCAATGACATCAACCAGCAACTCAACCGATTTGTCGGAATGGCAGCCCATGACTTGCGCAGTCCACTCGGCGTGCTCCAGGGCTTTGCAGACTATATGCTGAATGACGTCGCTGAGCCCCCGACCGCACAACAGGCAGAGTTCCTGGCGATAATGCAGGATTCCGCCACGTTCATGCTGCGGCTCGTGGACGACCTGCTGGATGTCTCCGCCATTGAGGCGGGGAAACTCACCCTCGACCTGGCGCCTGTCGACATCCCGGCCCTGGTCGAGCGGGAGGTCGGCCTGGCCCGATTACTGGGTGGCAAGAAGGAAATCGCGGTCGAGTTGGACGTCGACCCTTCGCTCCCACTCGTGTGCTGTGATGCGAATCGGATCAAACAGGTGCTCACCAACCTGTTAACCAACGCAATCAAGTACTCACACACCGGAACGGAGGTCCACGTCACGGTGCGCTCCGACGGGCCGGACGTGATCGTCGCCGTACAGGATCATGGGCAAGGTATCCCTGAGTCCGAAGTGGCCAAACTATTCAAGCCGTTCGGCGTGACCAGCGTGCGGAGCACCGGGGGGGAGAAGAGTACCGGACTCGGCCTGATGATCGCCAAGCAAGTGGTGGATGCGCACAAAGGTCGACTCTACGTCGAGAGCAAGGTTGGTGAAGGGTCGACCTTTTCGATGGCGCTCCCGATCGACGAACACTAGCAGCAAATGTTGGGGGACGTCCGGCCCACGACATTGCGAACGATTCACGATTCGAAACGTCGGATCGCCCAACATGAAACTCTGGAGTGTGCAGCATGCAGGTCGAATCGCGACGGTGGACGTCGGGCGCCGGATGGCAAGTACTGGGGACACCGTTGGCTCGCGTCCCCCAGCTCGTGTTGGCGTTCGGGGAGAGAGCAGTTTGGGCCGGCGGCCGCGCTGTCGAAGAGCTCAGGGCGGCGTATCCCGGGGTGCCGCTCTTCGGCTGTTCGACCGCCGGGGAGATCGCCCACGATGAGGTGACCGAGGGCACAATGGTGGCTGTGGCCGTCGCATTCGCTCACACCACTGTCCGCATGGGCCGAACTCGGCTCAGCCATGCCGGTGAGAGTCGCGCGGCGGGAGTGGAACTCGCAAGGCAACTCCCTCCGCAGGGCCTGACCCATGTTCTGGTCCTCGCCAATGGCATCACGATCAACGGATCCGATCTTGCCGAGGCGCTCTCGAGCAACCTGCCGCCCGGTGTCGCGGTGACCGGGGGACTGGCCGGCGATGGTGTGCGCTTCGAGCAAACCCTGGTCTGTGTCGGTGAAGAGGTGGCGAGTGATACGGTTGGCGTGGTCGGTCTCTATGGTGACCGGCTGAAAGTCGGATATGGCTCTCTCGGTGGATGGGATCCGTTTGGACCCGAAAGGCTGATCACGCGATCGAATGGCAACATCCTCTACGAGCTCGACGGTGAGCCCGCGCTGGCACTCTACAAGCGGTACCTCGGCGATCACGCCGCACAGTTGCCGTCGAGTGGCCTCCGGTTTCCCCTGAGCGTACGCAGCAACGACCCAGCCCATCGGGTTGTACGGACGATCCTTGGCGTTGACGAAACAACCAACAGCCTCACTTTTGCCGGCGACGTGCCGGAGGGGCATTTCGCGCGCCTAATGACCGCCAACATCGATCGCCTGATTGACGGCGCGACCGGAGCCGCAACGAGCAGCCTGGCCCCTGAGGCAGAGGCGCCGCCTGCGTTGGCGCTTCTGATCAGCTGCGTTGGCCGACGGCTGGTGCTCGGCCAACGGGTGGAGGAGGAGGTCGAGAATGTCCGGCTCGTGGTAGGGCCCAGCGCGGTACTGTGCGGATTCTACAGCTACGGCGAGATTGCGCCGTTCGCGATGCACGGACGGTGCGAGCTGCACAATCAAACCATGACCATCACGACGTTCTCGGAATCCTGAGAGAATGCACAAGCTCCTCAAGCGCCAATTGCGTCGGTTCGCACCCCTCGGAGAGGTTGTGCCGGAAACCTGGCGCGCCTTTCTCGACGCGGTGGACGACGCATATCGGCAGGCGGATGAGGAGCGGGCTCTGATTGCCCACTCCATGGAGGTGGTCTCGGAGGAGCACGCGGACCGGTTTCAGCGTCTCCAGTCGGCACTCGAGGAGTCGGCGCGCATTGCCGAGGATCGGAGCCGGACATCCGCGTTGCTCGAGTCAACCATCGAGTCGACCTCGGATGGTCTCCTGGTGGTGGACAACAGCGGGCGGATCGTCATGGCAAACCGTCAGTTCGCAAAGCTGTGGAAAATTCCGGCGAACACGCTTGCTGAGCGCAACGATGCAACCATACGCGCGTTCGTGCTCGAACAGCTGACCGATCCGGAGGCATTCACGGCCAAGGTCCGCCAGCTGTACAGCCGGCCGGAGGCGACCAGCACCGACGACCTGTACTTCAAGGACGGACGAATCCTCGAGCGATACTCGGTGCCTTACCTGGTTGATGGCGTCCCTTCGGGGCGCTTGTGGAGCTTCCGTGAGGTCACCCAGCGACACGAACTCGAGCACCAGTTACGACAAGCGCAAAAGCTGGATGCTGTGGGGAAGCTCGCTGGCGGGGTCGCCCACGATTTCAACAACCTGCTCACCGTGATAAATGTGCATTGCGAGTTCCTCGCCGAGGCCGTCGGTGCGCACGAGGCCCAGATTCGGGAGGTGGACGCGATCCGGATGGCCGCTGAGCGTGCGGCCGGCTTGACCAGGCAATTACTTGCATTCAGCCGCAAACAGGTCCTGCGTCCCACCCTGCTCGACCCGGCCCGAATCGTCGTCGGACTCGTCGAAATGCTGGAGCGCCTCCTCGGCGAGACATTCGCGTTGCGGATTGATGCCCGACACGCCGATTTACGGGTGCAGGCAGATCAAGGCCAGCTCGAGCAAGTGTTGGTGAACCTGATTGTCAACGCGCGTGACGCGATGCCTGAGGGCGGACTGATCGTCGTGAGGCTCGACCTGGTGGAATTCGGACAGGGCACCGTCGGTCCGCACGGCGAACTGGTGCTTCCAGGCGAATATGTCGCCATCGAAGTGATCGACGACGGATGTGGCATCGGTCAGGAGCATCTCGACCGCGTGTTCGAGCCCTTCTACACCACCAAGGAGCTGGGCAAGGGCACCGGACTCGGACTTTCGACGGTGTATGGGATCGTGACGCAATCCCGCGGTCACGTGACGATCGAAAGCGCCCCGGGCGAGGGCACTACGATCCGGGTATGCCTGCCGAGCGTTACCGGCGATCCGTCCATGCCGAACCCAGCCGAGGTGCTGAAGAGCCTGCACGGTACTGAGACGATATTGCTGGCAGAAGATGATGTGGCAATTCGCGGCGCGGCCGAGATAGTGCTGCGCCGGATGGGATACGAGGTCTTGCCCGCCGCCGACGGCCTTTTGGCAGTGGCGATCGCCCAATTGCACCCGGGCCCCATTCACCTCATTCTCACGGACGTCATCATGCCTAATCTCGGCGGTGCCCAGTTGGTTGAGCAGGTCCGAGCTATCCGACCGGATATCCAGGCAATGTTCATGTCGGGATACACCGACGACGATATGATTCGACAGGGAGTCATCGCGGGCGAGATTCCGCTCCTCGAGAAACCCTTCACAATCTCCGAGTTGGGCTCGGCGGTGCGTGGCGTCCTCGACGGAACCCGCCAAGAGCCTCTCGGTTCTCCACCTTGCCCGAGCACTGCGGGCGGTCCGGCGTCAGTCGGATGATGGGCGACACGTGGATCGCTCAAGCGACGCCATCTCGTCGAAGAGCCGTACAGGCCATAGGCCGTCTGCTGGCCCTGAGGAACTCATAGCGAAACCGCGCCCCCCAGCCTCTCCGGAGCCTGCCCGCGTGCTTTTCTCCCCAGGGCCGGTCACCCGGTTCCCTGCCCCCGCTTACTTTTGGACCATGACTGATCACGAATACGACCCCGCCGAATACTCACCCCACCACGTCGAAGCCAAGTGGCGCGACCGCTGGCGCGAGCGCCGCACCAACGAGCCAGACCTC
>JBDSMX010000254.1:0-14401 GCA_039915645.1 Gemmatimonadales bacterium | reverse complement strand
GGCGATGGCATCGAGGCACCAGCGGTGGGTGTCATGCAAAAGCGCAATCGTTCCGCCGGGGAGTGCACTCGTCGCCGCCCAATGAGTGAGGGGAGCCGCATCGGTCAGCAGATAGTCCTTGGGGTCGACCGACCAGAGCACCACCCGTTGGCCCGTTCGCAGCAGGGCGCCGAGCTTGGACACGGTGAGCTGTCCCTTGGGCGGGCGGAATCGATCGATCGAAGTGCCAGTGATGTCGCGCAACAACTCGCGGCAGCGAGTCACCTCGGCCATCAGCGTCTTGGTACTCGTCGCCGAGGGCTCCGAGTGACTCCAGGAATGGTGCCCGATGGCGTGGCCTTCGGCCACGATGCGGCTGATCAGCGCTGGGTAGCGTTCGGCCTCGCGCCCGATGACAAAGAAGGTCGCGCGGATCTCGTGACGTGCGAGTGCATCGAGCAGTCGCGGCGTGATGTCGGGATGGGGGCCGTCATCGAAGGTGAGTGCGACGGCGGAGCCGCCCGCAGGACCGCGCACCAGGAACCGGGACGCAGGCAGCGCCGTCTCGAGCCCACGGCGGAGCAGTTGGCGCAGGGCGCTCACGTGTGCCGACCCGAACTAGAGTCGGGGAAGAACTTTGTCGACCTGACCAACGAGCTGGGTGCCGACATCGCGCGCAATCTGATCGGCAGCGTCGACCTGGTCTTCGCCCTTGCCGATGCGCACCACGATCCGGACGAGCGCCTCTTCGGTCCGGCCGTAGAGCGCGGCATCACGGAGCAATTCGTACTTCACCCGGAACTCGTCGTGGGCCACACGACCGCGACCCTGATACCAGTAATAGACCATCGCCGTCGAGTCGCTGCGCACCAGCCGATAGCGATTCACGACCACGGGACCGACCGCCGTCATCAGCGTCATCGGGCGGGAATCGACCGGCTCCCAGCCCGCACCCGGCAAGCAATTGCGCGGCGAGTGGATGCTCTTGCCCTGGCGCTGCTCGTCGTAATAACCGACGTAGATCGAGAAGGGGAGGCGTCCCGCCGGCTGGTATTGCCGCAGCACGAACGATGTCATGCCGGCGACGCGACGTTCGTCGTCGCTGATGCCGAGGTTGGTGCCGGTTGCTCCCAGCGCCTGGGGTGCGACCGTCTCGATCGGTCCGACCAGTTCCACTGGCCCCGACCGACGCGAGATCAGGGTGCTGTTGAGCAGGAAGCCGCCCGCGAGCAGTCCACCGGGAATCCACCGCTGCCAGTTACGCATCGAAGGCCACCTTGCGAGAGCTGATTCGCCGCTCCACCAGTCGCACGCAGAAGGCAATCATTCCAAGCAGCACGAAGGCGATCATAAACATCGCCCACCCTTCGCTCTCATGCATGAAGCCGCGACCGAGCGCCGGGTCGACGAAGTGCATCAGGAAGGCGGTGAGGAAGATGCGGACGCCGTTGAGCGTGATGGCGACTGGAATCGCAAGGGCCACCAGCAGCAGCCGGGCGGGTAGGGTCGCGAGGTACATCCCGCCGATCATCACGCCGAGCGCGATGAGGGCCGTGAGCGACCGGAGTCCGCTGCACGCCTCGGCGACGAAGAGTCGACCTTCGGGGATCTGGATCACGTTGCCGCGGGTCATCACCGGGATCTTGCGCCACTCGATCAGGTGAGTGCCCAGCTGCGAGGCCTTGAACTGCAACGGAATGGCCAGCTTGTTGGTGACCAGTGCCGGCAGCGGGATCGACAGCAGCATCAGCGTGATCGGCAGCCACCAGACGCGGGCCTGCCGCCAGCCGAAGCAGAAGACCACCACGCCCACGACCGTGAGCCAGATCGAGAAGCGCTGGGTGAAGAACTCGGCGGCAAGGCCACCGAGGGCCCGCAGGAAGATCGAGGAGATGATGAGGGCGGTGCCCCAGCCCGGGGCGGGCGTCGCGTCGGCGACGATGCCGGCACGCCATGCGAGCCAGAGCGAGACCGGGAAGAGCAGGAGACCATGGCCGGCGTCGGGATCGTTCCACCAGTCGCGCGCGAGCGAACGCGCCGGATCCTGGAAGAGCACGACAAACGCCAGCGCGGCAAGCAGGACCGGGCCGGCGATCTGGGTGAAGGGTCCCGCGCGCTTCGCGAAATCAGGAAAGGAGAGGGTCGCTGGCGCGTTGGCGACCGGCGCTACCATCCACCCTTCCGGAAGAGCATCACCGGGATTGTCTTGAGCATGATCTTGAGGTCTTCCCAGACACTGCGCCGGGCGATGTAGTCGAGATCGTGCTGCACCTTCCGGCGCACGTCTTCGACCGACGAGTCGTACTGGAGATGGACTTGCGCGTGCCCCGTGATGCCGGGCGGGACGCGCTGGCGATGCTGGTAGTCGGTGATCTGTTCGCGCAGCTCGGTGAACAACTGCGGCCGCTCGGGACGTGGGCCGACCAAGTTCATGTCGCCACGGATCACGTTCAGCAACTGCGGCAGTTCGTCGAGACGGCAGCTGCGGAGGAAGCCGCCGATGGCCGTGACGCGCTGGTCATTGGCCTGCGCCCAGACGGCCTGACCATGACGCTCGGCATCCACGGTCATGGTACGGAACTTCAGGATCGTGAACGGCTTGCCACCGATGTCGGAGCGACGACGCGAGTCATCGCGCGCCGGCATCCGCTGGCGTTGATCCAGTCCGACGCGGGTCTGGGTGTAGAAAATCGGCCCACGCGATGTGAGCTTGACGGCGATGGCGATCAGCAGCCAGATCGGCAGCGTGATGATGAGACCCAGTGTCGCGACCAACACGTTGAGCGCCCGGATGAGGCGTTCATCGCGCGAGAGGGGACGTTCGGCCACGAGGTCATCGCTCCGACTCTCGGTGGACCGCGTCCGGCTGGTTGGCGTCTCCTTCACGTGGGCCATCGGCGAAGTTGCGGGTATCGGCATGTCAGGGGTCAGAAGATCTGCGTGCCAAGGTAGATGAGTGAACCCAACGAGCCGACGGCACCGACAATCCGGAGCACCGTGCCGCCCGCGGGCTTGGCAGCGACGATGATCTCGTCACCTGCCTGCAAGTTCAACTGGTCGAGCGTCTTCCCCTGGCGAATCGCGGCCTGGAATTCCGGCCCATCCACCACCACCTTCTCGCCCCGCTTGATCTGCGACTTGTCAAAGCGAGCGTTGTTGGCAGGTCCGCCACCGGGCGTCATCAAGGCATCGCCGAGCAGGAGATCGGCCGGGGCGGAGTAGAGCCCGGGCTTGCCAATCGCGCCAAACATTGAAATCCGGATCGAGGTCGTGACCTTTACGACCGGCTCGCGGACAAACTTCTTGAGTTGCTCGGTGATATACCCCTGCATCTCGGAACGGAGGACGCCTCGGACCGGGATTTCTGCACCGCCGGGGAGGGAGATGGTCCGGTTGGGGGTGACGGCATAGGTCCCCTTGAGGCCAGCCACATCACCCACCAGGTCGATATTCACCAGATCGCCCACATGGAGGTCGCCCTCGGCCAGCCGGTCGCGGATCGCGTCGCCCTCGGCCCGCTTGGCATCGCGAAGCGCCGAGCTGTAGCCGCTCGAGGCGAGCTGCTTGTCGATGACGTCGAGTGCGGAGGTCAGCTCAGCCCGGGTCACCATCGAGCGCTGGGCATTGACGACGGTGGTAGCGGCGTCGGTCTGGGCTGCCAGCACCCTGGCGCCAATGATCAAGGTGGCCACCATCAAAGCGATCGATCGAATCCTCACACGCCTTCTCCGGAAAAAGAGGGGTCGCGCCCCGATGCCTGCCTAAGAGCACATCCCGTGCTCAGGCACCCCAACCCGCCGGTGCCAGCCTAACCAGTATTCCCGCCTACAGTTAGGCAAGATCTCGGCCAGAAGTGTAGCGTCGCAACGGCGAACGATGTGGCGATGGCGCCTCACGGCGG
This sequence comes from Gemmatimonadales bacterium, assembly GCA_039915645.1. Classification (GTDB taxonomy): domain Bacteria; phylum Gemmatimonadota; class Gemmatimonadetes; order Gemmatimonadales; family GWC2-71-9; genus Palsa-1233. The sequence continues at coordinate 10,521 of JBDSMX010000254.1, read as the reverse complement.
TGCATCATCGCTACGGCTGCGGTCAGAGTGGCTTGGATGGCTGATACCTCCACTCAGCCCGCGCCGCCCCGGCAAAGACCTTGCACTATCGCCGGCAGGTACCAGAGTGTCGGGGGGTGTGGCAGGTGCAGGGTCCTCTCGGTAACTCAATGTCAAATAACGTGTTAGCTGTACAAGCACCTGCGTAACGCGCCGGGACCCCCGCGGCGTTGAGCGTGGCGGACGGTCACAGAGTTGTTGCGTTACTGCAACAGTTACTGCGATGCCAGCTACCTGACGAATCCTTGCGAGGGTCCCGTGTCACTTGAAGCTCCCCTGACTGCCGCCCCCGAAGCACCCATGGTCCTGATCGCCAACGATCAGGAATGGACTGCCCGGGCGATCGAGAGCATCCTCGTGGCGAATGGCTTCCGAGTCTCGCGCTCATTCACGGCCCGGGAGACACTGGCTCTGGCCAATGTCTCCGACCCTGATGTCGTGATCCTCGACCAGCAACTGCCCGACTTCTCCGGCGTCGAGGTCTGTCGGCAGCTCCGCGCCGACCCGCGCTTCGGCACCGCGCTCCCGATCCTGATCACGACCGCCGGGCCATCGGGACGCCAGCAGCGGCTCAGCGCGTACGAGGCCGGTGCATGGGAGTTCTATGGCCAGCCGCTCGACGCCGAAGCGCTGCTCCACAAGCTGCGAGTCTACTCCGCTTCCTACCGCGAAGTACGACGTCTGCGTCACAACTCGATGATCGACCCGGCCTCGGGTCTCTACAGTCGGGCCGGGCTCGCCCGTCGCGCGACCGAACTGCTGGGCGAGGCGCGCCGCAACGGCCGCACCGTCGCCTGTGTGGCCTGGTCAATCGAGGGCGCCGTTGAGGCGGCCCATTCGCAGCAGGCAGGCGATATGCTGCGCGAGAAGGGTCGCGTTGCTGATGCCTTCGGCCGGCTTGGCAACGGTGAGTTCGCCGTCGTCGCGCCTGGGACCGATGCGCAGGGCGCCGAGCATCTCGCCGAACGCTTTCGCGAAGTGATCGCCACGGCCTGTCGTGCCGACCGTGACGCCGTCCGCGCCACCATCCTCACCGAGGATATCGCCGGCGCCACGCCGACCGGAGATGGCGAGCAGCTTCTCGATCGATTGGTGCACGCGCTGGCGGCGTAGCCGCCACGAGAAGCGAGAAGCGAGAAGCGAGAAGCGAGAAGCGAGAAGCGAGAAAGACCATAGGGCCGGCACCTTGTTGAGATGTCGGCCCTTCGGCTGTTTGCGCTTCTCGCTTCTCGCTTCTCGCTTCTCGTTATTCGTCCTTCTCGCCGGCGAGCAACTGCGGCTTGCCCTGATCCTCGCCTTCGTCGACGGCGCCGTAGCCGTAGCTGTAGGAGTAGTACTTGTACCCGTCCATCGTGGCGCGCACGTCGTTGAGCACCGCGCCGATGAGGCGAATTGGCAGCTGATCGACGATCTGCAACTTCGCCTCGGCCAGGTCACGCTCGGTGGCGCCGGCGCGGAGCACCAGCATCAGGTTGCCCGTGAGCGTGCTGAGCACGAACGGGTCGATGCCGGCGCCGAGCGGCGGCGAGTCGACGATCACCACTTCATACTTCTCGCGCATCGACTTGATTAACTCGCGCATGGCGCTGCCACCGAGGAGTTCCGGGGCGTTGCGCTTGCGCGAACCGGCCGTGATCAGCTGCAGTTGCGGATGCTGCGTCTTGTGAATCAGCTGCGCGAACTTGATCTCACCAGTCAGGTAATCGAGCAGACCAGGACGACGCTCGACCCCGAAGGTGCGATGGAGTTCCCCACGACGAGTGTCGCCATCGATCAGGATGGTGTTGTAGCCGGCCTCCGCAAAGGAGAGCGCAAGGTTCGACGACACCAGCGACTTGCCATCGCCCGGTGACGGCGAGGAGATGGTGATCACCAGCGAGCCATCGCCCGCCGTGTGGGCCAGATTGAGTCGCACGGTACGGAACGCTTCGATAACCTGGGCGGCCTCTTCCGGCGACGGCGTCTCGCCCTTGGCGCGCTTGATCTCGGGAATGACGCCGAGAATCGTGAGGCCGAGGCCGCCGGTGATCTGGTCGGCGTAACGGACCCGCTTGTCGGTGATGTCGAAGAGCAGGGCCAGTGCGAGGCCGGCACCGAGTCCCATCAGGATGCCCATGCCGACGATCACGACCTTGCGGTTGTTGGTCGGCTTCGAGCCCGCGACCGCGCGGCTCAGGATCGAGACGTCGGGCTGTGCCGAGGCTTCGACGAGGCGCGCGGCCTCGTAACGATCGGTCAGCACCTTGTAGATATTGGCGGCGACATCGATCTCGAGCTGATAGCGGCTCTCGGCGATGGTGCGCTGCGGAATCCCCTGCAGTTCACGGCTCGAGTTGCCGATCTCGGTGTCGAGGCGGGCAATGTTGTCATCGAGGTTCCGCAATACCGCGCGGGCGTAGGCCGGCAGGGTCTTGTTCCGGATCTCGGCGATCTTGGGGAGTGTCGCCTTGATGGGTGGCGCGCTGTCCAGCAACGTGAGGCGGAGGTTGCGCAGCTGCGCTTCGTTCGCCTCGAGCTCCTTGATCACGCCGCTCAATGCCGGCGAGGAGTTCACGGTCGGGATCGCGGTGAAGAGGTCGACGGCGAGGTCGCCCGCCGCGGCACGCGTCAGGGCGTCGGCGAGGTCGCGGCGATCGCGACGCAGCAGCTCCACCTTGGTGCGCTTCTCGATATAGGCTTGCGTCGCGCCCGGCGTGGTCTGCGCCAACCCTGGCGCAACCGGCAGGTCTTCCTTGGGGAGCGTGATGGTCTTGACCTTGAACTTCTCGAGATTGCCGCGGGCTCCTTCGAGGCGTGCCTGGGCCCCGTTGAGCTGGGTATCAAGAATGGCCGCCTGCGTGGTGAGGCCGCTCTTCTTCATCTCGCCGGACTTCTGCACGAATACCGTCATCAGGTCGTTGAGCGTGGCAGCGGTCTCGGGGCCGTCCTGACCCCGCAAGGTGATCTGCATGAAGCGCGCGGCGCGGAAGGCCATCTTGATGTCCAGGCGATCCTTGATGTCGTCGGCCGCTTCGCGCGGCGTGACGATCTCGAAGGTGAAGGTTCGGCCATACCAGCGGCGCTCGAGTCGCGGAACCCAGCGGAACCCGAAGGTCGAGCCGACGCTGTCGCCGGTGACACCCGCGACCTTGCGGCTGCTGGGGATATGGACCAGCTCCCAGCGGGCGCCGTCCTCGCTCACCTTGAAATCATAGAGGCCGGTGGTGAGCCGGTTGTTGTCGATACCGAAGTTGTTGAAGAGGGCCGCGTCGGGGCCGCTCGGGCCGTTCGGGAGCGGTGGGGCGCCAACCCGCTTGGGGCCGATGATGTAGTGACGGCGCGAGATCGCGACCGGTTCGACGATGAAAACGTTGCCGAACAGCTCTTTCCACTGGTCCGACTGATAGGCCGGGCCGGCCTGGATCGCGCCGGCATTGCCCGGTTCGTCGGCGATCAGGATGGTGGACTGGACCGTGAAGCTCTCGGGCCGGAGCCGCGAAACGAGCAAGCCGCCGCCAAAACCCACCAGCGCCAGCAGGAGGACGAGCCACTTGAACCGCCGGACGGCCGAGAGATACCGGACGATCGGCGAGGTGCGGGGTCCGCCGCTGGCCCCGGTCATCGGGGAGGTTCCGCCCCCTCCGAAACCGGAGGGATTCGCCGGCAGGTTGCCGGAAAGCGGCGCGAGGTTCGAGGTCATAAGGCCTGCACGTGTAAGTGAGCGGCTGGCTGCCGCAACGTCCTGACGCATCCGTCCTATGCAACCCCCATACCGCAGTACGAGGCCCCGGAGCGACAGTTAGCTGATATATATGTAGTGTACACACCACAGTCTGGTGCGGTTTTTCTGAAACAATTGCCGCGTTCCAGCAACGTTTCCGCTAATAATGGACGTTTCTTCGATGGACCAGCACCACAGTTGCGGCACGCTTTTCGCCTTGAGGAGTGCAGAGCGGATCCCACGCTCGCGATTTCAGGAGTCTTGCCCATGACCGCGGTAACCGGAGTCGGATCAGGAACCGGCTCATCGGAAACGCCCGCCGGACGCGACGTTCTCGCACTCCCGGCCGATATCAAGGCGTCCATCCGGATCCTCATTGTCGATGACGAGCGCACGCTCCGCGAGAGCTGCGCCTCCGTCCTCCGCGGTGAAGGCTATAGTGTGACTCTGGCGGGACGCGGCGAGGAGGCACTCGACCTGGTCCGCCGGCGTCAGTTCGACCTGATTCTGGTCGACCTCTTCATGTCGCAGGTCCCCGGGCTCGAAATCCTCAACGCCGCACTGGAAGCCAACCGCGATTGTCTCGTCGTCGTGATGACCGGCAATCCGAGCGTCACCTCAAGCATTGAAGCCCTCCGGATGGGCGCCTGGGATTATCTCCCCAAGCCCTTCTCCGCCACGCACTTGCAGGTCCTGATCGGTCGCGCATCGCACGCCATCCTCAAGGGTCGCGAAGCGGCCGACCTGCGGATGCAGGTCATGCGGCAGCACTCGCATTCCGACAACCTGGCCCTGATCGGCATTTCGCCATCGTTCCGGAAGGCGGTCGAGCTGGCCCGGAAGGTCGCACCGACCGACGCCTCGGTCTTCATCAGTGGCGAGAGCGGCACCGGCAAGGAAGTCATCGCCCAGTTCATCCATCAGCACTCGCGTCGCTCCAAGAAGGCGATGGTGCCGATCAACTGTGCCGCGCTCCCCGAGCCGCTGCTCGAGTCGGAAGTGTTCGGTCACAAGAAGGGCGCCTTCACCGGCGCGGATCGCGACAAGCCGGGCCTGCTCGAGACGGCCAACGGCAGCACGCTCTTTCTCGACGAACTCACCGAGATGTCGCTGCCGTTGCAGGCCAAGCTGCTGCGCGTGGTTCAGGATGGCGTGGTGCGGCGGGTCGGTGCCGAAACCGCCGGTGATCCGGTCGACGTGCGTTTCATCTCGGCCACCAATCGTGATCCGCAGGAAGCGGTGGAACGCGGCATCCTGCGCGGCGACCTGTTCTATCGTTTGCGCGTGGTGCCGATCGTGTTGCCGCCGCTGCGCACGCGCCCCGAAGACATCGCCCTGCTCGCCAATCACTTTCTCGGAGTCTTCTGGCACCGGCATCGGCAGATGCCCGACCGCGCGCCCAGGCTCACCGAGTCGAGTATCGAGTATCTGCGCTCGCGCCCGTGGCGCGGCAATGTGCGCGAACTGCAGAACGTGATCGAACATGTCGCCGTGCTGGTGGAGCCCGATCAGCCGATCGAGCCGGGAGACATTCCGATCTATGATGACGCCGAGTCGACACCGGTGGGAATGCCGACGGCGCAGCTCGACGGTCCGTTCCACGATGTGAAGGATCGGGTCATCGCCCAGTTCGAGCGCGACTACCTCACGCGGCTCATCGCGCGGGCCGTCGGCAACATGTCGAAGGCGGCACGCCAGGCCAACATCGACCGCACCACGCTCTATCGCCTGATGGAGAAACACGGCTTGCAGCGCGACGAGCGCGGAGAGTAGCGTGTCGCTCGATCCCGTAGCCCGCCGCCGTCTCGACGAGGCGGCGGATGGCCTTGTCGAAGAGTGGCGGCGCTTTGCCGTCGACGCGGTCTCGCAGAGTGAGGTTGCGGCGGCGATCGCCACGATCGTTGCCCGGATCGAAGATGCGGCCAGCGGTCGGTCGCTCGAGAGTGACGAGCCGGTCTCTCCACTCGCGCGGCGCGTCGTCACCCTGCTGCGGCGCTATCTCATCGAACACGACGGAGACGTCGAACCGGGTGGCCTGCGTCCGCTGCTCAAGCACATCGAACAGGTCGCAGTCGCCCTCGAGCCGCGCTGGTCGGAACACTTCCAGGACCGGATGACCGGGCCGAGCGGGCTCGACCTCATCGTCGAAGTCGCCCACGATCTCCGTTCCCCGCTGACCTCGATTCTCTTCCTCGCCGAAACCATGTTGCGCGGCAGCTCCGGCCCGCTCTCGCCGTTGCAGGAGCGTCAGCTGGGCCTGGTCTATTCGGCCGCGTTCGGACTCAACTCCGTCGCCAGCGACGTCATCGAACTGGTGCGCGGTGGTGACCGTCTGGTGAGTCGTGACGCACAACCGTTCGCCGTCTCCGATGTACTCGAATCAGTGCGCGATATCGTGTTGCCGATTGCGGAGGAGAAGGGACTCGAGCTGCGCTTCGAGGGGCCCGAGAAGGACCGGCGCATCGGTCATCCCGGCGCGCTCAACCGCGTCCTGCTCAATCTCACCACCAACGCGCTCAAGTTCACCGCCGAAGGATTCGTCGAGGTCAAACTCGTCGATGGCCCGAGCGGCATGCTCGTCTGCTCGGTACGCGATACCGGACGCGGCGTGCCGGAAGCGGCAATGGATTCGCTTTTCGAGCCGTTCCGTCGCCGGCAGCAGCCAGGTGACTACGCCTTCTCGGGCTCCGGCCTGGGGCTCTCGATCTGTCGCAAGCTGGTCGAGATGATGGGCTCGGACCTCGGCGTCAGCACGATGCAGGGCGAAGGGACCACGTTCACCTTCTATCTACCGTTGCCGGTGGCGGGACCGCACGACCTGATCGGTTGATCGCGTCAAGCCCTGCCGGATCTGACACGGCGCTCCTACCTTTCGCCTCACCGAAGTGAACCGGAGTGAGGCCGATTGCCGACTACGCATCTCGCTGCGCGACTCGCCGCGCAGGTCGCCACGCACCGTGACCGACTCGCCGTCATCGATGGTGATCGGCGCGTCTCGTGGACCGAGCTCGCCGAACGCGCCCAGGCGCTGTCTCGCGGACTGCGCGCCGAAGGGCTCGCGCCCGGCGACCGGATCGCGATCGACCTTCCCAATTCGCTCGAGTGGGTCGTCACGTTGCTTGCAGCCGCCGACGCCGGCCTCGTGGTGGTGCCGCTCGATCCCGGACTCGGGTACCACGAGCTGAAGTACCAGCTCCGGCACGCCGAAGTTGCGGCGGCCGTCATTCCCGAAGCGGGAATGCCGCTGGATTATCTCGAACTCTTCGACGAACTCCTCCCCGACCTCCCCTCGCTGCGCGTCATCGTCTACGCCGGGCCCGGTGCCCGCTGGTTTGACGATCGCGCCGTGCCGTTCGATGAGATGCTCACGCGTGGCCGCCGGCAGCCGCCGCGCGATGCCGTCACCGATGCCGACGCGCCGCTCACCCTGCTCTACACCTCGGGCACGATGGGGAAACCCAAAGGCGTGTTGCTGAGTCACCGGGCGATGATGGGCAACGCCGCGGCCACGGTGGCGGCGCTCGCGCTCGATGCCGACGAGATCGTGCTCTCGGTGTTGCCACTCTTCCACGTCTTCGGGCTGAGTGTCCTGCTCTCGGCCATATCGGCCGGCGCCACCATCGTGCTGCTGCCGAAATTCGAGGCCGACACCGCGCTGCACCTCATCGCCGCAGAGCGGGTGACGCACCTCCCTGCGGTGCCGACGATCTTCGAATTGCTGATGCGCGATCCTGCCTTCACTCGCACCGACCTCAGTTCGCTTCGCGGTGGCGTGGTGGCCGGCAGTGTCGTTGCTCCCGCGCTGGTCGATCGCATTCGCCGCTGGTGCAACGTCGAGGTGGCCTACGGACTCACCGAGGCCGGGCCAACCGTCTGCATCACCCGGAAGTCCGACTCGCCGGAAGTGCGACGCAGCACGGTGGGCAAGCCGCTCGACGGACTCGATGTCCGCGTCGTCGATGTGCGCAGCGGAACCTTGCACGGAGTCGATGCCGTCGGTGAGCTGGCGGTGAAGGGGGCGACGCTGATGCAGGGCTACCATCGGATGCCCCACGAGACCGAGCGCGCGTTCACGCCGGAAGGTTTCCTGCTCACGGGCGACCTCGCCCATGTGGATGAGCAGGGCAATGTCTCGATCGTCGCGCGCCGCAAGGAAGTGATCGTGCGGGCGGGGCAGACGGTGACGCCCCGGGAGATCGAGGACGTCCTGCGCACCCATCCCGGCGTTGAGGAGGCGTGCGTGGTGGGTGTTCCCCACGATGTGCTGGGCGAACTGGTCTGCGCCTGCGTGGTGCTGATTGAAGGGGCGGTGGTCACCGGACCCGAGCTCCGGCGCTTCTGTCAGGACCTGCTCGCGGCGACGAAAGTGCCCGATCTGGTGCGCTTTTTCGATGCCTTGCCGATGACCGCGTCGGGCAAGGTGAAGCGCCAGGAGCTCTCCCGGGTCGTGGCGATGCATCAGGGGTAGCAGGGGCGATCGCTCTTCCTCCTGCCTCCCTCCCTCCTTAGCTTTCCCGACTGTCCGAGATGCGGGGCCAACGGGGCCCGGCCGGACTGAACGCCGTCTCGATCATCCGCTTCCCCGCGACGCCTGCCCTCCGGGGCCCGCGCGCGGGGAGGCCGAGACCGGGGACGGCCAGACTACAGGATCGTCGTGAACCAGTATCCAGCCCACCGGGTTGGCCGGCCTGCGCCTGCACCATCGGCAGCCGCCCACCACGCGCCCAATGCGGCGCTCCTCATCGATTTCGACAACGTCACCCTCGGCGTCCGCTCCGACCTCACCAAGGAACTTCGCTCGCTCCTCAACAGCGAAATCTTCAAGGGAAAGGTCTCGGTGCAGCGCGCGTACGCCGACTGGCGTCGCTACCCGCAGTACATCGTGCCGCTGTCGGAATCCTCGATCGACCTGATCTTCGCGCCCGCGTTCGGCACCAACAAGAAGAACGCGACCGATATCCGCCTCGCGGTCGACGCCGTCGAACTCGTCTTCACGCGCCCCGAAATCGGCACCTTCATCCTGCTCTCGGGCGACAGCGATTTCTCGTCGCTCGTGCTCAAGCTGAAGGAGTATGGCAAGTACGTCATCGGCGTCGGCATTCGCGAGTCGGCCAGCGACATCCTGATCCAGAACTGCGACGAGTATTACTCGTACTCCGATCTCGCCGGTCTCACCAAGGAAAGCGATGCGCCGAGCGCACAGCGCGATCCGTGGGAGCTGGTGGTGGAAGCGGTGCAGCGGATGCAGCGCAACGGCGACGTGATGCGCGCCGACCGTCTCAAGCAGGTGATGCAGCAGATCGACGAGAATTTCGACGAGAAGAACGTCGGCATGAATCGCTTCAGCAAGTTCGTCACCGAAGCGGCCACTCGCGGTCTCATCACCATCACCAAGCAGGACAACGGCCAGCTCGAAGTCTCGCTGCCAGCCAAGGGTGCCGCGGCTCCGGCGGCACCGGCTCCGCGCAGCAGCGGACGCCCGCAGCCGCGTGATGCCAAGCCCGCCGCCACCACCACCACCACCACCGCAGCTCCGGCGCCGTCCGCACCTGCCGCCCAGGGAGAAGTTCGTCCCGATGGCGAGCGGAGTGGTCGTCGTCGTCGTGGTCGTGGCCGTGGTCGCGGCAAGGCCGGCGAAGAGGGAAGTGTCGCGCCGGCCGCTGCGGCGGCTGCAACCGATGGCATGCCGGCACCGTTGCCGAGTGCGATGGGACTCACGCTCGCCGAAGCGTTCCACCTGATGAGCCGTGCGCTCGGCGAATTGCCGGTGCCGGTCTCGGGCGAAACGTTGCGCGCCCGGATGGCCGCATTGCACGGCAAGGAAGACCTGCTGCTCGACACCGCACGCTTCGACAAGTTGCTGCGCCAGGCCAATGACGCCGAAGTCGCTGACGTTCGGGCGCTGGGCAACGATCGCTTCGAAGTGTCACCACACAAGTCGGATCTTGCGATGCATCGTCGTCCGGCGGTTGAGACCGCGGCGCCTCGCAGCGATGGCACTGAGAATGTCGCGCCTCCGGCTCCGGCCGTCCGCTTCCGTGGCGGTGCACGCTCACCGGCGCGTCCGGGCGAGTTGCAGATGTTTGGTGTGATGAACCTCAATGGCGGCTCGCCGATCGCTGCCGTGCCTGCCGTGCCTGTCGTTGCCGCCCCGGCAGCAACACCGGCGGTCGTGGTGGCGGACGCACCTGCATCGGCCCCGTCCTCCAAGCCGGCACGTGGCGCCAAGCAGGCGAAGGCGGCGGCTCCGGCCAAGGCGAAGCCAGCGGTGAAGCAGGCCAAGGCTGCGGCCAAGCCGAAGACGGCGAAGGCGGCCCCCAAGGCCGCAGCCACCAAGGCTCCCGCGAAGGCCGCGGCACCCAAGACGGAGAAGAAGGCCGCGCCCGCGAAGGGCGCCAAGCCACGCGCGACCTGAACCAGTTGAGTCGGAACGACGACGCTCGCCACCGGACCCCGGTGGCGAGCGTCGTCACATCACCCCTCGAGCATTTGCGCTCCTACTTGCAGCCGAGTGCTCCGGCGACCTGGGGGCGCAGCAGCCCTGCCATCGCAGCGGCACCGCGATCAGTGAAGTGGGAGAAGTCTGCGAACGAGGCGTGCGCGTTGATCTGGTGGAACGACTGCCAGGCGTCGACCAGGGCAACGGCCGAGTCGGTGGCCACCTGCCGGATGATGCCGGCGGCGACCGAATCGAAATTCACCAGCGCCGCGCCGGTGGCCCGCGGGTACTGCCGTTCCCACGCTCGCAATATCTTGTTGTCGAGTGGCGGCTGCCCCACGAA
>JBDSMX010000239.1:0-5780 GCA_039915645.1 Gemmatimonadales bacterium | reverse complement strand
AGCATGCCGACCACACCCACGGCATCGACGATCTGCGTTCGTTCTCCCTCAAGCAGGGCGCGCCGCTCCCACTCTACGGCCCTGCCGAGACGATGGCGCATCTCGGCCGCGCCTTCAACTACATCTTCGATGGCAGCATCGTGCCCATTGCTGGTACCTCGAAGCCATCGCTCACGCTCAACGTGCTGCAGCCGGATGCGCCGGTATGGATTGCGGGGCTCGAGGTATTGCCGCTGCAGTTCGAGCACGGCCATGCAACGGTGTTCGGTTACCGGATCGGCGACGTCGCCTACCTGACCGATGTGAAGCGAGTGACGGAGGCCCACATCCGGCAGCTCGCTGGCGTGAAGGTGCTGGTACTCAATGCGCTCTGGTGGCGCGAACATCCGACGCATCTCTCGATCCCCGATGCGATCGAGGTGGCGCGCGCGGTTGGTGTTGAACGGACCTACCTCACTCATCTCACCCACGAGACCGGACACCGCGAGTTGCTCGCGAAACTGCCGGCAGGCGTGGAACCAGGCCACGATGGCCTCGTGCTGGAGATCTTCGCATGACGTTTCGATTCGATGATGCCCTGATGACGCGGGACGCGCTCGATGGCGTTCACGGCCTCGACCCTGCCCTGCGCGCTTCGCTCGCTGCGCGATTCCCAGCCGTCCACGCCGAGGTGGAGCGGCGGCGGGCGAACGGCGAGTATGGCTTTCTCGCGCTGGGGCATCAGCCCGAGACGGTGGCGAGCATTCAAGCGTGGGCGGCGGGCCAGCGCGACCGCTTCGACCACGTGTTGCTGCTCGGCATCGGGGGCTCGGCCCTCGGACCCAAGGCGATGCTCACGGCGCTCAAGCCGCCGGCGTGGAACGAGGAGAGCCGCGACCGCCGCGACGGCTGGCCCACACTCACTATCCTCGAGAACGTCGACCCGATCAGTGTGACCGCCGCACTCGACCGCCTCGATCCCCGCCGCACCATCGTCAACGTGATTTCGAAATCAGGCGGTACCGCAGAGACGCTCGCCCAGTACCTGATCGTGCGGCGGTGGATCGATCGCGCGGTTGGCGTCGAAGCGGCCAGAGCACATTTCGTGATCACCACCGATCCGGTCGAGGGGGCGCTGCGGGTCATTGCCAAAGCCGAAGGGATCGTGGCGTTCGATGTCCCGCCTGAGGTTGGTGGGCGATTCTCGGTGCTCACGCCCGTTGGACTGGTACCGGCTGCTCTCCTGGGAATCGACATCGCCGAGATGCTGGCAGGCGCTCAGGAGGCCGTGATAGAGGCGACCGCCGACTCGCTGGACCGGAACCCTGCCGCGCGGTGGGCGGCGCTCCAGCATCAGGCCCAGGCGACCCGGGCGGCCAACGTCCATGTGGTGATGCCCTACTCCGACAGGCTCCGTGACCTTGCCGAGTGGTATCGGCAGCTCTGGGCCGAGAGCCTCGGCAAGCGGCTCGACCGCAACGGACTCGAGGTCCATCGCGGCCCGACGCCGGTGGGGGCAGTGGGGGCGACCGACCAGCACTCCCAGGTGCAGCTCTTCATCGAGGGTCCCTACGACAAGACGATCACCTTCATTCGCGTCAAGGACACGGTGGGGATGCTGCAGATACCGTCGCGCCCTGACCTCGGCCCGGAGATGAGCTACCTCGCGGGCAAGACGCTGGGTGACCTTCTTGACGCAGAGTTCGTGGCCACGCGCGAAGCGTTGCGCTCGCAGGGACGGATGAGCTGCACCATTGAGCTCGACACGGTCGATGCGCGACACTTTGGAAGGCTGCTGATGTTCTTCCAGATCGCCACCGGCTATGCCGGCATCTTCTATGATGTCGATCCGTTTGATCAGCCGGGAGTCGAACTCGGCAAGGTGTTGACGTTCAAGGCGATGGGGAGGCAAGGATGATGGATGGTGGATGATGGATGGTGGATGGTGGATCGGCGACAAGGGATGCTCGTCTGCACCTAGCCTCAACTGGCTTTCCAAAGTCTGAATGTGAGTCGCTGAACGCTTTCGGAACGCTGAATCATCGAATCCAGTTCACTTCCAAGGTCTCGCAAAAAGCAAAGAAGATCGTGGGCCTCCACTGCGGAGGCATGAGCCACCCGGAGATGGAATCGACACCGGGGCCCCGGCCCACACGCCTGACCCTCCGCGATATTCAGCTGAACTGACAACGCCGCACGACGCAGTTGGTCGAGCGGCGCTGCCCGTTTCGGGCTCCAGAATCGGTCGGCAAAACGATAAATCTCCAGGGCATTTTCCCTGGCGAGTTGCCACGCCGTCAGATCACGATAGGAACCCATTCCTCATCATACAGTACGCGTCCGGATCCCCCGAGCCATAGCGCCGCGGCACGGCTCCGAACAACGCGCCCAGATCCATCATCCATCATCCATCATCCATCATCCATCATCCATCATCTCCTAAAACCGAACGACCCCGCTTTCGCGGGGCCGTCGGTTTCAAGCGTCCTGCAACCAGCTTTTCAGCTGATTACGGGGTCATCGTGGTGTTGACGGTGGCGATTGCATCGCCAACGCTGTTCACACCAACCGCCATGATCTGGTCGGCGGCAGCAACTGCACCCTGCGCGGCGCCGGTCCAGCTCGCCACGAAGGAAGCGTTCGGGAGCTCCCAGACCCACGAGCGGTAGGTACCCTGGTCAGACGCGACCGGGGTGGTCTGCGAACCGATGTACGACCAGTGGTCGACGCCCGCCGCAGTCACGCGACGGTAGAAGTCCACCCGGACGAACGGCGGGTTCGGTGCGCCAGTCGGCGACACTGCCTGCGCGCGCAGTGGCACGACGGAGCCGAACTGGTTCGCCGTCGAAATGGTCGCGATCACACGCCAGTGGGTCAGCGCGATGGTCGGGTTGGCAATGTTCCAGGTGGCGAAGTCGACGCCGTCCTGGACGTTCAGAGCAGGGATCGCAATGAACGCGGAGCGCGCCGGAGCCGGACCACCGGACAGCGTGCCACCGAAGTTGAACGACCAGGCGACAACCGACGTCGGCTTGACGTTCGCAGGCACACCGGCCGCAGCAACGTTGCTCGCCGGGAAGACGCCAGCCGTGACAGCCTCAATACGCCGGGTGAACGGCGCGCCGGTCGTCGGCGAATGCGAGCCCGAGTACGGCGAGGTGATCACGTTGTCGAAGATGGTGCCGACAGCAGTCTGGCCATAACGGACAGAGTCCGTCGAGCCGCCGCTGATCATGTTCGGGAACTCGAACTGGAGGGCGATACGCGCCACTTCAGCCGAGTCAGCTGCCGTCACGTTGATGCCGAAGTTCGCGGCAGTCAGCGTCGCCGGGAGGCCGAGGCCCGTGGCGAACGGCGAGCGGGTGTTGACCAGCGTCTTGCGGAACAGCGACGCGGTGGTGTTACCCGCGGCGTCCGTCACGTTCGACGTGTAGCCGTAGTACTGCTCGGCCGCCGGAACCGTGATGCTCGGGCCAGCCTGCCAGCCGTCGAGGCGGAGCGGACCAACCGAGGCGATCGCGGCCAAGGTGCAGGCAGGAGCGGTGACGAACGACGCACCGATCGCGCCCGTGCCCGTGATGCAGAGGCCGGCGTTGTTGACGTGGCCAGCCGCCGACAGCGACTGACGCTGCGCCGAGATACCAGCCAGCGGAGCACCGGCATTGTAGAAGCCTGCACGGTCGTCGAGGTACTCGACACGGAACTCATTGGTACCAGCCACCGGCTTCGAGGCACGGAAGACGGTATCGGCTCCGACTGCGCCCGGAAGGAGCGGCGCGGCAGAAACGGTGCCCCAGCGAATGTTCGGCAGGGTCTTGTCGACGCCGAACGTCGCCGTCGGAGCCGAGACACCACCATTGTTCAGGCGGTCGGACTCGGTACCAGCTGCAGTGAACGGAGCAGTGCCGCCGAGGCCAATTGCGCCGCCGATGGCATTGACCAGGATACCGCACTCCGGGATGTCAGCACCCGTACCAGACGGCATCGCGACATTCTGCGCGCCGACGGTGGGGCAGTTCACCACAGAGTAGGTAACCGCACGGTCACGGGTCGCGCGGAGACCGACACCAAAGTCAGTCGACGCGAAGTTGATGAAGTTGAAGCCCGCGTTGACCCAGCCAGTGACGGCCGGAGCAGTACGCACGATCGACGGGGTGCTCACCGTCGGGGCCTTGTAGTCAAGGCGGAGCGAGTCAGGCGTCGCACCGAACACCACCGTGTTGGCAATGAGCGGGCTCAACGGGAAGCTGTTGTTGACGCCGTCGATTGCAACCGTGACGATGATATTGTCGCGGGTGCCGCCGAGGTTTTCGTAGCTGGTGCAGTTGGTCTGCGCGCCAGCGGCCGTGTAGCCGAAGGTGCGGGTCAGAGCCGTGGCGATCTGAACGCCAACGACGCCACCAGCCGTCGTGGTCGGGCAGCCACCAACGGTCCAGGTGACCGTCTCCATGCCGTTACGCCCACCGTTGTACTGGACAGCCCAGATCTGGGCCGAGGTGATGCCGGCAGCGCCAGGGCCGCCCCAGTAGGTGATGCCAGCCGCATTGTTCGCAATCGCGGTCGGCTTGGTCAGCGTGCCAGCCCAGCCGTCGATGTTGTTCAGCACGATCGGCGTCGCCTGCGTGGCCGACGACGAAGCGCCGCGCGGGTAGACAACGGCCGTGATGCTCGTCGGCCCGTTCAGGAACGAGACCAGCGCGGTCGGCGAGGCAGCCGGGAGGGTGAATTCGGCGGTGTTGATCGACAGCGAAATCAGGCCAGTGGCCGGATTGGTGATGTAGATCGCCTTCGCCGCGCGCTTGTTGCCGATGAAGACGTTGATCGAGTCAACCGTCTGCTCGCCCGGATTGAAGTTCATGTTGACTTCGATCTGGCCGGCAACGTTGGTCAGCACGACCGGGAGGGTCAGCAGGCCAGCGGTCACGCTCTGGATCGAAAGCGAGGCAGTCTGGATCGAACGGACCGTGACGCCGATGTCGGCGGTGGCGGTCGAAGCGCCGACGGTCGCGGTGGCGCGGATAACCGCAGCGCCGGTCGCGACACCCGTGATCTGGCCAGTCGTCGCATTGACGGTGGCAACAGCCGGGCTCAACGAGGACCAGGTGACCGTACCCGTCTGGCCCGGGGCCGTGACGAGCTGCGCCGACGCCTGGATGAACTGACCCGGGGCGATGGTCGCGGTGGTCGGGGAGACGCCGAACGAGACGATACCAGCCGGAAGGCCAGCAACGGTCACGGAAGCGACACCCTTCTTGCCAGCGTCAGCGGTCGACGTGGCGATGATCGTGGTGGTACCAGCGGCGACGCCGGTGACCTTGCCGGTCGCATCAACCGTGGCAATCGTCGGAGCCGACGACGTCCAGGTGACTGCGGTCGAAACGCCAGCATCAGCGATGACCGACGCGGCAAAGACGATGTTCTGACCAACCGTCATGTTAGCCTGCGCCGGAGCAACCGTAACCGAGGTAACCCCCGGCGGCGGCGGCGTTGGCGGATCCTGCACGGTGACATCGTCGCCGCAGGCCACGAGGCCGAGCGAGACGATACCAGCCGTCAGGATATTGCGGTAAAACTTGAACATGGTATCTCCTGAGATGAGTGGGCCTGACTTCGGTCCGTACTACAACTGCGTGTTTCTGGTCCTGCCGTGGTGCATTCCTACCGAGCTACTGATTGGCCCGAGCAGACGATCGCACGGGCGAGGGCGGGGTTGCGAGCACCGCTCGCGACGAAGTCCCCGAGACCCGCGTCATTCCGACACCCGTCATCCTCCCGCCACGCCATGCGCGATCGGTCGAATC
>JBDSMX010000201.1:0-8064 GCA_039915645.1 Gemmatimonadales bacterium | reverse complement strand
GTGAGCGGCACGGCGATGAGGTTCAGGACGATCCCGATCGGGGCGACCTGTCCGAACGCGAACGCCGTCAACGGTGCCGTGGTGAGTGTCGCGCCAATGGAGCCGCTGAGGGTCCGCACCCAACCGGAGGTGCCGATGGCGCGATCACTCCAGCGAGTGGCGGCACTGACTCCGGCGAGGGCGAGGACGGAGAGCCAGGCGCCGACGTCGATGATGGCCCATGGGTCGAGCCAGAGCACCAGCAGCGCACTCGCCCCGAGCAAGGCGACGTCGCGGACGTGGCGCTGCCGCCAACGACACCAGGCGACGAGCGCCATCAGGGCAGCAGCGCGGACCGCCGAGGGAGGCCAGCCGATGAACGCGGTGTAGCCGGTCGCCGCAGCAACAGCGAGCGCCTCGCTGCGATGTCGCGACACGCGCAGGAGTCGCAACACCAGGAGTACCCATCCGGCGATGACGGCGATGTGCGAACCGGAAATGGCGAGGAGATGCACCAGCCCGGCGGCGGCGAACGCCCGGCTCAGGGCCGGATCGATTGCGCCGCGTCGTCCCGTGATCAACGCGTCAACCAGCGGCGCTTGCGCACCATAGAGCTGGGCGCTTGCCGTGGTGAGCACCGTGCGCAGCGAATCGATTCGGCCCGGCTCGCCTGTCACCCCGAGCACTCGAGTCACCACCAGCAGCCCGTCGGGTCGCCCGAGTCGGGGCGGACGCGGGATCCAGCGCGCGATCACACTGACCTCATGCCCCGCCCCAATTCGCGCCCGCACCGGCCAGCGCGCCATCACCTCGCCACGGCACGTTCGCGACGGCAGCGACACTCGGCCCGTCGCGCTCCCTGGCTCCTCGGTGTGGAGTAGCAAGTGCTGCTCGCCCGCAACGAGAGACCCGGTGCAACGATCGTGAGCGCCCGCCCGACTCCACCCTCCCACCGCGATGCCGCAGGCGAACGCGAGTGCCGTGGCGGCCCCGGCAGATCGACGGAGGACCCACGCCGCTCCGATCAGGAGCGGAATCGCGATGATTGGGTCCAGAAAACGCGAAAGGCCGGTCAGAAGACCGGCCCCATATGCCACCACCAGGATCACGGCGCCAGGCGGCGCTCTCATCGCTCCGGAGGACGGTCGTTGCGAGGGACGCGTGCCACCTGCCGCAGCGCCTCGAACACCTGCACCTCGATCGCGGTACGGTGTTGCGGCGCGTCGAGCGCAGCCTCGGTGACCGCCTTGCCGGCGTTGCTGACCACATACTTGGGTGGCAGCCGATTCAAGGCGTAGACCACGACGTCGTCGCGGTGCCTCGGCGTCTCCTCGAAATCCTTGACTGCCGACTTGAGCCGCTCGTATGCGTCAATCACATGCTGTTCCATCACGTTCACGATCATAGGACCGCCAGGGCTGGCTGGTACAGGGCGCCGGTGAAGGTGGAGCCCGTGGTGCCGGTGAGGCGCACTCGCCGGTATTGGCCGATAGCATCGGCCGGAACGTCGAGGAGCACCAGAAAATTCTGGCGGCTGCGGGCCAGCATCAAGTCGCCGCGCTTCGCCGGCCGCTCGACCAGCACCTCGTGGACCTCGCCCACCCGGTCGGCATTCCGCCGGCGGGTCTGGGCGCGGGCGGTCTCGATCAATTGTTCCAGGCGCCCGGAAGCCACGTCGTCGGGGACGTGATTCGGGATCTTCACTGCCGGCGTCCCGTCCCGCACCGAGTACTTGAAAGTGTATGCCTCATCGAACCTGGCTTCGCCCACGATCGAGAGGGTGTCGGCGAAATCGGCATCGGTCTCACCCGGGAAGCCGACGATGATATCCGTCGAGATCGTCATGCCGGGAATCGCCTCCCGCAGCGCGGCGACCACTTCCAGATAGCGTTCGCGGCTGTAGCGGCGCAGCATCCGCTTGAGCACCGCATTGGATCCGCTCTGCACCGGCAGGTGCACATGTTCGCACACCGCCGGCGTGGTGACCATCGCCTCGATCACCGCCGGCGTGAAGTCGGTCGGGTATGGCGAGGTGAAGCGAATCCGTCGCACGCCATCCACGGCCCCGACTGCGCGGAGCAGCGCTGCAAAATCATCGTTGCCGTCGTGATACGAATTAACGGTCTGACCCAGCAGGGTGACTTCGCTGACACCCGTTTCGACCAGCTCCCGGACTTCGCGCACGACTTCGGCGAGCGCACGACTCCGCTCCGGCCCCCGGGTCGTCGGCACGATGCAGAAGGTGCAGCGATAGTCGCAGCCACGCTGCACCGTAACAAACGCAGTGGGGCCCGGTTCACGCCGCTGCGGAATATCCTCGTAATGTTCCCAGCCGCGGTATTCCACGTCGGCGACCCGGATGCCGCCAATGGCGTGGCGCAGCAACTCCGGGAGATTGCGGTAGGCATCGGGGCCGACCACGAGATCGACCTTCGGTACGCGTTCCAGGAGGATCGGACCAAGCCGCTGCGCCATGCAGCCCACCACACCGAGGACGCTGCCAGGATACTTGTGCCGCTGCAATTCGCCGACGCGACCAATCACCCGCTGTTCGGCGTTGTCGCGAACCGCGCAAGTATTGACGAGGATGACATCCGCCCCTTCGGGCGATTCGGTGGGCTCGTACCCGTCACGACCAAGGACACCGAACATCAGTTCGGTGTCCGCCACGTTCATCTGGCAGCCATAGGTCTCGATGTAGATCCGCTTCATCGCAAGCCCGCCCAGCGCGCTATGGCCGGAATCCGGCCGACCGCACCGAAATCCCTACCGAGAAAATCCAGCCGGTCTCGCGGTAGTCGCTGCCCTGCTTCCGCTGGAAACGCTCGAGTGCCAGGTCGATCCCGCCGCGGTCGCCGGCGAAACGGAGCCCGGAACCGATCGACACACCGACTTCCTTGGGTCGGCCCGCCGTCGTGAGCAGGAAGGGCAGTTCCGCATAACGAACACCAAGGCGCAACGGCTTCTGCGCCGGGCGGCGAATGCTGCTGAGAATCTCCAGCCCGCCGCTCGCCTCGAAGGTGTTCACCGCGCCGATCGCGCCTTCCTCGCGGAGCCCCGCATCGGCGCTCGACCAGTTGCGGCGCATCACCGTGCCGGCGAACTCGACACCCCGGTGCACCCGCAACCGGACGCCACCACTCAACGTCAGCGGCAGCTTGATCGAGCCGCTGCTACTCGATGAGTCGCGCTGCACATCGAGGTTGCCATCCTGACGAATCGCGCCAGCGATCGCGATGCCGTTGGCAGGATTCAAGAGCACTCCGGCCGAGAATCCGAATCCCTTGTAGGAGAGCTCGGCCTTCTCGGCGATCGGCAGGTAGTTGGTGTCGGCCCACGAACGCCGCGAGAGCAACCGATTCGAGCCGGTCAGGAAATGCACTCCGGCGCCGAAGAGGACGCGCGGGGAGGCCACATAGGCAACACCGATGCGGAGATCGTTGATGCCACCGAGTGACGTCAGGGTATCGGTGACATTGATCGGCTCGCCGCGCGGCGAGGCCACCCCGGTCGAGACCAGGGTGAAGTCACGATCGGCGTAGGTGGAGTAACCGACACCCACCGCAAACTTCGACGAAGGGATCGGCCCGCCGATCTGGATCTGCGGGAAGCGGGCGTCCGTCGCCTTGCCGGTCCCCGCCGGGTTGGTGGTGTTCCGCCACGACGCACTCGACGTGAAGAGTGACGTCGTCTGCGTCAGTGCACCAAGGGCCGCTGGATTAAGACTCGACTCGCCATCGAAAAGACTGAACGCGCCCGCGAGTCCGAGCGAATGCGCCGACGACGAGCGGCCGGGCAGGCCGAGGCCTCGCACGCCGAACTGCGACGACTGGGCGCGTGCGAGTGTCGGGACGGCTCCGACAATGGCGAGCGCAAGCAGGATGCGGCGCATTGTCAGAAGCCCTCGAACGCGAAGGGGAGTCGATAGGTCAGCCGCAGTCGGGGTCGTCCCGTTGCCGCGCGGGTCGAGTTGAGCAGCGGCTTGAGGAACGTCGCCCCTTCCGAACCGAGGCCGAGCCGGACAATCGACGGGAGCGGCGCCGAGCCTTGCCAGAGCTGCACCACCGGAACCATCTCGATCTGGAAGACACTCATGCCAGGCAACAGCACGACACTCCCGAAGGCGTTGCTCGTGACCGGCGACTTCGGACCGAAATCACTCAGCACGGCGCGGGCATCGAGGAAGGCGGTATCAGCGGGAATGCCGAAAATCGGCTGAGCCGCACTGAGCTCAAGCGTGGCGCGAATGATTCGCGCCGAATCCCTGAGGTAGGGCGGCAGCGTGAAGCGCAGGAATGCACGCGCTGCCGGAAAGCCACCCACTGCAAGCACGCCGGCGCCGGGCGGGGCCTCCGCCGGACGAACCGTGAGATTCAACGCCGGATTGCGGTTGATGATCTGCCGTTGCACGGCCGTGTCAGCAATATCAGCGTGCACAAACGTCGCAAAGAGCGGCGACTCGGCTCCGCTGAGCAACGAGCCGAAGCGAGTACCTGTCGGCGATGCGCTGCGGATCTTCACGCCAATCGCGAGCTGAGTGGTATCGCTCGGCTGGAAGGCGAGCTTCGCGAGGTCGTCACCCTTGAGGGTCAGCTGGAGCAACCCCGAAGCGGCCGAATTGGGCACACTCACTTCACCGAGCTTGTTCGCCGGGATCATCAACGGATCGATGACCTCGAAGCCACTCAATGTGTCGACCGATCGCGGGAGGCGATAGAACTCAAGGACCAGATCCAGTACCGCCGGATCGCGCTTCTGGAGCGTCACCTGAACGACAGCAGAATCGATCGTGAAGGTACGGCTCGTGTCCTTCACCAGCACCGAGTCACCACGGCGCAGAAACTTCACGACGAAGCGCGACTCACCGTAGCTGCCGCCGTTCGAGGCCAGCAAGCCGACCGCGTCGAGTGTCGAGGTGTACCCCGAATAGCTCGAGTCGAGGCCGATTTCGGCATCGAGGATGGTATCGCGGAAGGCACTCTGGCCACCGGGACAGAGGGCCGGACAATCGGCCGGCGTCGTGAGCTTCTGGGTACAGGCAGTCACTGCCATCACCACTGCCATCACCATCAGGGGCCATCGCTTCACTGCAGCACGTCGCGGTTGAAAGAGGCGGGGAGTAATTCTGCCATGGTCCATGAGGTCTGCTGGGTGCCGGCATAGGAGTCGATCTGGAGCTGGAGGCCGAACTCCGCCAGCACCTGACGGCAGGCGCCGCAGGGAGCGATCGGGTCCGGTGCATCACTAACCAGTGCCAGACGCACGAAGCGCCGATGGCCGGCCGTCACGGCAGCCACGACGGCACTTCGTTCGGCACAGATGGTCAGTCCGAAAGAGGCATTTTCGACGTTGCAACCGGTGACGATGGTACCCTCCTCAGTCTCCAGCGCCGCTCCGACATGGAAGCCGGAATACGGTGCGTAGGCGCGTGCTCGGGCGGCTTCTGCCGCAGTTCGTAGATCGGTCATCCGGTCCAGATCTCGCTCAGGAACGAGGTTCCCGCCGCCAATGGGGGCAGGCCGAGGAACTCCGCAATAGTTTGCCCGACGTCGGCAAAGGTCTGGCGGACCCCGATGCTGACCGGTCGGACCCTCGGCCCCGCGATCAGGATGGGTACCTGCTCCCGGGCGTGGTCCGTAGACGGCGTCGTCGGATCATTGCCGTGGTCGGCCGTGAAGATAATCAGGTCCTCGTCCCGGACCTGCCGCACGATCCGTGGCATCCAGCGATCCAGCTCCTCGAGTCCGCTCCGGAATCCTGCCACGTCGTTGCGGTGCCCCCAGCTCTGATCGAACTCGATCACATTGGCAAAGAGGAACCCCCGCCGCATCGCCAGCATTGCCCCTTCGATCAGCTCGTAGGCATCCCGGTTGGTCGGGGTATGGATACTGGTGACCCCCCGACCGGCAAAAAGGTCATCGACTTTCCCCACACCGACCACCGGGATGTGCTGCGCGGCGAGCAGGTCGAGCAGTGTCTCACCGATTGGCTGCGATGAGAAGTCCTTCCGATTGGCCGTACGCTGCCAGGCGCCGCGAGTTCCGCGGAACGGTCGCGCGATCACCCTTGAGACGCCGTGTTCTCCCTTGAGCAGATCCCGGGCGACCTGGCAGGCGGCGTAGAGTTCCGCGAGCGGAGCGACGTCCTCGTGTGCCGCGATCTGGAATACCGAGTCGGCCGAGGTATAGACGATCCACTTCCCGGTAGCGAGGTGCTCGGGACCAAGCTGCTGGAGGATGTCGGTGCCGGAGGCAGCCACGTTGCCGAGGACACCCCGTCCCGTGCGGCGTGCAAACTCGTCGAGCAGCGACTGAGGAAACCCGTTCGGGTAGGTGGGAAACGGCTCCTTGAGAATCACGCCGCAGAGCTCCCAATGCCCCGTGGTGCTGTCCTTCCCCGGGCTCCCGGGCTCGGCCACGCCATAGGCGGCCGTTGCAGCCGAATTCGGAGGCAGTCCGCTGTCGCCGCAATTCCCGAGACCCATCGCCTCGAGATTCGGCAGCTGCAGCCCAGGCGCGGCACGCATGACATTACCGAGCGTCGCCGAGCCGAGGTCGCCGTAGGCCTCGGTGTCGTGGGCAGTGCCCACTCCCAGGCCATCGAGTACGATCAGCCCGGCACGACGGCTCACTGCGGCTTGCCCGTCGCGAAGCGGAAGCGAAGCCCGGTGAGTGCCTGCTCCATCAGCAGCGTCTCATCTGGATCGAGGTTTCCCTTGGTCTTCTCCTGCAGCGCGCTGAGCGTGTCGATGAGCGCCTGGGCGAGTTGCCGCGCATTCCCTGCCCCGGCGGCTTCGGCGCCCGGTGGAAGCTGGCCATCGAGGGCGGCGTTCGCCTGCGCGGCGAGGCCGAGGATGAGCGATCCGAAATGCTGATTCATAGCCTTGGCAGGTAGCGGCGCGGAAGACGATTCCCGAGCGCGGTGAGGAGTTCGTAGCTGATCGTTCCTGCGAGTGCAGCCTGTTCGTCGAGCGTCACGATTCCGCCGAAGAGCGTCGCCACGTCGCCGATCGCCACCGGAAGGTCGCCGGCGTCGATCATCACGTGGTCCATGGTGACTCGCCCCACGATGCGCAGTCGGTGTCCCAGCAATTCGCAGGCACCGCCGTTGGACAGTCGACGACTCAGACCATCCGCATAGCCTATCGACAGGGTCGCAATCGTTGTTGCGTTGGGCACCTGCCAGGTCGCGTCGTAGGAGACGCTGTCCCCCGCAGCGAGTGGCCGCACGGCCACGACCCGCGCACGCAACGCCGCCACCCGGATCGAATCGAGGCCCGAGACCCTGCCGCCGTAGAGATGGATGCCCGGGCGTGCCAGATCGCCACGGTACGGCTTGCCGGCAGCCCCAGCCGCCGAGTTGGCGGCATGAACCAGCGGAGGTCGGCGACCGAGCGCCTCGATGCAGCCCTGCAATCGAAGCCACTGCTCTCCCGTCGCCGCAGAATTGCGCTCCGCAGAATGGAGATGCGTAAAGATGCCCTCCCATCCCGAGGCCTCGGCGAGCAGATTGCGCGCCTCGGTGAGCATCGCGAGATCGTCCCAGCGGAACCCGGCACGCGACATCCCGGTGTCGATCTCGAGGTGGAACGGGCCACTCCCCTGGGAGAGCCAGGCTCGTAGCGCGTCGATGTCGCCGATGACGGGCCGGGCCGCGACCGCGTTGACGTACTCGATCATCTCGGGGACCAGCGGCGAGAAGATCACGATGGGCCGCAGGATCCCGTTGACGTAGAGTTCCCGAGCCTCGTCGACGGTGGCGACGCCGTAGCCCCAGGGCTCGACCTCGGCCAGCGCACGGGCGACGGCGACCGCACCAAGGCCATAGCCGTCGGCCTTGACCATCGGCAGGAGCGGGACGCCGACCCGGGCGGCGTAGGACCGGGCGTTTCGGACCAGGGAGTCGAGGTCGACATCGACCCAGGCTCGGGCGGTATCGGGAGTGAAGGGTTTGCGCACGGTCGGAGACTAGGACCCCGGGGGGATGGATGCAAGACGAATCAGCGTTGGGCCGCGCGGTGGCGATGGTGGCCGACCTGCGAGAGCGATGCAGCTGGGACCGGATCCAGACCCGCGAGACGCTGCG
>JBDSMX010000168.1:0-3230 GCA_039915645.1 Gemmatimonadales bacterium | reverse complement strand
TCGTCGAGGTGAAGTCGTTCCTCACCATGATGCTTGGTGCGGCAAATCCTGCCTCGTTCGGCAAGGACGTGCAGGTGCGCACCGTGCTCGACTCCGCGGTGCTTCGCGCGGATGCGCTGAAGAACCGTCCCGAGCTCGAGCGCGAGATCCGCGAAATCATCGGCGGAACCTATCTCGCGTTGGGTGAGTTCGAGCTGGCCGAAACGCAGTTCCGGCGCGATCTCGCGATTGCGCAGGCCGCTGCCCCCCGTGGCAGTCGCGCAACGGCGGGTGCGCTCGACCGAGTGAGCACGGCGCTGGATTTCCAGGGCCATTTTGGTGCGGCCGACTCGGTTCTTACCATCTCGACCGCCCTCTTCGACCGCTTCGGATATGCCGACGAGACCGCCCGCGCCGACCATCTCGATTTGCGTGGCCGCATCCTCGTGCGGCTCGGCAAGATGGCCGAAGCAGAGCCGGTGATTGCCGAGGTGCTGGCAATCCAGCTCGCCACGGTCCCGGTCAACGATTCGGCCCGCAGTGAGGCGTATGCGAATCTGGGGATGGTGCGCAGCGAGTTGGGAAAGAATGAATCGGCGGAGTCGTTGCTGATTCAAGCTGTTGCGTCGGCGAAGCGGGCCTATGGCGAAGTGCACCCGCTGGTGGCGGCAGTGATGTCACCGCTGGCCACGGTCCAGGAGCGCGCGGGTGCGAATGCGCGTTCCGATTCCACCTTCCTCGCCACACTCGAGATGCGTCGCACGTTGCTTGGTCCTGAGCATCCCGAGTATGCCTGGACGATGTTCAATTACGCCGACCATCTCCTGGTCACCGGGCGGAACGCCGAATCGGCGCTGTGGGCGCGCAAGGTGCTGGACCTGCGAGGCAAGTCGCTGACCGATGCCCACCCCGCCGTTGCGACCGCGATGTCGCTGCTCGGCCGCGCTCTCGATCAGATGGACTCGTTGGCCGAAGGAGGGAGCTGGCTCCGCAAGAGCCTCGAAGTCCGCACGGCGAGCCTCCCTGCGGGGCACTTCCTGATTTCCTCGAGCGAGGGCATTCTCGGGGCCCATCTGGTGCTCACCGGACAGTATCGCGAGGCGGAGGCGATGCTGGTGGCCAGCGAGGAGGCACTGGTCAAGGCGCGCGGCGAGGATGCGCCGATTGTGCAGGACGCTCGCAACCGGCTGGTCAAGCTGTATCAGGCCTGGCAGAAGCCGGCGGAAGCCGAGAAATGGCGGGCTCGCTTGCACGGATGACCCTCGCTGGAGTCCGTTTGCGCGTTACCTGATGAGCCCACCTCATCAGACAGGTTGCGCATGCATTCCCGGATTCTTCGCTTTCCCGGCCTTACGATGGCCGCCCTGGTCGTCGCCTGCGGCGGCGATACCACTACAGCGCCACCCTCGGAAGTCGGCCCGCCCGCATCGGTGAGCGTGGCTGCCGGCGACAATCAGATCGCCGCGCCTGGTGCGGCGGTGGCGACGGCGCCAAGCGTGATGGTGCGCGATGCCGCTGGTCATCCCGTGCCCGGGGTGGCGGTGGCGTTTTCGGTCGACTCGGGTGGTGGCTCCCTGAGCTCGCCTTCGGCGACCACGAATGCCAGTGGCATCGCGTCAGCGGGAACGTGGACGCTGGGTGCCGCCGAAGGGCCTCAGGTTCTCGGTGTTGTGGCAGGGTCGCTCGCCAAGGTGAAGATCCGTGGAGTTGCGCGGGCCGCGACCACCACCCTCGCCACGGGCACGGTATCGACCAGCGGGAGCACGATCACCGTCAATCAACCGGGATCCCCGCTGAATGGCGTCTCGCTCACGATCCAGAGTACGTCGGTCGTCAGCGCCGCCCCGATCAGCATCGGATCGGGCTCGAACGCAGGCATCGACCTTCCGCCCGGCGTGACCGCCACGTCACCCGCGCTGATGATTTCTTCCGCGGCCACGCTGACGAAGCCGGCGGTCGTCCGCTTTCCCATCACTCCGATTCCGGGAACAGCGCAATTCATCGGCGTCTTCGACCCGGCCACCGGCAAGGTCGCGATTCTCACGCCAATTTCTGCCAAGGCCAATGAGCTCACCGCCGTGCTGCCGCGCTTCAATTCATCACTCCTGGCCCCACCGTCGGGCGCGGTAACGGGCCGGTTCGCCTCCCTCTCGGCCAAGGCCGAAGGAGAAATCGGCATCCTGACGATGGGCGTTCCGCTCGCGCTGCTCGATCGTGACTTCACCTCGGAATTCACTGCCGGCGTCGACAACTGGGACTTCGACAACTTGGCGATCGCCTGGCTGCCCTTCCTCGCGAAGGATGACAACGCGAATCCCGCCACCGAAGTCATCGACCCGGGCCACGGCATGATCACGACGTCGCTCTGGTACTTCCTGACTCAGCGGGCCAGCGGGGCGCTGAACAAGAGGTTCCGGCTCCAGCCGGACCAGCTCCGGAGCAACCGGTCGGGCATTCGCTGGGCGGCGTTGGCAAACCGCGCCGCCGTTGATCAGAGCGTACGGCTCTCCAAGACAGTAGACGATTTGCTCACCGACGATTTCGGCACTTACACCGAGACCCAGTTCCTCGGCCTCAAGGCGATGATGTACTTCACGCAGCGTGCCCAGCCATTCGCGGAGCCGATTCCGGTGTACCTCTACAATGATTCGCCGGTATCCAGCGAGGAGCTCAAGCCGGGAGAGGAGCGAAAAAAGATCTACTCGGTGGCAATCGCCATCGCCACCAAGACCGTCGGCCGCTCGGTGTATTTCGTCGTCGCCGACAATGAGGTGAGCACGTACCGGGGTGTGATGGGCGCCAGCGGCTTCACGCCGGTGAATGTCAACAATCGCAGTGGCTATACCTTCACGTTCAGCTCGTTTTCTCCCCAGATGACGACGCCGTTCATCGACAATCCCGCCATTTCCTCGAATTACCCCAAGGTGCTGAACGGCACCGTCGGTGAGGCGGAGGGGTGGCCGCAGCCGGAACTGCATTGGAAAAAAGGCAAGTTGGACACCGCCTCGGTGATCCTGGGTGACGAAGTCGAAATGTGGTGGGAGTGCCCCAGGTGCACCGACTTCGGCACCACCTTTCCGGGAATCCCTCCTGAGGCGTCACACCTGCAGGCGTTCCAGATGGGGCGGATCAATGGCGGCACATCTGCCCTGTCACCGCCAGAGGGTCTGGCGTTTGCCACCATCAAGTGGAAGGCGGATTCTGTTGCGTCGGATGTGAACCCGACCAAGACCGGTCATGCGCTGCTGCTG
>JBDSMX010000124.1:0-12288 GCA_039915645.1 Gemmatimonadales bacterium | reverse complement strand
GGCTTGCCCGCGCGGATCACCTCGAGCGTGAAGCGCTGACCGTCGGCCAATGCCCGGGTGATCTCATCCGTCGACATCGTCGCGGTGGCATGGCCTTGCAGTGTGCGCAGGGTATCGCCGATGCGGGCGCCAGCACGGGCCGCCGCACTCCCCGGGACAACATCATCGATCACTCGCGAGGCTCCGGCGGAAGCAACACGGAACCCGGGCAGGGTGACCGCTGGGGCACCGGTATTCGCCGGCCCGGTGCGCGCCAGCCGGACGCGACGATGGCGTTGATCGAGTGTCAGGGCGAAGGCATTGAGCAGCGGCTGCCCGACGAGGATTTCGTCGTGCAGCCCGGGCACTGCCTCGACCATCGGCTGCTGCACGGTGAGCGTGCCGATCACGGCGTCGTCGATCAACCGGCCCACTCGGCCGCGACCGTCAGCGATCTGGGGGCCGGAGCGGCGCTTACCTGCCACCGGCGGGTGCAGCCACGGCAACAGCACGACCATCGAGTCAGGTACGGCGATCGGCATGGACGATCCCACATCGAGCACCGCATCGACCCGGTGACCACCCAACTGGATCGGAATCGTGGGCGACCCCGGTTGGGGGAGGGTATAGGCGAGGATCTCCCGACCGTCGGCGCTCGGCAGCGAATCGCGGCTCAACTGGACCGCGTTGCCGGGATAGTCGAGCGTGAGCAGAAGTTCTGCGAAGTGATCGAGTCCGAGCAGTCCGTCGAGTTCGTCACCCAGATCATCGAGGAGCATTCGGCCGGCGCGGAACCGAGTCTCCCCGAGCTGGAGCGAATCGTAGAAGAAGCGACCATCGGAACTCGGGGCCGAACCGGTGAGGAGGCGTACGGCCGCTGGCGTGATCAGCGAGACGTTGGTGCCGATGTCGATCACGAAGCGGAGCGGGGCGGAGCCGTTGATGCGCACCATGACGATCGGGCGGCCTGAGGCGGTGCGCACCAGGGACACGCGATCAGTGGCGGTGGTCATCTCCGGAAGGGGCTGTGCCGGGCTCACTGCGATGGTGACCCGCTCGGTGCCCGGTTGCCGTGCCTGCTTGAACTCCGCCAGCCACGCCCCCGCCTTGGCCGAGCGCACGAGGACCACGAACGAGGAATCGGACGAGTGGATGATGGTGACGGGAGTGAGGGAACCGAGCAGATCGTGGAACTGCAGCAAGTCGAGGACGACGCTGTCAACCTGCGCGGCGTTGTAACGAATGTCACCCGGATGTTCCGATACAAACCTCCGCGCGCTGGCGGAATCGTGGGCGGAGTAGGTGGTGAACCACGCAGTCGCGAACGCTGCGAGGGGCGTGCTGCCCAACGAACCGTTCACGGGGAGCAATGAGGGCGTGTCGGGCGATTCCGGCTGCCGCGGCGCGGGAGTGCAGCCGGAAAGCGAACCGCCGACTGCCAACGCGGTGAGGATCCGGAGGCAATCGGCGGCGTTGGAAGAAAATGACATATCGGGGTGTACGGCCCGACTGTCAAAATGGTGTCAGGCTATTCGCTCCGGATCGCCGTGATCGGATCGACTCTGGTGCTCCGCCGTGCTGGCCCCCAGCTTGCGATGAAGCCGACGGCACCGAGCGCGATGATGGCGAAGAGGTATGTCACCGGGTCGCCTGGCGCGACTTCATAAAGCAGCGAGCGCATCAGCCTGGTGGCGACAATGGCGCCGGCCGCGCCGAGCACGATGCCGAGCCCGACAACGGCCATCGCGC
The DNA here is from genome assembly GCA_039915645.1 of Gemmatimonadales bacterium. Lineage (GTDB taxonomy): Bacteria > Gemmatimonadota > Gemmatimonadetes > Gemmatimonadales > GWC2-71-9 > Palsa-1233. Next base: position 10,560 of record JBDSMX010000124.1, on the reverse strand, counting down.
CGCCCTGCACCAGGCGTTGCATCGCCGATGGGCGCGCGCCGAGGGCAATGCGAATGCCGATTTCGCGAGTGCGCTGCGCCACGGTGTACGACACCACACCATAGATCCCCACTCCGGCGAGCAGTAGTGCGACCACGGCAAACGAGAGCAGCACCAGCATGGTGAAGCGGCGGTCGGCGATCGACGATGCCATGCGCTCTGCCATGGTCCGGAACTCGAGCGGAATGGTCGGATCAATGGCGTGCACCAGTTTGGCGACCATCGGCGCGAACGATGCCGGCGAGGCCGCCGTGCGCACCACCAGCGACATCGAACGGGTCCGCTTCGGCATCTGCGGGTAGGGGTACCAGTACGCCTCGTTCCGCTTGCCCACGATCGGGCCGTGAGGAATGTCGGCCACCACGCCGATGACGCTGGCGTAGGGGCGGAGCAGGCCGTCGTCCATCCCCATCACCCGCAGCTGCTTGCCGAGGGGATCCTCGCCGGGCCACTCGCGGTCGGCGAAGGACTTGGTGATCACCACCACCGGCACTGCCGTGGCGTTGTCGCTGAGCGCGATGTCACGACCACGGATCAGCCGCATGCCCATCGCCGCGAAATAGCCTGGGCTCGCGGTTCGATAGATGGCGTAGCCGGTGATCGGGTACGCCTTGAGCAGCGGCTTCCCTTCGACCTGGATCGCGCCGCTCGGGTTGTCGCCCTCGAGTGGCAAGCGGTTGGTGATTCCCACCGCGACCACGCCCGGCACATTGCGCAGATCGGCGAGGAGTCGATCGTGGAAGGCCACGGCTTGTTGCACGTCGGGATAGCTGACCTCGGGGAGGTCGATCAATGTGGTCAGGGCGCCCTCAGGCTTGAAGCCGGGATCGATCGCGGTGATCGCGGCGAACGAACGCAGCAGGAGTCCGGAACCGCAGAGCAGGATGACCGCGAGCGCAACCTCTACGGTGACGAGTGTCGACCAGAGCTGGCGACTCCGCCGCGAGCCGCTGTGGCGGCTCCCCTCGCGCATCGCGAGCGCGGGCCTCACGCTCGACATCCGCAGTGCTGGCATCAGGCCGAAGAGCGCCGCCGTGAGGAAAGTCACCACCATCGAGAACGTCAGCACGCGGCCATCGAGGTGGGCGCCATCGACTGGAATCATCTCGATCGGTGCCAGAGTGAGCAGCGAGCGCATCAGCACCCAGGCGAGCGCGAGACCGCCGACGCAGCCGAGCAGCGCAATCACGAGCGACTCGGTGAAGATCTGGCGCACAAGTCGCCCGCGGCCGGCACCGATTGCCGCGCGGATCGCGAGTTCGTGGGCACGCGCCGTGCCTCGCGCGAGCATGCTGCTGGCGAGGTTGGTGCAGGCAGCGAGCAGGAGCAGGGTCGAGGCCGCGAGCAGGATCATCAGTGGCCGCTTGAGCGAACCGGTCTGGATCTCCTGCAGCGGCGCCACCGTGGCACCGACGGCATCGAAGTCGGGGAGCAGAGTCGGCCGCATCTGCTGGGTGATGGCATCGAGTTCGCGATCGGCAGCCTCCGCGCTCACGCCATCCTTGAGGCGCCCGACGACCGACCAATTGTGCGCCGTGCGACTGAGGTTGTAGCCATAGAGGTCGAGCGGATACCAGACATCGCTTTCACTCGGAAAATCGAATCGCTCCGGCAGCACGCCGATGACCTGAAAATCGAACTCGGTGCGGAGTCGCCGCGAGCCAATATCTCTGGTGCCGCCGAGGCGATCCTTCCAGAAGCGATAGCTCACCACGGCCACGGGAGGGGCTCCGGGGCGGTGATCCTCGGGCCCGGGAAGCCGACCCAGCACGGGCTGCACTCGCATCACCCGGAAGAAATCCTCGGAGACCGAGGTGGTCCGCACTCGCGACGGGATGTCGGCGCCGAGCAGGGTGCTCACGTTGCTGCCGTAGGCGGCGATCCCCTGAAATGAGCGCGAGCGTTCGCGCCAGTCCATCAGGTTGAGCCAGGGCACGTCCGACTCGCCGCCCTTCTCGTGCTGCTCTCGGAGGTCGATGAGTTGCGCCGGATGATCGTAGGGGAGCGGCCGGAGAATGACGCCGTTGACGACCGAGAAGATCGCGGTGTTGGCGCCGATGCCGAGCGCGAGTGTGAGCACCGCGCCGATGGTGAAGCCGGGACTGCGACGAAGAATCCGCAACGCGAAGGTGAGATCGAGCCGCAGCGCCCCGAAGCGTTCGGCGCGCCGCTTTCCCTTGCGGGCGCGCGTGGTGATCTCGCGGCATTCACGCGACACCTCGTCGACGCTGCCGAAGGCCCGCAACGCCTCGGCCCTCGCGGCGTCGGGCGACATCCCGTCGGCGATGAGCTCCTCGGTGCGCAACTCGATATGCTGCGCGATCTCGAGGCGAATGTCCTCGTCGACCGCTTTCTGGTTCGAGAGCGGCAACGGCTCGTGCGCGTCGGGTCTCACGAGATCACCCCGGTGGGGCGAGCCTCGAGCGCGCGCGACATCGCCGTCACGTAGCGACTCCAGGAGCTGACCTCGACGTTCAACTGTTCCCGGCCGGCCGCGGTCAGTCGGTACACCTTCGCTTCGCGGCCGGTCGCGGTGGTCTTCCATTTGGCATCGATGAGATCCTTCTCCTCAAGCCGCCGGAGCGCGGGGTAGAGCGCCCCCTCCTCGATCTTGAGCTCATCGCCGGTCACCTGGTGGATCCAGCGCGAAATGGCGTAGCCGTGGGTCGGCCCCCAGCTCAGGGTCTTGAGGATCAGGACATCGAGGGTGCCCTTGAGCAGCATCATCGGCGGTCGCGTCATTGCGGGGTCCGGCTTTGGGGAGGGGTGAGAGAGTAAGGCATAAGATACTAATGGGTATAGGACGAGGCGAGAGGGCGGAGGGTTGCATCGAGAAGCGAGAAGCGAGAAGCGAGAGGCGAGAGGCGAGAGGCGAGAGGGGGATTTGAGCGTATGTTTGGGGATGAAAGCCATCCTCCTCTCCCTCGCCGCCTCGGCCGCCCTCGGCGCCGCCGCGGCCCCCAAGCCGAAGCCGCTCTTCAACGGCCACGACCTCGCCGGCTGGCATGTCGATGTCCCGGCACAGGACGGCAACGACACGACCCGCAATCCGTTCGTCGTCCGCGACGGCCGCCTGGTGACCCTCGGCACGCCCGGCGGCCACCTGATCACCGACTCGGTCTTCCGCAACTACCGGCTCGAGGTCGAGTACCGCTTCACCGGCAAACCCGGCAATGCGGGAGTGCTCATCCACGCCTCGACGCCGCGCGCCCTCTACGGGATGTTTCCGCGTTCGCTCGAGGTCCAGATGGAATCGGGCAACGCCGGCGACTTCTGGTGCATCCTCGAGGACATCACCGTCCCCGACATGGTGGCGCGGCGCGGCCCGCGCGAGAAGTGGGGAGCGACCGAAGGGAAGGAGCGGCGGATCCGGAATCTCACCGATGATTCGGAGCGTCCGCTCGGCGAATGGAATCGGCTGGTGGTCGAAGCAGTCGGCCGATCGGTGAAAGTCTGGGTCAATGGCACGCTCGTGAATTCTGGAACGAATGGCACCGCCGGTCATGGTCAGATCGCGATCCAGTCTGAAGGTTCCGAGGTGGAATTCCGCCGGCTCGACCTCACCTCAATCGCGCGGCTCACGCCCTGAACTGCGCGGACCCCGGCGCGCAACGCTTTTCGGGGTCGGTGCATCTATACCAGTAGGCCGGACGTTTTGCCTCCGCACCGGTCACCGCAGGATCTCCCCCCGCAGGACTCCCGGTTCGTCACAGTGACGAGCCGCGGAGTCCGTTCGCATTTCAGGGTTGTTACCTTCGATGCAACCTCTGCCCTACAGGCCCGATGCGATCGCTCCGACTTGCTGCCACCTTGTTGCTCGCCCTTCCCGCGCTGCTCCCGGCCCAAGGTATTCCCGATCGCACTCGCGCCGCGGCCGACCGACTTCTCTCGGCCGCGCTGACCGACACCACCGGCTACAGCCGGCTCGCCGAACTCACCGACACCTTCGGGCATCGGCTCAGCGGCTCGTCGTCGCTCGAGTCCGCCATCGACTGGATCATCGCGCGGATGCAGGCCGACGGCTTCGACGCCGTGCGTGGTGAGCCGGTGATGGTGCCGCACTGGATCCGCGGCGCCGAATCGGCCACGCTCGTTGCCCCGCGCCGGGTGCCGTTGCAGATCCTCGGCCTCGGCGGCTCGGTCGGCACGCCAACAGCGGGAATCACCGCACCGGTGCTGGTGGTGACATCGTTCGACGATCTCACGGCCAGGGCAAGTGAGGCGAAGGGAAAGATCGTCCTCTTCGATGTGCCCTTCGCCGCCGACGTAGCACCGATGCTCGCCTATCGCACGGTGCAACCGTATCGCAGCACCGGCGCCGTCGCGGCGGCCCGGGTTGGCGCTGTAGCCGCGCTGGTGCGCTCACTCACGCCGCAGTCGCTCGCGACACCACATACCGGTGGCACGCGATACGATCCCGCGGTGCCGTCGATTCCGTATGCGGCGGTGAGCGTTGAGGATGCTGAACTGCTGCACCGGCTGCAGCGGCGCGGTGTGGTGCCGCAGATCACGCTGAAGATGGAGGCCCGCACCGAGGCTGACGCTCCTTCGCGCAATGTCGTCGCCGAGATTCGTGGCAGTGAGCGCCCCGACGAGGTCGTCGTGCTCGGTGGTCACATCGATTCCTGGGATGTCGGACAGGGCGCGATGGATGACGGCGGCGGTTCAGTCGCCGCCTGGCAGGCGCTCAAGCTGATCAAGGAGCTCGGCCTCAAGCCGAAGCGGACGATTCGGGTGGTGCTCTGGACCAACGAGGAAAACGGCACCCGCGGTGGCACCGCCTATCGCGATACCCATAAGGCCGAACTCGCGCAGCACGTCGCCGCCATCGAATCCGACAACGGCGTCTTCCGGCCCTACGGCTTCCGGTTCCAGGGGAGCGCGGCAGGGTTGGCACTGGCGAAGCAGATTGGCGCGCTGCTCAACCGGATCGGCGCCGGGCGGGTGGAGATGGGTGATGGCGAGGCGGACGTCGGGCCGATCCTTCGTGAAGGAGTTCCCGGTTTCGCGCTCGATGTGGATGATGCGAAGTACTTCTGGTATCACCACACCGAGGCCGACATGATGACGGTGATCGATCGCGACGAGTTGCGGAAGTGCATCGCGACGATGGCGGTGATGGCCTACGTGCTCGCAGACCTCCCTGCCACTCTCCCCCGCTAGGATCGTCGGTCTCGCTTCTCGCTTCTCGCTTCTCGCTTCTCTCTTCTCTTACGTTCCGCTTTCCGGCTCGTGCAGCTCTTTCGCGTGCTCATTGGCCCAGCGGATCAGCTGGGCGCGATTGGCGACGCCGGTGCGCGCATAGAGAATGCTGATGTGTGATTCCACGGTCTTGATCGCCCGGCCGATGTGCTTCGCAATCTCGGGGTTGCTGCGCCCCTGACGCACCAGTCGCAGCACATCGACGTGAAGGCGATTGAGGTTCACGGTGCCGATCTTCTGCGTCGTCTTCGAAACGCTTCGGCGGGCCGGCGTCTTCGGCGGGGCGTAGGTCCCCGCGAATATTGCTGCGATCACCGTGGCCACGTTGGCGCCGGCCTCACTCTTCCCCAGATAGGCCGCGCCGGTGTCACGCACCCGTTCGACAATGACCGATTCCTCCGATGCGCTGATCACCAGGATCGGGAGGTGGCGCCGCTCCTGCCGTATCTGCAGCAGCAGCGGCATTGCGCTCTCGTCACCGAAGGCGAGGTCGAGTACCAGCAAGTGGGGTGTCATCGCCGAGAGCGTGGTCAGGATCTGATCGTGCTCGGTCACGATGATGGTGCTGCATCCCTCTTCGCGCAGGATCAGGGCGACGCCTTCGGCGAAGAGCCGATGATCGTCGGCGATCAGTACCGTTCGGCCAGTAAGCAATCCACTCACGCGAGCTTCGGCAGCGGCAGGTGGGCATGGATCACCGTCCCTTCGCCGGGCGCACTCGCGATGGTGAGCGTGCCGCCGAGGGCGGAAGCGCGCTCGCGCATGGAGCGGAGGCCGAGGGAGGCGAGCTTGTTGTCGGTCGGGACGACGAAGCCCTTGCCGTCATCGTGAATGCGGATGTCGACAGCGGTGGCGCTGGCATCGATGCTGATTTCGATGTGTCTGGCGGCGGCGTGCCGGCGGGCATTGTTGATTGCTTCCTGCACGATCCGGTAGCCGGCAAGGCGGTGGGCGAAGTCGAGCTCGGGGAGGTCGTCGCTGTCGAGGGTGACCACCAGGCCCTCACGCTCCTCCGAGGCGACCAGGTGTTCGAGGGCGCCGACCAGCGAGAGATGGTCGAGGGTGCCGGGATGAAGCCCGCGACTCAAGCTGCGGAGCTGCTGTGCCAGCGCGGAGGCACGATTGGTTCCGTCCTCGACACCGGCCTTTCGCAGCTCCATCCCGATCGATTCGAGGCCTGGCACGATGCCATCGTGCAATTCACGGGCGATACCGCGGCGCTCTTCTTCCTGCGCGTCAAGGAGTTTGCGGCCCCAGTCCACCGCGGCGCGGGTGCGTTCCTTCTGGACCGAATTCATCGCCCAGATGAGCACGACCGCCATAATGACGCCGATGGCTGCCGTGAGGACAATCGACCAGACTACTGCGTCCATACCACGTTCTTCTTCCAGTAGGGAATGCACCAGAGCACCAGCCCGACGTGCCCGAAGATCGAGGCGAACGGCTTCACCATCCACGAATGGGCAGGTGAGGCTGCTTGCATGGCTTGACTCAACGGATATGCTGCGATCCCGGTAGCCCCTGCCAATACCAGTCCAATCCCGAGCCAGGAGGCGGCTTGCCTCAGTGGCGGAAAGGCGGAGTTGCTGATCGCCGAACTGATCAGCATCACGCCGACGATCACGTTCACCAGCTTCTCGCCGGGGGATGTGTAGATGGCGAAGGTGCCCCGGGGTTCGAGGCCCATCGCCCACACCGTGGTCCAGAGCGCCGCGTAGGCTGCTGCGGCGACAGTGATCCCGCGACGGGTCTTCTCTCCGGGAAATGACAGGTGGGCGATCCACGCGAGAAGTGCCACGGAGGTCAAGCGATAGACTTTGTAGAGCTCCGCGTTTGAGTGGAACAGTTTCGCGAAGACTAATCCCAATCCGTTACTTACTGCACCGGCGAAGAGCCACCAGAAAAATGCCCGCGCCACGGCCGAACGGCGCGAGCGCGGGAACACAATCGCCGGCGCGGCGAATCCAAGGAAGAATCCGACACTGACAATCCAAACAGCGATCGGCCTCAGTGCATCGAGGTTCACCTCGGAGGTGCCAGCAGCGGTGAGGTGCTATCGCAAATTGGCGGGCAATCGTAACACTCCTCTGCGATCGGGCCATCGACCAGGTCTTTGCCGTTCGCATCGGTCCCTACCCAGATCAGGCTCTCCGATCCGCGGACGAGTCCCGCGTAGACGCGAATACCCGCGCAGAGTGGCTGCTTGAGGATTTCATCAATGATTCCTCGCGGCAGCATCCAGGCACGGGTTTCATCCGGGTTGGATTTCTGCCACGCGTGGGTATAGGCAATCGCCTCGGCCAGCGTGATACGGTGGTCATCCGCAGACATCGGGAGCTCCGGGGTACGTGGCCTTCAGGGGATGAGAAAAGAGTAGGGGAGTGCGGTTCAAAAGAAAACGAGGGAAAACCCTGAGTTTTGCTCCTTAATTTTCGCGCGGGTGAATCGCTGCAAGCCAGTCGTGGCGCACATTCCAGAGGATTTTTTCTCCGAAAAATGGTCCAAATCTCAGGGTTTTCCCTTGATTGACTCTGGAACGGGGTGTTCCATCTTCATTCCCGTACCGAGCGAGTCCCCCCAGGGGTTGGCCCCTTGAGTCCTGGGTGGGGCGTTCGGGAGAAGAGATCCCTTCCCTCCGCTCACGAGGACACGATCGCTCTTCTCCCTTCTCCCTTCTCCCTTCTCCCTTCTCCCTCCTCCCTTCGCTCTAACTCACCCGTTCATCCAGCTCCCCTCCGCAATCAACTCCATCACCACATCCTCACTGCTCCGATCCGCTGCCTCGGCCGAGAAGTTCGTCATCACTCGGTGACGCAGTACGGCAGGCGCGATCGCCTTCACATCCTCGAGATCGGCCTGCGGCCTGCCATCCATCGCCGCGCGTGCCTTGGCGCCGAGCACGAGGTACTGCGATGCACGGGGCCCGGCACCCCACTCGACGTACTCGCGCACCAGCGACGGCGCCTCGGCTTCATTCGGCCGCGTCATCCGCGCCAGCAACACGGCGGCAGCGATGAGTGACTGCGACACCGGAATCCGGCGCACCAGCGATTGCATCTCGACCAGCGCCGCAGCGTCGACGACCTGACTCACGCTTCCCTTGTGGGTGCCGGTGGTCTGCGTGACGATCGCCTCCTCCTCACTCCGCGACGGATAGCCCACCCGCAGCTCGAGCATGAAACGGTCGAGCTGCGCCTCGGGGAGGGGGTAGGTCCCCTCCTGCTCGATCGGGTTCTGGGTCGCCAGCACGAAGAAGGGATTCGGCAGCGGATAGGTCTGCCCCGCAACGGTCACGGTCCGTTCCTGCATCGCCTGCAGCAGGGCGGCCTGGGTCTTGGGTGGGGTCCGGTTGATTTCGTCGGCCAGCACCACCGAGGCGAAGATCGGTCCCGGGACGAAACGGAAATGACGCTTGCCGGTGGCCGGATCCTCCTCCACCAGCTCGGTGCCGGTGATATCGCCCGGCATCAGGTCCGGGGTGAACTGCACCCGGTTGAACGACAGCGCCAGCGCCTCGGCCACGGTCGAGACCATCAGCGTCTTGGCCAAACCGGGGACGCCGACCAGGAGGGCGTGTCCGCCGCCCAGAATCGCGGTCACGATCCCGTCGACGGCCTCGTGCTGGCCCACCACCCGGGCTGCGACCTGGGTTCGGAGGGCGGCGATGGCATCGGCGAGGCGGGCGAGCTGGTGGACGTCGGTGGAATCAGCGGTCATCGGGGCACAGTCGCCAGAGAAGGGAGATGGGAGAAGGGAGAAGGGAGAAGGGAAATCGGGTCCGGCTACCTTCTGGCAGCGCGGCATATAAGGTACTCGGGGCTTTTCCCCTTCTCCCTTCTCCCTTCTCCCTTCTCATTGCTGTTGGGGTTACGCCCAACACTCCATGAAGGTTTCCGCCGCCCCCAAAACTCCCCCGGAAGCCCGCTGGAATCGCTTGCGAAAGTTTTCACAAGCCCGTACTTTCCGCCCCGTGAAAGACCCCGACGAAGGCTCGAATCGAGCGATCGGCGAGGGGTACGCCCTGATGTCGGTCGGGATCACTTTTGCCCTGGCCCTGGCGGGGTTCACCCTGGTGGGATTCTGGCTCGACGGCCGCCTCCATACGGCGCCGTTGCTGACGATCCTCGGGATGGTGCTGGGTATGGCTCTCGGCGGGTTCTGGCTCTGGCAGCGGATTGGCCGGCAGTCGAAGGGGTCCGGCAGCAAGAGTGGGTGATCAGCGGCGCCGCCTCGGCTGGGGCGTGGTCTGCACCGCTGGAATGACGCTGATCTCGGCGTGGCTCTGGGGAATGCCGGGCGCGAAGGCGGCCCTCTTCTTCGGGGGGCTCGCGACGCTGATCCAGCTCCTGGCTGACCGGCTGGCGAGGCGCCTCGGCGTCCCGGCGACTGTCGACCGCCTGAAAGTGTATGCAATCGGGATGGCACTCCGGTTCGGTGGAGTGGCCCTGATTGGGGTAGCGATGATGCTCGGGGGAGAGGGGTTCTCCCTGCTGGGCGCGGCGCTGGGATACCTGGGAGTCATCCTCCCTCTGCTGTATCTGGAGACACGACTGGACCGATGAGCGACGGACAAGAGCCTTTCGACATCGCCGAGATGGTGTTCCACCACACGGGCGACGCGCACGAACTCGATTTCGCACCCTTCGGCACGATTCACCTGCCGCAGTGGGAACCGATTCGCATCGGCTCGCTGGTGATCGATCTGTCTCCGACGCGACATGTGGTCTTCCTGCTGATCGCCGCCGTTCTCGGAGTGCTGCTCCTCTGGATCGCGGCCCGCGGTATTGCCAAGGCACGTGCCCAGGGACGCGCACCCGGTGGCTACGCCGGCGCAATGGAAGCATTCGTGATCTTTGTCCGCAATGAGATCGCGATCGCCAACATCGGCCACGAGATGGGACCGCGCTACGCGCCGCTCATCATGGCGTTCTTCTTCTTCATCCTGATGATGAACCTGCTGGGCCTGATGCCGTTCGGCGCCTCGCCTACCGGCAACCTCGCGGTGACGGCGGCACTCGCCGTGATCGCGTTCCTGACCATCGAGATCGGCGGCATGGTCAAGCTTGGCTTCAAGGGCTACATGGGCACCATCTTCCCGCACATCGAAGGAATGGATGGCGTTGGCGGTGCGGCGATGACCGTCGCCATGGCGCCGATCGAAATTCTCTCGAAGATGGTGAAGCCGATCGCGCTGGCGATTCGTCTGTTCGGCAATATGCTGGCCGGCCACTTCGTGATTCTGTCACTGTTCGGCATCATCTTCCTCTTCGGCCAACTGGGAACACTCCCGAGCAGCGGAATCGGCATTGCCTCTGCCGT
>JBDSMX010000096.1:0-8940 GCA_039915645.1 Gemmatimonadales bacterium | reverse complement strand
CCCACCAGCTCCGCGATTTCCTGCGTGATCTGCGCCTGCCGCTGACGGTTGTAGGTCCGCTTGAGCTTGTCGATCAGGTCACCAGCGTTGTCGGTCGCATTCTTCATTGCAGTGCGACGCGCTGCCTGCTCGGCCGCCACCGTCTCGACCAGTCCGCGATACACCATGTTGCGAACGTAGAGCGGCAACACCTGCTCCAGCAGCGTGGCCGGATCAGGCGAAAGGATGTAGTCCGGACGCATCCCTTCGGCGCGACTCGCCGGAGCATCGATCGGCAGAATGCGCATCGTCACCGGCGGCGTCGTGAGCACGCTGATGAACTGCGACTGCACCAGTTCCACCACGCCGATCTTTCCCTCGGCATACTCGACCATCAGCTCCTCGACCAGCGAGGCAGCGTGATCGGCCGTGGGACGATCGCCGATGTCGGGACGCTCACTGCGGAACTTGCGGCCGACGTAGCGGAAGAAGCCGACGCCCTTCTTGCCGACACCAACCAGCTCGACCTGATACCCCTCGCTCTCGAGCGCCTCGATCCGGCGACGCGCTTCCTTGATCAGGTTGGCGTTGAAGCCACCCGCAAGGCCGCGATTCGAGGTGAGCAGGATCACCACCGCGCGCGCCGGACCGCCCTTGCTCGGCGGCAGCGGACGACGCAGCAGCGGGAACTGATCCGCCAGATCGGGCGTCACCAGGTCGGCAATGACCTGACGCAGCGCCTCGGCGTACGGCCGGGCCGCCACCACGCGATCCTGCGCACGCTTGAGCTTGGACGTGGCGACCAGCTCCATCGTCCGCGTGATCTTGCGCGTGTTGGTGACAGAGCGGATGCGCCCCTTGAGCGCACGATTCGTTGCCATCTTACGCCGGCGAGAACATCGGGATGAACGCTTCGATCGCCGACTTCAGCTCGGCCTCGACGTCATCGGTCAGCGCCTTCTTCTCGCGAAGCAGTTCGAGCACCTGCGAACGCGACGTGCGCACCCAGGCGAGGAAGTCTGCTTCCCACTGACGGACGTTCTTGACCTCGACTGCATCGAGGTGGCCATTGGTCACGGCATAGAGCGCCGCGATCTGCTCTTCGACCGATACCGGCTGGTACTGCGGCTGCTTGAGGATCTCGACCATGCGGGCGCCACGCGCCAGCTGGCGCTGCGTGGCGGCGTCGAGGTCGGAACCGAACTGCGCGAAGGCCTCGAGCTCGCGGTACTGCGCCAGCGAGAGACGGAGCGGACCGGCGACCTTCTTCATCGCCTTGATCTGCGCATTGCCACCGACGCGCGACACCGAGATGCCGACGTCGACGGCCGGACGGACGTTGGCGTAGAAGAGGTCGGTCTGCAGGAAGATCTGGCCGTCGGTGATCGAGATCACGTTGGTCGGGATGTACGCCGACACGTCACCGGCCTGGGTCTCGATGATCGGCAGCGCCGTGAGCGAACCGCCCGGCACCTTGATGCGCGGGTCGTTCTTGGTCAGCTCCGGATCCACGCTGATCTTGGCCGCACGCTCGAGCAGACGGGAGTGCAGGTAGAAGATGTCGCCCGGGTACGCTTCGCGGCCCGGCGGACGACGGAGAATCAGCGACATCTGGCGGTACGCGGCGGCCTGCTTGGAGAGGTCGTCGTACACGCAGAGGGTCGCCTTCCCCTCTTCATACATGAAATACTCGGCGATCGCGCAGCCGGTGTACGGAGCGATGAACTGCAGCGGCGCCGGATCGGAGGCCGAGGCGACGACGACGATGGTGTAATCCATCGCGCCGGCATCCTTGAGCTTCTGCACCACGGTGGCCACGGTCGAGCGCTTCTGACCGATGGCGACGTAGACGCAGACGACGCCGGTGCCCTTCTGGTTGATGATCGTGTCGATCGCGATGGCCGTCTTGCCGGTGCCACGGTCGCCGATGATCAGCTCGCGCTGGCCACGGCCGATCGGAATCATCGCGTCGATCGCCTTGATGCCGGTCTGCAGCGGCTCGGTCACCGGCTGACGGACGATGATGCCCGGCGCGATCATTTCGACCGGACGCGCATTCACCGTGTCAATCGGACCGAGACCGTCGACCGGGAGACCCAGGGCGTCGACCACGCGGCCGAGCATCTTGGGACCAGTCTTGATCTCGAGGAGGCGGCCGGTGCAACGCACCTCGTCGCCTTCCTTGAGCTTCAGATAGTCGCCCATGATGGCGGCGCCGACCGAGTCCTGCTCGAGGTTGAGCACGAGGCCGACGATGGTATCGCCGGTTTCGCGCGCGGTGAACTCGAGCATTTCGCCCGCGATCGCCCGCTTGAGGCCGTAGATGAGCGCGATGCCGTCCTTCACTTCCAGGACGGTGCCGACGTCATTGACGTCCATCGAGCCGAGGTCGGCTGCCTCGATCTCCTTGAGGAGAATGTCCTTCAGTTCGCCGGGGCGGAGCATCGAATCCGTCGCCATGGTACTCGGTCGGAAGAGGGGTGAATCAGGTTCCTGTATAGCTTGTGAAAATAGTCACAAAGCGCCCGGCCATACAAGCCGCAGGTTACGCCCATCCCGCAGGGGGGCCGTCCGCCTGCAGGGCTGTCGCGAGATGGCTGCCATCGAGGAGCGCCATCCCCCGGGCCGAGACCCCGAAGGTCCGCCGCGCCGTGCGCTGGAGCAGCGAAACCGAGGAAAAACCGAGCAATCGCGCGACATCCTCGACCCGGTACCCGGGGTTCCCCAGAAGCTGGCCAGCCGCCACCAGCCGGACCGCGTCAATCGCCCGCTTGAGAGATGGGGCGCCCCCGGCCGCGAAGCTCCGGGAAAGGGTCTCCCGCCGCACCTTGAGTCTACGTGCCAGTACCTCGGTCGTGAGACCCCCAGGCGCTCCCGCCACTACCTCGGCCCAGGCCCGCTGCTGCAAGGGTTCCACTAGCCCGAGCCGGGCGCCGAGGGGGACCAGTTCGTCGCGCCGCCGCGCGGTGAGCCCGTGGCGGTGGATCAATCGACTCATCACCGGCTCATCGAGCCCCTCGAGCGCCAGCGCGGCGATCCGATCGCGGTGTGCCCGAAGGACCAGGTCGGCATCATCGGAGCGCAACGGTGCATAGAGGAGGAGCGGAACACCCGGGAAGTCGCGCCTCAACGATTGCAGCACGACACCGCGCACCGATTCCGGTCCGAGGATGATCGCTTCGAGGATGTTGCGAGAGAGCAGTGCGGCGAGATGGGTCGGCGAGCGGGCGGTGAGGAGCCGGGCAACGGATGCGGGGAGCGCGCGACGGAGCGCCAGAATCGCGGGGCGCCGCTCGAGCAGCGCCGCCACGACCGGCATCGATCCAACTCGTTGGGCGCGTCGCGTCGGCACGAATCAATCTACCGCGCGGCGCGAGCGCGACCCACTTGGGGTCAGATCGTCGCGGCGGGGGGAAGCGGAGCCGGGCGGCCCTTGGGACGGCCCTGCCCCACGGCGACCAGGGTGCGCGCCATCTCGGCGCCGCGGCGGAGCACGCCACGGGCATTGTCGTAGCTGAGCACCTCGAGTGCCTTGTCGAGCACTTCCCAGCGTACCGCGGTGATCCCTTCGTCGACCTGCGGCACGGCATCGCCCGCCGGCGATTCGAACAGGAAGAAATGGCAGAACTTGTGGATGTAGCGGCCGCGGAAGCGGAAGTGCCAATCGATGATCCGGATCGGCCCCATATGGTTGAGCTGCTCGAGGCCGGTCTCTTCCCGCGTCTCGCGCATCGCCGCGTCGGCCGGGGTCTCCTCATCCTCGAGGTGCCCCTTCGGAAAGCCCCAGTGCTGGTAGGAATCCCGGATCAGCAGGAAGCGCGCGGTCTGGTCGGGATCGCGTCGGAACACGATACCGCCAGCAGAGACTTCGCGTTCAGCGCGCTTTTTGGAAGCCATAGAAAATCAACACTCGCGAGAGATGAGAGAGGAGAGATGAGAGAGGAGGAGGCCCTTCGATTTCGCCCGCTTCGCGGGCTACTCTCAGGATGACAACTCCTTCTCACTTCTCTCGTTTCTCTTCTCTCATTAAAAGACTGAGAATCGGAAATATCTGCGCGGATTCACTTGAATATCCGCAAGCAGTGTTCGCAACTGCACCACCGTCTTGGTGGCTTCACGATAGAGCGTCGAGTCGGTCGAGAGCAACCCCAGAGTCCCCTGTCCCTGTTGCAATCGCGTCAGGACGCTGTCCGTGCTGGTGATGATATGCACCAGACGCTCGCGCTGGTCGCGGGCCGCCTGCGTCAGCTCACGCAGGTCGCCGCTCGATGCCTTGAGTTGTGCGGTGGCATCGCGGGCATCATGCACCATCGCATTGAGTTCGCCCGATGATGTCGACGAGTCCACCCGTGAGAGCGTAGCCTGCAGATGCTGGCTCGCCTTCGCGATGTCATCGGAGCTGTTGGCCGCATTGCCGACCACCTTGTCCATCGCGCCGGTCTGCCGCTGCGTAAAGTTCACCAGCTGATCCGCCATCCGCCGGAGATCGCGAACCGAGCCGCGGATGTCGGCGATCGACTGCGAGTCCACCGCGCCGGAGACCCGGTTGGTGACCACCGCGATGTCGCTGGCAATGCGGCTCGCCTGCGCCGTGAGCTGTCCGATGTCGGGAAGAGTGGCGCCGGGCCAGCGACCATTTGACCCGATGCGCGCCTCGGCGAGAGCCTGCCGCACATCCGGATCATTCGGCGCCCGGCCGGAATCGGTGACGGCGACCTGCCACTCGCCAAAGAGTGACGCCGACACCGCAATCGCCACCGGCTGATCGGGGATTTCGTCGGGTGCCACCATCCGCAGATCGGTCTCGACCCAGTCGCCTTCCGCGAGTCGCACCGCCTCGACACGCCCGACCTTGACGCCGCGCAAGACGACGGGATCGCCGGCCTTCACGCCGCCCACGGTGCGGAAGCGCGCCGTGTAGAGCGACTTCGCGCCGCGAGGGCCGATGCCACCCAGCCAGAGTGCCGCGGCGATCACCACGACAATCGAGCCGATGACGGCAGCGCCGACGGAAAAATCACGCGAACGCGTCATTCCGGTCGCCCGTTGATGAATTGCTGGACCAGCTGATCGGGGGAAGCCTGGATCTCGGCCACACTGCCCTGCGCCCGCACGCGCCCTTCGTGCAACATCGCAATGCGATCACCGACCGTGAACGCTGAGCGCATGTCGTGGGTCACGATCAGGGAGGTGACGCCGAGTTCATCGCGGGTTCGGCGCATCAGGAGATCCATCGTGGCGGAGGTCACTGGGTCGAGACCGGTCGTCGGCTCGTCCCAGAGAATGTAACGCGGCTGCAGGGCGATCGCCCGGGCGATCCCGACGCGCTTGCGCATCCCGCCGGAGAGTTCAGCCGGGTGCCGGTCGAGCACGTCGGCGAGGCCCACGATGCCAAGGGAACGGGTCACCCGGGCATTGATCTCATCCGGGTCGAGTTGCTGCCGCAGCAGGCCGAGGCGGATGTTCTCCTCGATCGTGAGGGAATCGAAGAGCGCGGCCGACTGGAAGACGAAGCCGATCTCGCGGCGCAGGGCAGCGAGCGCATCGGTGTCGAGCGTCTCGACCGCGCGACCGTCGACTTCCACCGAGCCGCTGTCGGGGCGCAGCAGTCCCACCACGTGCTTGAGGGTGACGCTCTTTCCCGAGCCCGAGGCTCCGATGAGCACCGTGGTCTTCCCGTCGGGCACGTCGAGCGAAAACCCGTTGAGCACCACGCGCTCGCCGAACTGCTTGTGCACGTCGAGAAAACGGATCACAGCAGTACCAGCGCCCAGAAGGCGTCGAGCACCAGGATCGCCTCGCAGCCGAGCACCACGGCGCGCGTGGTCTCTCGGCCGACACCCTCGGCGCCACCAGTGGTCGAGAGCCCGCGATGCGCGCC
Organism: Gemmatimonadales bacterium; assembly: GCA_039915645.1. GTDB lineage: Bacteria > Gemmatimonadota > Gemmatimonadetes > Gemmatimonadales > GWC2-71-9 > Palsa-1233. Next base: position 3,080 of record JBDSMX010000096.1, on the reverse strand, counting down.
GAGCAGTGCGACGGCAAAGCCGAACGACGCGCTCTTGAGGAGGCCGAACCAGAGATCCTTGAAGTGGTAGAAAAACTTGAGTCCCTTGGCGAACTCGAAATTCGAAAGATCGAGCAGCGCCGTGGCAGTGATCCACCCCGCGCCGACGCCGACGATCACCGCGAAGGCGGTCACCACTGGAAACATCACAGTCGCCGCGAATACGCGTGGCACCACGAGATAGGAATCGGGATTGTAGGCGAGGGTCTCGAGCGCATCGACCTGCTCGGTGACCTTCATGGTGCCGATCTCAGCGGCGATGTTGGCGCCGACGCGACCGGCGAGTGCCATGCCGGTGAGCACCGGACCGAGCTCCATCATGATCGTCTTGCCGACGAGCGCGCCCACGAAGTAGCGCGGCACCGAGCCGGTGAAGATGTAGGAGGCCAGCAGGGCGAGGACGATGCCGGTGAAGACGGCGATGAAGAGCCCGATCGGCACTGACTCGACGCCGAGCCGCTGCATCTGGCCGAGGAGGAGGGGGCGCCAGGTGGCGGTGTCGCGCACGGCGCGCGCCGCGCGGCGGGTCACGATGCCAACGGAGGAGACCAGATGGTTGAGGGTGGGCACGGGAGAAACTTAGGGCGAGAAGCGAGAAGCGAGAAGCGAGAGGTCCTGGTAGGTGTCATCCTGAGCGGAGCGGCTCGCAGAGCCGCGAAGTCGAAGGACCCCTCCCCAATCGGAGAGATCCTTCGACTTCGCCCGCTTCGCGGGCTTCGCTCAGGATGACACCACCCTATCCATCATCCATCACCCATCATCCATCATCCATCATCCATCAGTTACGGCATCAACACCTTGTCCACCACGTGGATCACGCCATTGCTCTGCATCACGTCGGCGATCGTCACCGTAGCAACATTCCCCTTGCTGTCCTTCACCATCACCTTGCCGCCGCTGGTCATCAGCGTCAGCGATTCACCGGCGACGGTCTTCACCACGGCCTTGCCCTTCCCCTTGGCGATGGCCCTGAGCACCGACTTGGCGGTCCACTTCCCGGCGACGACGTGGTAGGTCAGGATCTTGGTAAGGGTCGCCTTGTTCTCGGGCTTGAGCAGCGTTTCGACCGTGCCGGCGGGCAGCGCGGCAAAGGCCTCGTTGGTCGGCGCGAAGACAGTGAACGGTCCCTTCCCCTTTAGCGTTTCGACCAGTCCGGCGGCCTGCACTGCGGCCACGAGCGTGGTGTGGTCCTTCGAGTTCACGGCGTTGTCGATGATGTCCTTGTTGCGGTACATCGCGGCTCCACCGACCATCGGATTCTGCGCCTGGGCCGGAACGGCCGCGACGACCAGGACGGCCAGCGTGATGAGACGAGTAAACATCTGAGTCGAGCTCCGGTGCGAGTGGGAAATTGGTGCTGCACCGGGGTTACGACGCGAAACTCCAAGCGGATTTCAGGGAGACGAGAAGCGAGAGGCGAGAAGCGAGAGGGAAAAGCGGAAACGAGAGATGTCGCCCTGAACGAAGTGAAGGGCCTTCGGGGGTCGCCCACGCGCTGTGCGAGCCGTGTCGCGTCGGCCAGCCCGGAGGCCCTTCGCGATGCTCAGGGCGACAACTCGTTCTCCCTCCTCCCTTCTCCCTTCTCCCTTCTCGTGCTTCTACGCCGCGTACGTCGCCAGCGCCCGCCCGACATCCCCTTCCTTGAGCCGCTTGAGCGCACGGTCGCGGAGCTGACGGACCCGTTCCCGGGTGACGCCGAGCATTGAGCCGATCTCCTCGAGGGTGTGCTCGCGACCGCCGTCGAGACCGAAGTAGAGGCGGAGCACCTTCGAGTCGCGCGGCGGCAGGGTGCGCAACGCGAGGTCGATCTCTTCGGTGAGGAAACGCTCCATCACCTGCGTCTCGGGATCGACGTGCTCCACGCCCACGAAGCGATCGATCAGCGAACGATCGCCGTCCATGTCGAGCGGCGCATCGAGCCGTACCTCGGCCACGTTGAGCGACGCGAGCGATTGTACCACGTCGAGCGCGAGTCCAGTGGCGACGGCGAGTTCTTCAGGAGTCGGTTCGCGGCGCAGTTCCTGGCGCATCGATTCGGCGGTGCGGATGATTCGCGACAGGTCGGCGGTGCGATTGAGCGGCACCCGCACGGTGCGTCCCTGCCGCGCGAGCGAGGCGAGGATCGACTGGCGAATCCACCAGACGGCGTAGGAGATGAATTTCACGCCCTGATCGGGATCAAACTTCTTCGCCGCCGTCATCAAGCCCAGGTTCCCTTCACCAATGAGATCGGTGAGGGCCATGCCGCGATTCTGGTATTTCTTGGCCACCGAAATGACGAAGCGAAGATTGCGCTTCACCAGCTCCTGCATCGCCTCTTCATCGCCCTTGCGGACGCGCCGGGCGATGGCGACTTCCTGGTCGGAAGTCAGCAGCGGGGTCCGGGAGACCTCGTAGAGGTACTGATCGAGATTATCGTGGTCGGCGTCGCGGACACCGAGGGAACGGGCGGTTTCCCGTTTCCGGGGTTTCCGCTTCGCGGCCGCCTCATCCGCCAGGATCTCGGCGAGGGTGGCCTCGTCGGCGAAGGAGGTCGTCCGGGGGACGCGTGGCGCAGGAGTAGGAGCGTCGGACAAGCGATTTCCTTGACACTATTTGGCGCGCCGGATAGGTTGTCGTGCTACCTCGGCGGGCGCCCGAAGTTGAAGCGCGGCAAGGTAATGGGGGCGTAGCTCAGTTGGGAGAGCGCGTGAATGGCATTCACGAGGTCAGGGGTTCGATCCCCCTCGCCTCCACTCCCGGCGCCACTTTGGCCGGGTCTGGAGTAGTTGCGAAGGAGGGCTGGCGCGGGTAGGTTCGGCGTCCGCTCAGGTGCTGCGGGAATAGCTCAGTTGGTAGAGCACAACCTTGCCAAGGTTGGGGTCGCGGGTTCGAGTCCCGTTTCCCGCTCTGGTGTACGTCGCACGGTTGAGGGCTCCTTCGAGCCTTCGGCTCTCAGGATTCGACACCTAACGGTGTCTCGACGCGGGGTGGAGCAGTCTGGTAGCTCGCCGGGCTCATAACCCGGAGGTCGTGGGTTCAAATCCCACCCCCGCCATGCT
>JBDSMX010000081.1:0-54927 GCA_039915645.1 Gemmatimonadales bacterium | reverse complement strand
GTGTGAAGCGAGCAGCGACTGCAGTCGGCGCTTCACCTCCGGCCATTCGTCGTCGACAACACTGAAATAGATCGTGTCCCGCACCCGCCCGCCTTCGGTGCGGGCGTGCTTGCGAAGGATCCCTTCTTCCCGCGCGCCGAGACGCAGCATCGCGTTGCGCGATCGGTGATTCAACACGTCGGTCTTCAGTTCGACGCGACCGCAACCGAGCGTCTCGAACGCATGGGTCAGCAGCTGGAGTTTCGCGTCGGTATTGACGCCACTGCGCTGCCATTCGCGAGCGACCCAGGTCCAGCCGATTTCCACCCGGCCATCAAATGGTGCGTAGTTGCCGAAGCGCGTCGAGCCGGCAATCCGCCCGCTGGCGCGCTCGACCGTGACGAACGGCAAGGCGCGGCCGGCGCGTGCTTCGACCAGCGCGGATTCAATCCACCGCTTCAGGTCGTCACGATTGGTCACGCGCGCGACCGTGAGCGCCCAGAGGTCGGGATCGAGTCCGACCTCGGCGAGGGCATCGAGGTGGTCAAGGGACAGCGGTTCGAGCCGGACCACGCTGCCGTCGAGCGTCACCGGCGTGAGCGGCAGGCTCATCGCGGGATGTGGAAGAGCCGGCCCCAGCGGGTGGCAGTGAAGAAGGGGAGCGGCCGATAGCTACCGGCATCCCACGAGTAGTAGATGATGATCGGTGTGCCGCGCACGTTGGTGCGTGGCACGAAGCCCCAGAAGCGCGAATCGCGCGAGTGATCGCGATTGTCACCCATCATCCAGAGCGAATCGCGCGGCACCAGCAACGGACCCCAGTCGTGAACATCGGGGAGGTAGTTCGCCTTGTCGGCACCGATGTAGTGCGGCAGATGGAGCGCCCGCATCTCGGCCCGCGTCCCCGGGTCGAGTCGATTGTCGGGCTCGAGTTGCTGGGCGTAGGGCTCTTCGAGCGCCTTGCCGTTGCGGTAGAGGACACCGGTCTTCATCTCGAGGGTATCACCGGGAAGCCCGATGAGACGCTTCACGAGCGTGGAGTCCTCGATCGGCGAGATGAAGACCACGATGTCGCCGTGTTTCGGCTCGCGCACGGCGGGCATGTGCGCGTTGATGAACGGCACCTTGGCACCGAAGAGGAACTTGTTGACGAAGAGCACGTCGCCCACGAGGAGCGTCGACTCCATGCTGGGAGAGGGGATGAAGTAGGCCTGCACCAGGAAGGTGCTCAGTACCAGCCAGATACCAAGGGCCCAGGCCGCAGCCCGGATCCACTCCACCGCTTTCTTCCCGGCACTGTTCACGACTTGACCACCGCGGCGTACCGCTGACGGAGTTTGGCGACCTTGGGCGCGATCATCGCTGCACAATACGCCCGACTGGGGTTCCGTTGAAAGTACTGCTGGTGGTACTCCTCAGCCGGCCAGAACCGTTCCAGCGGTGCAACCTCGGTCACGATCGGGTCGTCGAAGGTCCCATCGGCGGTCAGCGCGGCGATGACCTCTCGCACCACGGCGGGCTGCTCCGGGGTGGTCGTGAAGATGACCGACCGGTACTGCGTCCCGCTGTCGGGGCCCTGGCGGTTCAGCGTGGTCGGATCGTGGAAGGCGAAGAAGAGCTCCACCAGTTCGCGGTAGCTCCGCATGGCCGGATCGAAGGTGACTTCGATCACCTCGGCGTGTCCGGTCGCCCCCGAGCAGACCTGCTCGTAGCTCGGCGCCGGGCGTGCGCCACCCGAGTAGCCCGACACGACCCGATCGACTCCTTCGAGCCGGTCGAAGATCGCTTCAAGACACCAGAAACAGCCGCCACCGAAGACGGCGGTCTGATGATTCATGCTGGTCATAGAACACTCCTGGAGGTCGAATCCTGCCCCACTACAATGCCCGGCGGCCACCAGAAGTTCCCTCGGATCGCGCCCGATTCAGGGCAGCGCAAAATCCCACGCTGCCACGCGCCCCGGACCGAAGCGAAGCCGTGAGTGCCCACCAAAACGGAGCGACGGGTTGGCCTCGGCGTCACGGCTGAGCGAGAACTCAAGTCGGCGCAGCCCCGGCCGTTCCCAGGCGGGAATCAGCCGGAGCGTGAACGATGGGAACCGGATGATCGCGCCTTCGCCCTCGCGGATCACCTCAACGTTCAGCCGCTCCATCGTGCGCACGAGGCGGGTGATGTCATCCACGGGAATCGCCATGGTCGCACCCGTGATCTCGGCGAGCAGCCGCGTCGGGTCGTAGCGATCGGCGAGGAAGCGATCTCGGCCCCGGTCGTTGTCGGGCAGCGAGTCCTTGCGCGCCTGTGTCCGTGCGGCGTCAACAGCATACTCCATGATCCAGAGCATGGTGCGACGCGAGGTCGCGTCCAAACCACCGGGCCGGAAGGTGTGGTAGAACGGCTCACTCTGCGGCGGGGTGCCACGGCGTTCGGTCGCGGTGTCGAACGGCGCACCGAGGCCGGTGTACCGATGCGCAATCGCGGCGATGGCTCCCGGCGTCTCGACGCCGAGGGCAATGCCGACATCACCCAGCTGGGCGCCGTCGAGACCGTGCGGATCGAAGAGTTCGAGGTAGGTATGCTTGCCGAACCAGGTCAACGGCATCTTGCCGCGCGATGCAGCGAACTGTGCCAGAAGAAACGGCGATGCGGCCACGTCGGCATAGGTTGCCGAATCGAGCACCGCAGAGAGGTGATTCAGCAATACCGGTGTTGCCGGCGTCTGCGCCACGGCAGCGTGGGTCGAGCCGAGCGCAATCAGCAGCGCGAGCAGCCGCTTCACGTGGCCTCGGGGGTGGACTGGGCGGCAGGCGACTCCGTCGCATCTTTTGCGCTACGGCCGCGGGCGAGGAAGGCCACCAGCGCATTGGCGAGCGTCTCAAGCCTCGCATCGGTCAGGTCGTCGTCGGGCGCGAGTCGCTTCCCTGCCACGGCCCATTCGATGTCGGTCCAGCGACTGACCACGGCACCACCTGACTGACGTGCCGCCTCGATCCAGACGACCCGCTCCTCACCATCCCATGCCAGCCGGAGGCGAACATCGCCGAGGGAATATTCGGCGGATGCACTCGACTCGATCCCCTCGTCGTAGTCACGCGCGACGACCCGGAACCCGTGGGCCTCGAAGAGCGGGCCCAGGTAGATCGATGCGCGCGTGAATGGTTCAGAGGGGGTGTGTCCGGTCACGCGCCAGTCGCCTCGCGCTCGCTCCGCGGAAAGCGGCGCATCCACCGTTCGACTTCCACCAACCAGATGTGAATGAACTTTCGTGTCGACTCATCAGTGAGGCGGAGGTTCGCGTCAATCTTGTCCTGCACCCGGGAGACCAGCACCTGCGGGAACGGGAGACAGGGCGAGTTCAGGGCGGCGAGCGTCTGCCGCGTGGCGGCCTGAGACCGGGTGGTGCCGATGAAACCGTTGCTGGCACCGAGCAGCGCCGTGGGCACGCCGTAAAAGGCGTGCGGGGTACCGCGCGACATCCAGTCGAGCGTGTTCTTGAGCACGCCAGGAATACCGTGATTGTATTCGGGCGTTGCGAGGACCACGCCGTCGGAAGCCCGAATGGCCCGATGCAGGGCGAGGACCGGCTCGGGTGTTCCCTGCTCTTCAACATCCTCATTGAAGAGCGGAATGTCTGCGATGCTGTGAACGGTGATGCGCACCGTGGCTGGAAGCATCGCGACGACTTCGCGCAGCAAGGCACTGTTGTACGAGGCCGCACGCAGCGATCCCGAGAAACCAACCAGGTGCAACACCTCACCACTCATCACGCGCTCCAGTCCGCCCGGGGATCGGGCAAGGGGGTCAGTCGTGCTTCGATCGCCGCGCGCTGCGACTCGAACTGCGGCGGCAGGATGATCCGCTTGCCGAGGTCGGCCACTGGCGAATCAACAGTAAAGCCGGGCCCTTTCGACGCCAGCTCGAAGAGTACGCCGCTGGGCTCACGGTAGTAGATGGAGCGAAAGTAGTGACGATCGATCACCGGCGTCGACGACACACCGGCCTGGTGAAGCCGCTGCAACCAGCTGTCGTGCTCCGCCATTTCGGTCGCCCACGCGACGTGGTGCACGGTCCCGCCACCCTGACGGCCGGGGAGATCGGGCGGGGGATCATAGGCGATGGTACCTACGCGTGAAGTCCCCTCGAGTTCCCACTCCTGTTCGCCAACGAGTTCCGCGCCCATCACCCCTTCGAGCAGCTGGCGCGTGGCAGTGGTCCTGGCACCGTAGGCCCGGACACCTTCGAAGCCGGCGATGGCGAACGCGTGCGGGATCTGCCGATGCTCGGCAATCAGCGGAGCATCGGTGACGTCTTGCACCACCAGCTCGAGACCGAGTCCTTCCGGGTCGGCAAATTCCAGATGGCGACCACGGCGAGTGCTGCTGATGTTCTCCGCCGCGAGGCGCGATGCCCAGAAATCGAGCGCTGCATCCGACATCACCCGGAAGGTGATCCGGTGCACCATGCCGGCGCCGGCTCGACCTGGCAGCGCACCGGGGTATTCGAAGAAGGTCAGGTCGGAACCCGGCGACCCGACTTCGTCGGCATAGAAGAGGTGGTAGACCGTGGGGTCGTCCTGGTTGACACTCTTGGCCACCAGCCGCAGGCCAAGCACACGGGTATAGAAATCGAGATTGCCCCGGGCATCCCCCGTGATGCAGGAGATGTGGTGAATCCCGTCGAGTCGCATATTGGTTTCCATCAGCTTTTCCTCTTCTTGGTGGGCGCTCGATGCGCCGCTTCCCGTGCCAGCATCACCCAGGGGGCGAGCCCTTCGACGTCCTCGAGAAGCTCCCCGGGAACGGCGAAGTAGCCCATCGCCGAGCCATCCGCCCCGAACGGGTGGAAGGCCGGCCAGCCCGCCGCGATGAAGTGGTCCCGGTTCTGCCGGTCGCCCTTGAGGTAGACGATATCGTCGTCGATCAGGGCAAAAGTGCCTTCGGTCGTCGCGACGCTGATCCCGCCAAACATCGCGCGCGCCTTGGCGCCGGGGGCACTCCGCCCGAGCTGCTCCAGGGCGTAGTCTCGAAAACCGGGAGTGACCGCCACAAGTTCCCCCACAGAAGAAATGACCCGGGAACGTACCTCCCCGCCCCCCCGGCCACACCCCCGGGAGTGGCCAGTTCACCCCGCCCCATTGCGTAAACCCAATGTCGGTTGTTCCTTACAGGCTACGGTCACTGCGCCCGACGGGGTTCAGGCAGGCTTCAGGGGACGCTATCAGGGGATCGGCGTTCAGCCGGTCCCCTTGGTTTTTTACCCGACCGTACGCACTGCACGGCAAGAGCTGTTCACTGTGGAAGTCGCCCCCGCCGCGAGGGTATGATCGCGAACCTGTAGTCGGTCAGCACGGCATCGTCCGGACTCCGATTACACCATCCAGGAGTAGGACAGCATGCGTACGACCGGCACCGTGAAGTGGTTCAACGACGCGAAGGGCTTCGGATTCATCACCCCCGAGAATGGCGAAAAGGATTGTTTCGTCCATCACTCGGCCATCCAGGCCCAGGGCTTCAAGTCGCTTACCGAAGGTGAGCGCGTTGAGTTCGATATCGTTCAGGGCCAGAAGGGCCCGGCGGCAGAGAACGTCGTGAAGCTCGGCCGCTAAGGCCAAACGTCGAGGCTTTCGAGCCACGACACCGGACGGGCGCCCCACGAAAGTGGGGCGCCTGTTTCGCTTCCCCCTGCTGTCATCCTGAGCGAAGTCGAAGGATCTGCTGTAACGCATCTCACCCCGCGGTCTATTTCTCTCGTCACGCTTTGCATTCCCTGCACAACTCCATTCATCGCGCCACGTAGAGGACTCCCATCTGTCCTCAAACCGAGCGCAACTGAATGTCACCTGCACGCCGTCTTGCATTCCTCATTGCTACACTGGTCCCCGCCGCGCTCTTCGCGCAGGAACCGGTGCCCATCACGCGGATCACGACAGCCATCACGCTGGATGGCCGTAGCGACGAAGCAGCATGGCAAGGCGTCGCGCCGTTTTCGTTGACGACCTACCTCCCCGTCGCCGGGAAGCGGCCGATCGACAGCAGCGAGGTTCGGCTCGCCTACGACGATGAGTATCTCTACGCCTCGGCGCGCTTCTACGTCGCCAACGCCGGCGAGATCCAGAGCTCATCGCTGAGCCGCGACGAGCTCAACAACGCCGACGACCGTTTCCGGCTGATGTTCGACACCTTCAACGATGGTCGCACTGGTGTGGGCTTCCTGGTGACACCGACCGGTGCCCGCTCCGACTACGACATGACCGACGACGGCCACTTCAGCAACAGCTGGAACACCTATTGGGATGCGGCGGTGAGCCGCGATGCCAAGGGGTGGTATGCCGAGATGCGGATTCCGTGGTCGAGCCTGCGCTTCCGGCCAGAGAATGGTCGCGTCACCATGGGAGTGATCGCTCTTCGCGTGTCGGCGAAGAAGAACGAATGGGCCACCTACCCTTCGCTGCCATCGACCATGGCCAACGCACTCTGGCGAGCCTCACTGGCGCAGAAGATCTCGTTCGAAGGGGTCAAGCCGCATGCCCCGCTCTACCTGACCCCCTACCTCCTCGGTGGTTCGAGTCGGAAGGCGGTGCTCCCGACTGGCGCGACGAGCTTTGATCACGAAGTCAGCAACAGCGCCCATTTCGGCGGGGACCTCAAGTACCGGGTCGGCGACGCGCTGACGCTCGACCTGACTGCCAACACGGATTTCGCGCAGGTCGAAGCCGACAATCAGCAGGTGAACCTCAGTCGCTTCTCGCTCTTCTTCCCCGAGAAGCGGCAGTTCTTTCTCGAGCGCGCCGGGAGCTTCAACTTCAACACCGGCAGCGGAAACCAGCTCTTCTACAGCCGGAGAATCGGCCTCGCCGATGACGGGACGCCGAGGACGCTCTATGGCGGCGCGCGTCTGGTCGGCAACGTCGGCGCGCTGGAGCTCGGGGCGATGAATCTCCAGGCCGACGCGGGCAACGGCGAAAGCGAGAACATCGGCGTGGTCAGGGCACGACGGACGGCGTTCAACCCCGGCTCTTACATCGGCGGCATCGTCACCAGTCGCCTGAGCAATGGGCACCACAATGCCGTCTACGGTCTCGATGCGCTGGTGCGCCCGTTCGGCAACGAGTTCGTGACGGTGCAAGGGGCCCAGAGCACTGACGACGTGACGGGGAGTGGTCGCGATGCGTCGCAAGTCCGCGTGAATTGGGAGCGGCGTGCCTCGCAGGGGCTGATCTATTCCGTTTCGTCGAAATGGTCGGGAAGGGACTTCAACCCCGGCCTCGGCTTCGAGGAGCGCCAGGATTACTCGATGCAGGATCTCGAGCTCGATTACAACTGGATCAGCAAGCAGGGATATTCGCTGGCGCCCTCGTTCTACGGGCGAGTCTATCACCGCAACCGCGATGGTGCGGTCGACTCACGGCTGCTCTATCCCTACATCAATTTTGGCCTCCCCTCCGGCTTCAACGGCTGGGTCGCGTGGATCGGTTCACGAGAAAATCTGGTCGACCCGCTGCCGCTCTCGGGCTCGGTCACGGTACCGGCGGGGACACATGATTTCGGCGTATGGGAACTGCACCTCGTCGGCCCCACCGGCTCGAAGCTGAGCTATGTCCTCAACGCGACCACTGGCGGCTTCTATGATGGCCGACAGACGTTTGTTCACTGGGCGCCGAACCTGAATCTCTCAGCGCACTTTTCGGTGGGCGGCGACGTGCAGGTCAACCGGATCCGCTTCCCCTCGCGCGACGAGCGACTCAACGCCGACCTCTATCGCCTCAAGTTGCAGGCGGCCTGGAACACCCGGCTCTCGGCGGCGACCTTCGTGCAATACAACCACGCGGGCAAGCTGGCCGTGGGAAATGTCCGGGTGCGCTACCAGTTCGCCGAGGGGAGCGATCTCTATCTGGTCTACAACGATCGCCTCAACGTCGACCGGATGCGGCTGATGCCCGCGCAGCCGGAACTTCCGGTCTCGCAGGAGCGGACGCTGCTGGTGAAGTACACCAGGACGTTCATTCGCTGAGTGTCCCGTGGAATTCACCCGTGTTGCTCGTGGGCTGCCTCTCCGCGTCTGCCACAGCTGCCCACGCACGCTCGCGACGCCGACTCTCGTGAGGGACAGCTGTGAAGGCCGCTGCGAGGCACCCACGACTCAACACCGGCGAATTCGTCGCTCAGCCACCGCGCCAACGACAGGCGCTCGCCGAATCAGAGCTTGCCCTGCAACGCCCGCCACTTCACCAGCAGCCCCGCAAGCGACGCCGATGCGTCACGGGCCGCCTTGATGGCGGTCTGCGTCGGCGCCGCGTCGGAGCCCTGAAGCAACGCCATCACCGAGGTAAGCTCGCCGACGACACGCGACAGGGTGGGTGGCGCATCGAGTCCAGCGCCCCCGCGACGGCCACCTCCATCCGTACCGGCAAGCGCCGCGAGCTCGCGATCGAGTCCGTCGACAGCCGCGTCGCCCTTGCGGGGGGCAAGATTGCTGCGCGCCGCGCGAATTTGGTCAAGCGCACCGCGGGCAGCGGCGATGCCTTCGTACATCTGCAGCGAGAGCACACTCTGCTGCCGTAACGCGAGCACTGGCGTCTTGACTCGCGGGTCAAGTTTCACCGCAATCGGTTGCGTCAGCGCGGCGCCATCGACGGTGAGGCGGACCCGATATTGACCCGGCGGCACCCACGGACCATCTGGTTGCGGCGCGGTGTTGTGGGGCACCGCAGACATCGGATAGCTGAAGGTGGTCGTTCCGGCGGGCGGCCCATAGTGGAGATCCCACACAAAGCGATGCAATCCTGCCGCGGTGCCAAGCAGCAGCGTGGGCCGCATCCAGTAGGCCGGGATGTTGCCCTGATCGGCGATGGTGAGCGCAGTATCGGAGCTGGCATAGTGCCGAACGACCCGACCCGCGGCATCGAGAATGTCGAGCGAGAGGGTGCCGCTCGCGGGTGACGTGAGCCAGTAGTCGATGATGGCGCCATCGGGTGGGTTGTCGCCGGCCGGCTCGTCGGGTGGCAGCGGCGTGTCGGTGTTCATGCTCCAGCGAACGCGCCAGGCATCGGCCGGAGCAAAGAGGTGCGAGGATGCCATCGAGGCTGCTGTGACCTGCCGGAGCGGGGTCACATCGTCGAGGATCCAGAAGCCGCGCCCGTGCGTCCCGATGACCAGATCGTTGTCCTTGACGACGACGTCACGGATCGAGGTAACCGGGAGATTGTTCCGCAGCGAAAACCAGTGGTCGCCATCATCGAGTGAGGCGTAGACGGTCCGCTCGGTCGCGGCGTAGAGCAATCCGGCGCGCTTGGGATCCTCGCGCACGGCATTGACGGTCTCTCCCGCAGGAATGCCGGAGGTGATTTCGGCCCAGGTGGTGCCGCCGTCATGCGTCCGGTAGATGTGCGGCGTCAGGTCGTCGAGTCGTAGGGTATTGACCGCAGCATACGCGGTTGACGCATCACGCCGACCGGCGTCGATGAGCGAGACCTTCGCCCAGGGCGTGAGTGCCGGCGGCGTGACATCCTTCCAGGTCAGGCCGCCATTCCGAGTCAGATGAATGAGGCCGTCATCGGTCCCGGCCCAGAGCGTCCGCGCATCCACATACGACGGTGCGACGGTGTAGATCACGCCGCGTTGCGTGGGCTTCGCCGCGGGGGTCGTGCGATAGACCCCCACACTCGCCGGAATCTCCCAGCTCTTGCGCGTGAGATCGGGTGAGATCTGGCTCCAGCTCGACCCGCCGTTGATCGTCTTCCAGATCACATTCTGCGCGAAGTAGAGCGCGTGCGGATCCACCGGAGAGAAGAGCACTGGTGCCGTTCGAACTGCGCGGAAGGCGCCACCGCGCCCCGCCGTGGGGCCTACCTGCTGCGTCTGCCCGGTGCTGCGATCGTAACGCGAGACTTTGCCACCGTACACGATATCGGGATTCAGCGGATCGGCCGCGACGTACCCGTACTCCTCGACGCCGACCGGATGCCACTCGCGGAAAGTGATCCGGCCGTCGTTGCCCCGACTCGCGACACAGGCGGAGCCGCTCTCCTGCTGACCACCACAGACGCGATAGGGGAAGGCATTGTCGGTCGAGACGTGATAGAACTGCGCCGTGGCCTGGTTGTACCACGAGCTCCAGCTCTCGCCGCCATTCGGGGTGACCACCGCGCCCTGGTCGGAGGCGATGATGATGATGTCGGGATTGTTGGGGTTGATCCAGATGCGCTGGTAGTCGTCGCCGCCGGGTGCTCCGCGAAAGGCAGCGAAGCTCTTCCCGCCATCCATCGACCGCCACGCCACGATGCTCGCGGTGTAAATGATATCGGGGTTGGTGGGGTGCACCTTGATCTCGGCCATGTCCGAACCGCGCGAGACCACGCGCTGATCCTCCGTCACGCGCGCCCAGCTCTCGCCCGCATCGTCGGAGCGATACAGTCCGGGATTTCTGGTGGCATCGACCGAGGCGTACATCCGCTTGGCATTGCTCGGCGCAATCGCGACCCCGATGCGACCGAGACCGTCGGCCGCGAAGGTCGGCAGGCCACGGGTCAGCGGTCGCCAGGTTGTGCCGCCATCGGTCGACTTGAAGAGGCCGCTGTTGGCCCCATTCCACGCGCCATTTTCCCAGGGACCCTGCCGCGCTTCCCAGAGCACCGCGAACACCGTGTTGGCGTCGCTCGGATCGAAGGCGAGATCGACGCCGCCAGTGTTCTCATCCTTGCCAAGCACTTTACTGAACGATGCGCCGCCGTCAAGCGATCGATAAATGCCGCGCTCGGCGTTCGGTCCGTAGGGATGGCCGAGCACCGCGACGAAGAGCCGATCGGGATTGCGAGGATCGATGATGATCTGGGCGATCTGTTGACCGTCGCGCAGGCCGAGGTGGGTCCAGTGCTTGCCGGCGTCGACCGACTTGTACATCCCGTCGCCGGTCGAGAGATCGGGGCGCTGCAAGCCTTCGCCGCTGCCGACGTAGATGATGTCGGGGTTGGATGGCGCCACGGCGATCGCGCCGATCGATCCGGTTGGCTGCTCGTCGAAGATCGGCTTCCAGGTGATGCCGTAGTCGGTGCTCTTCCAGACGCCGCCGTTGGTCGCGCCGATGTAGAACGTATTGGGCTGCGACGGAACACCCACCGCCGACTTGGTCCGCCCGCCGCGGAAGGGACCGATCATTCGCCAGCGCAGCGCTGCGAATTGCGATCCGTCAATCTGCGCACCAGCGGCACTCAGGCTGCCGAGCAGCAGGCAGGTGAAGAGCAGTAACGACCGACGACGTGGCAGCGACATGCGGGAGCACTCCGGGAGGAGACGATCTTAAGGATATAACCCGCGCCCTCCCTTCCCGCCCTCCCTTCCCCTCCTCCCTTCTCCCTTCTCCCTTCTCCCTTCTCCCTTCTCCCTTCTCCCCTCTCCCTTCTCCCTTCTCCCTTCTCCCTTCTCCCTTCTCCCTTCTCCCTTCTCCCTTCTCCCTTCTCCCTTCTCCCTATTCCGCTCGCAGGGCCACGACCGGCTCGATCCGTGACGCCCGATGAGCCGGCAACCACGCGGCAAGCACGGCAACAGCGAGTAGCACGACGGCGACTCCCAGGAACGAGAGGGGGTCACGACCACTCACGCCGAGGAGCAGTGACTCGAGGACACGTGCAAGCGCCCAGGCGCCCGCCAGACCTGCCACGGCCCCGCCACCGACCAGCATCAGCCCCTGCCCAACGATCTGGCGTCGTACCAGGTCGCGATCGGCTCCCAGTGCCATCCGCAGCCCGATCTCGGCGGTCCGCTGCGAGACGGTGTACGACAGCACCCCATAGATCCCGATCGCGGCCAGCAGCAATGCTGTTGCCGCAAACAGGCTGAGCAGCACCGCGTTGAAGGTCGGTTCGGCCACAGCGTCGCCCATCAGCCCACGCAACGAGACGACGGGATCGACCGGGAGCAGTGGATCGATCCGCCAGATCCGGCTGCGGATATCGGGGTAGAGCGAAGCGGAAGAGCGCTCCGAGGTGACGACGAGCCACATCTCGTTGAACGGATACTGACTGTGAGGGAAATACGTCGCCGGGTCGGCGGGACGGCCGATGCCGAGAAACGGCTCGTCGGCAACAACACCGACGATCTCGAAGTGCGTCGGTTGCCCAGGCCACCATGGCGATCCGTGCTCGATCGCCTGACCCACCGCCGACCTGCCGGGAAAATGCCGCCGTGCGAAGGCCTGATTCACCACCATCACCCCGGGCATATCGATCCGGTCGCGGTCGGTGACATCACGTCCCTCCAGCAACCGCAACCCGACGGCATCGAAGTAGCCGGGCGACACCGGTCGGACTCGTGCCTCGGGCTCCAGCCCAGCCGCCACATGCTCACCGCCGGCGATGTGATACGATGTCGTCCATCCTTCGGCAAGCGGATGCTGATACGCCAGCGCAACCGAATGGATGCCTGGGATCGCGGCGACTTCTTCGCGCAGTCGGCGATAGAAATCGAGCGTCCGGCGCCCGCCATCCGGTCCGGCCTGGGCGTAGCGGGTATTGGGCAGCTGGATCTGTGTGGTGTACACGGCATCCGGGCGGATCGAGAGCGGTGCGTGTTGCATCCGGTAGAGATTCTTCACGAGAAGCGCCGACCCGATCGCGAGCACGGTGGCGAGGGCCACTTCGGCCACCACAAGCGTGCTCCGCATCCCCCGCTTCCTTCGCCCTTCGGTATTGCTGCGACCACCCGAGCGGAGCGCCGCGAAGGCGCCATCCCGTCGCCGCTGCACCGCGGGCAATACTCCGAACAGCAGACCGACAGCGACGCTCACAGCGCCGAGGAAGAGCAGCACCGGCAGGTCGAGGCCGATCTCGCTAGCGCGCGGCAAGGACGCAGGCGCAGCGCCGAGGAGTGCCCGCATGCCGAGCCATGCCACCACCACTCCGAACACCCCTCCGGCAGCCGTCAACAGGAAGCTCTCGGCCCCCCATTGCCGCGCCAACTGGGCACGACTGGCACCGAGGGCCTCACGTACCGCCATCTCACGTTCCCTCGATGCTGCCCGCGTCAGGAAGAGGGCGGCGAGGTTGGTGCATGCAATCAGCAGCAAAAGCACGATCGCACCGAAGAGCACCAGGATCGACGTCTCCGCCGAGCCGACGAGTTGCGCTTGCATCGGCAGCAACTTCGCGCTGCGCTTGGCGTTGTTCTCGGGATACTGCTTTTCTAGCTGGCTCGCGACGAGGCGGAGCTCGCTCTCGGCCTGGACGATGGTCACGCCATCGCGGAGTCGCCCGAGTACGGTGAGGCGGTGGGCACCCCGTGCACTCTCCATCGGCCCAGCCGCAATCGGCTGGATCAGATCACCGTTCTCGATGGTCTGCAGTGCACCAGGAAGGACGCCAATGATTTCGGTCGGTACGCCGTCGAGCTGGATCTGCTGCCCGACCACACCACGATCACCCAGGAATCGACCGCGCCAGAGCTGCTCACTGAGCAGAGCCACGGCCGGAGCACCAGGCTCGGCGTCCGCCACCCGGAAGTTTCGACCGAGCAGCGGCAGCAAGCCGGTTGCCGTGACAAAATTCGCAGTGGTATATGTCACGTTGAGGCGCGCCGGCTCCGCGTCCCGCGCGGTGAGCGTGACCTGCCACCGGCGTCGCGCCGCGAGTTGTTCGAACGAATGCGTTCGATCCCGCAGGTCGGCATAGTCGGGATACGAGGTCCACTGATTCACCTTTTCGAGGTCGCCATCGGTGGGCTGGCCTTCCAGCGCTACCAGACGCTCGACGTGTGGCAACGGCAACGGTCGCAGCAACACGCCGTTCACGACCGAAAACACCGCCGTGGTGGCGCCGATACCGAGGGCCAGCGTGAGCACGACCACCGCGACATATCCCGGACGGTGGCGGAGCGAGCGGGCGGCCTGCCTGAGATCTGTTCCGAGCACGATTGGTTCTCCGTGATGATGACGCAGCCAGAGGGCATCCGTGGTGGCTCCGAGACACCGTCGCCACAATCGCACGGTGGTCAGCGTGGCTGGCTCATCGCGGAGTACGGCCTGCTTCGCGGCAGCGACGAGTTCACCTCGCCATTCTGCCACCCATTCCTCGCGGGAATCGCGCGGCACCAGCCGTGACAGCATGCGAACGAGCACACTGCCGGGAGGCTCGCGAAATGGCGGGGGCGGGATCGTCATCGCGTGCGCGGCACGAGCAAGTGATTGGGTGCGAACTGCGCGACGGTATCGGGATGAATCCGCACGGCGGCGCGCAAGGCTTCTGCCCCGGCACCAGTCAACTCATAGTTGCGACGCGGTGGGCGGCCCTCACTCTGGGCGCGGCGCTGGTCTTCCCAACGCGAACGGACACAACCAGCCTCCTCGAGTCGTCGCAGGATCGGGTAGACCGTGCCGCTTTCGAGCCCGGTGGCGTCGAGGATATCGAAGCCGTGCCGGATTCCGCGCGAGAGGGCAAAGAGGACGAGGGTGGTGGCGGGAGTCAGGCGTGGAGGCATCGGGTTACCCTCCGCAGACGCGGGGAATGGCCGTCGACCGAGGCGGTGCGAGGCGGAAGAAGCGCATGGCGTTGTCGTAGAGGATGTCGCGCTTCTGGCGCTCGCTCAAGAACGGGGCCTGTTCGATGGCATCGATCCCCAACGCCAGGAAGCGCGGACCGCCGTCGGAGCCGAACATGATTCGATCGGCGAACCCCGCTTCGACCAGCGTGCGAAGTGCCGTGTAGTAGGCCGGCCGGGCGATGGCATACTGCAGTACTGAGATGTCGACGTGCAACCGCGGGAACATGCACATCAGATAGAGCATCCGGTCGATGCTCGGCCACGCCGCATGCATCACGTACAGGCGCAACTTCGGGTGACGGACCAGCACATCCTCGAGCAGGTACGGATCACCCGCGGCACCGCGATAGTTGGGCGACTTCTTGGCGTAGTACGGATTGGCGTCATCGGAGATAGCTGGCGGACCGATGCCGAGATGGATGCCCACCGGCACATCGAGTTCCTCGGCGAGGGCGAAATACGGCTCGAGTCGTGGGTCATTCGGTGCGATGCCGAGGTATTGCGCTCCGAGTTCGCCGAAGACCTTGATCGTTCCGTCGAGCACGCGGGCGCGGAGCCAGGCAGTATCGGGGAAGGGCGCGGTACCCGCCGGGAAGCACTGGATGCCGGCATTCGGCATCCTGCCGCCATCGCAGGGGAACGGCAACGCGGGAATGAGTCGGCCGGCGGTAGTCTCAGGCAAGCCGCTGATCTGTTCGAACGCCCCGATATAGATGGCGTGCTGGACGTTGAGACTGTCCATCGCCGCCATCATGCCCTTCACATTGGCCGGGGTGAAGGTCGCGTGGTTGTGGACGTCGAACACCGGTGCCCGAGCTGGGGCCTGGGCGACAAGGGGAGCAGCAGCGAGGGCAAGGAACGCGATGGATGGACGTGACACGGAATCGGACCCCCGCGGGTGCAAACTCTACCTATGTAGAGTTTCTCCCCTTCCTACGGCGGCTCGTGCAGCCGGTTTCAGCCGGTAAAGTCGTCGATCAGGGCGCTGGAGCCACGCGCAATCCGCTGGGCGACGCCCCGGCCGCAGATCGCGCCGACCACATTGCCGGTGCCGTTGTACCCCCCGAGCGCCCAGACGCCGGGGCGGACCTCCCTCACGATCGGCAGGCCGGATTCGGTGTAGGTCACCACGCCGGCCCAGCGATGGGTCACCGGCGCGTCCACTCCAAGCTGGGTGCGCAGCAGCGTCTCGAGTCGCCCCTGCAGTGCGGGGCTCGGTTCGGCAACATCGGTCCACTCGGCATCGCCACCGGCATCCCGGAAACCGCCAAGTGCAATCGAGTGATCCGGCAGCTGCTGGAAATACTCGTAGCCATAGCGGTAGTAGACGGGCCGCGGGAAGGTGACGTCGAGCGCCGGCGCCGTGGCGAGCATTTGCAACCGTGCGCTGCGAGCCACGTCGGCGAGTTCGGGAAAGATCCGGGTGAGTCCGCCGTCGACGGCGACCACGATGTGCGGCGCGCGGACCGTGCCCTGCGTCGTATGGACGGCACCGCTGGTGACGTCGAGCGCCGTCGTCGCCTCGTAGAGGCGCGCGCCGGAGATGCTCGCGCGAGTGGCAAGCTCGCGGCAACGTCGCAGCGGGTTGAATACCCCATCGCTCGGGAAAAGGAGCCCTCGCCCCTCATGCCCCAGGTAGCGTTCGGCTGCGAGGCCATCGGCGGTCATGCGCTCGAGCTGCACCTCGCAATCGGCAAGCTCTTCGCTGGAGGCCGCGATCCGCAATGACCCGGTGCGACGAATGACCGACGGGGTCTCGGCGGCCATCCGGTCCATCTCGCGCAGGGTGCTGCGATAGAGCCGCACCGCGCGATCGACACCGAGCGCGACGCAGGCATCGTGATGGAAATCGGCGATGCCGGCGAGGAAGAAGCCGCCGTTGCGTCCACCGGCGCCGCCGCCCACCATCCCGGCATCGAGCCCGACGACGCGGAGTCCGTGTGCCAGCAGTTCGTGAATGCAGGCGAGTCCGCTGCCGCCGAGGCCCACCACACACACGTCAGCCGAAAGATCACCGCGCAACGGCGCAAAGCCGAGCCACTGCCCGTCTTCCCACACTGGTGGCGTGATGAACTCCCGCGGGGTTTGGGCCGTGGATCGCATCGCTGGAATCAGACGAAGGGGCGGTCGATGGCCGGACTCTGCGGCGTGAAGAAGCGCGGGCCGCTCTCGGTGATGTAGAGACAGTCTTCGAGGCGCACGCCGAACTCGCCGTACATCACGATGGTTGGCTCGTCGCTGAAACACATGCCCGGCGCAAGGATCGCGGGGTTTCCCTTCACGAAGTTGGTCCACTCGTGGCCGTCGAGCCCGATTCCGTGACCGGTGCGATGTGGCAATCCCGGCACTTTGTACCCCGGACCAAAACCGGCGTCGGTGAGCACCTTGCGAGCGGCGGCGTCGACCGAGCCGCAGGTGGCGCCAGGCTGCGCGGCGGCAAAGGCCGCGTCCTGGGCCTTGCGCTCGAGATTCCAGATTTCGGTCTGCCGCGCAGTCGGCTTGCCGAACACGGTGGTGCGGGTGATGTCGGCGACATAGCCTTCGATCGAGCAGCCGGCATCGAGGAGCACGATGTCACCGTCGCGAAGGTGCTGCGGTTGCACCGAGCCGTGAGGAAAGGCCGAGGCGGTCCCGAATCCTGCCAGTGCGCCGGCATCGCTGCCGCCGAGCCGAGTCAGCGCCGACTCCATCAATCCGGTGAGATCGTGCTGCGTCATCCCCTCACGCAGCGACGCGAGCGTGGCCTTGTGCGCCGCGAGCGTGATGTCATTGGCACGCTGGAGCAAGGCGATTTCTGCGGCCGACTTGTACATCCGGCAACCGGCGGTCACGGGATCGGCACTCGCGAACTGAAGCGTCGGTGCCACCTTGCGCACGCCATCCATCACGAAGAAGCGCAGCCGCTCCTCGACACCGACTCGCCCAGTCCGCACGCCCCGGTCACGCAGCAGTTGGGCGATCACCCGATAGGGGCTCTCGTCCTCCTGCCAGACCCGCACCTCGGACGGAAAGCGCAGCAGCTCGCGGGCCCGTGCTTCCTCGAACCCGGGGCATACGAAGGCCAACTCGCCGTGGGCCGGCAGCACCGCGACGAAGGGGCGCTCCGAGAGCCCCCAGTTCATCCCGGTGAAATAGTGCATGCTCGAGCCACCCTCGAGCAGAATTGCGCCGAGCCCGTGCCGGGCCATCAGTCGGCGCGCCTTGGCCATTCGCTCTTTGCGTTCCTCGAGCGAAATCGGCACGACACCACTCGTCATCGGCGTGAGTGCCTGAATGGCCGGCGGGAGATTGCAAGGATCGGCGGTACGCAGCGGAGCGGCCAGGAGATCGTGCGGGAGGGCGCTCCCTCCAACCAGACCGGCGAAGAGTCCGGTGAAGCGGCGGCGGTCAATCAGCATCGCGGCGACCTGTAGGTGGGTGAGGCGTGGAAGATACGCGCGTCACGCGGTTCCCGGATACAGCACACCCCACCGCGGGTTGTCCCGCGGCGGGGTGAGATTGTCGGCCTGTGCGTGAACTATTCGCGCTTGACGGTGACACCTGCGGCGGCGCCCGCCGAGACGACCAGCGTGTAGTTGTCGGTACCGACCGCCGTGAAGGTGGCACCAGTGATCGAGATCCCGGAGCCGGCGTTCGACGCGGTCCAGGCACCCAGCGGCAGATCCACGTACTCCGACAGCGTCGACGGCGCGACAGAGCTGATGGTCACCGAGCCGCCAGCGGTGTTCGTCAGCACCAGGCTGACGGTCGAGGCGTTGTTGTTCTGCACTCGGACATTGGCGTGATCGGGGACACTACTTCCGCAGCCCATCAGGAAGGCAACGCCCAGGAGTGCGGCGAATCGGATACCGGCGGTACGCATAGCGACCTCTGATTCAGGTGGGTGGGGTCAGGACAACTACAAATGAAACGTCCCTCCCCGTTATTGCCTAGGGAAGGACGTTTCACATCAGTTCACCGCCACAACGAACACGAGCGGTGCCCTACCCCGGTCCGGTCCCGAACTCGTCCGACTCCATTCCGCTGCCCCTCCAGAGGGCCACCGACCCGGCACCAGCGCCATTGCCCCATCCACGGGGTTGCCGAGTCCAGCCTCGTCCGTAATGTTGAAGTGCTCCCCCATACTGCCACTCCGCCCCAACCGTCGGTCATCCGAGCAAGGATTGCCATGCCCGTCCTGCACCGCAGCGCCCTCGTTTCGACGTTCCTGACCGCCCTCGCCCTCACCGGTGCGGCGGCGCAGCAGCCCGGCGCCACCGCCGCCGACTACGCCCGGGCCGAGAAGTTCCTGGCGCCAGCCGTCACCCCGCTGGTAAGCGGGACCGCAGTGCGGGGGACCTGGTTCGCCGGCGATCGCTACTGGTACCGCAACACCACGCCGGCCGGAACCGAGTTCCTCCTCGCCGACCCGGTGACCAAGAAGCGCGCGCCGCTGTTCGACCAGGCCAAGGTGGCCACAGCCCTCACGCTGGTTGCTGGCGGTAACTACGACGGCACCCACCTGCCGTTCACCACGCTCGAGATGGCGAATGACGGCAAGAGCTTCGTGATCAACCTTGCCGGCAAGCGCTACTCCTGCGATGTGCGCGGCATCAGCTGCGTGGCCGTGGCCGGAATCGCTCCGGTGCCCGCAGCCGGTGGACGTGGTGCGGGCCCTCGCGGCGCATTGGCTGGGCTCGCGGTGCTCTCGCCCGACGGCAAGCGTTCGGCGTTCATCCGGGACTGGAATCTCTGGGTCCGCGACGTCGCCTCGAACCAGGAGAGCCAGCTCACCACCGACGGGATGAAGGACTTCGGCTACGCCACCGACAACGCCGGCTGGGCCAACTCCGATCGCGCCATTCTGCTCTGGTCGCCGGACTCGCGGAAGATCGCGACCTACCAGCAGGACCAGCGCAATGTCGGCGACATGTATCTGGTCTCGACCACGGCCGGCCATCCCACGCTGCGCGCCTGGAAGTACCCGCTTCCGGGTGACAGCGTCGTCACCATGCTGCAGCGGGTCGTGGTGGACGTGGATGCGAAGCAGGTGGTCCGTTTCCAGATGGCCCCCGACCAGCATCGCTCCACCAACGGCGACAACATCAGCATGGGCGATGTGCAGTGGAGCCCGGATGCGAGCCAGGTCGCCTTCGTCTCGGTGACCCGCGATCACAAGACCGCCACCCTGCGCGTCGCCGATGCCGCCAACGGCAGCGTGCGCACCGTGCTGAGCGAGTCGGTGCCGAAGTCGCACTTCGAGTCGGGAATGGGGAAGATCAACTGGCAGATGCTCTGGCCGAGCAAGGAAGTCCTCTGGTGGTCGCAGCGCGACAACTGGGGCCAGCTCTACCTCTACGATGCCACGACCGGTGCCCTCAAGAACCAGATCACCACCGGCGAAGGCAACGTCGCGACGGTGGTGAAGGTCGATGAGAAGGCGCGCACCATCTGGTTTACCGGCGTCGGCCGCGAGGCGGGCCGCGACCCCTACTTCCGCCATCTCTATCGCGTCGGCATGGACGGCAAGGGGTACACCCTGCTGACGCCCGACAACGGCGATCACGATGTCCAGCTCTCGCCGAGCGGTGCGATGCTGGTCGACACCTGGTCGCGTCCCGATGCGCCGCAGGTCACGTCATTCCGCAGCGGTGTCACGGGCAAGGAGATCGCGTCACTGGAGAAGGCCGATATCTCGCGCCTGGTGGCAACCGGATGGAAGCCACCGATGCCGATCACGATGAAGGGACGCGACGGCACCACCGACATCTACGGACTGATGTTCCGGCCGTCGAATTTCGATTCGACCCGCAAGTACCCGATCATCAACCAGATCTATCCCGGCCCGCAGACCGGCAGCGTCGGCGGTCGAGCCTTCACTCCCGCGCGCGGCGATGCCCAGGCACTCGCGGAACTCGGCTTCATCGTCGTCGAGATCGACGGCATGGGCACGCCGAACCGGTCGAAGAGCTTCCATGAGGCGTACTACGCCAATATGGGCGACAACACCCTTCCCGATCAGATCACCGGTATGAAGCAGCTCGCCGCGAAGTATCCCTGGATCGATCTCACCCGGGTGGGAATCTGGGGCCACTCGGGCGGCGGCTTCGCCACGGCCGACGCGATGTTCCGCTATCCCGATTTCTTCAAGGTCGGCATCGCCGAGTCGGGCAACCACGACAACCGCGTCTACGAAGACGATTGGGGCGAGCGCTACCAGGGTCTGCTGGCGAAGAACGCCGATGGCACTGGCAACTACGACGACCAGGCCAACCAGAACCTGGCGAAGAATCTCAAGGGGCACTTGCTGCTGGCACACGGCACCATGGACAACAACGTGCCGCCCTACAACACCTTGCTCGTGGTCGACGCGCTCATCAAGGCCAACAAGGACTTCGACCTGCTGCTGCTGCCGAATCAGCCGCACGGCTACGGCGCGATGTCGAGCTACATGATGCGCCGTCGTTGGGATTACTTCGTGCGCTGGCTGCAGGGCGTCGAGCCGCCGAAGGAATTCCAGTTCGCCCCGCCGACGCCGGGTGGGCCGGGCGGGAATTAGCCTGTCATCCTGAGCGAAGCGACCCGCAGGGTCGCATAGTCGAAGGACCTCTCGGGTCGCCAAGAGGTCCTTCGACTTCGCCCGCGTTGCGGGCTTCGCTCAGGATGACAGGTCAGGGCGTCTTGCCGATGTCGCGCAGCCGCCCCTTGGCTTCCTGCCCACCATTCGGGTCCCGCTTGACCGCTTCGCGGAACGCCGCTTCCGCCGCCGTGGTATCGCCACGGATCAGCTCGACATTGCCACGGGTGAGCGCGGCGGCCGACGACGTGGGAAAGAATTCCTCATTCAGCTTGATGAGCGAAAACGCCTCGGCAAACTTGCTCGCCCGGCCCACGCGGAGTGCCGCGCTGTTGAGCGAGAACTCCGTGAAGTCGAAGGTATCCTTGCCATAGTAGCGCTCGCGCAGGGCGCGGTAGGCGCGCACGGCGGAATCGGCGGAGACATTTGCGGCATCGGCCACGATAGTCGCGAGCGGGACCGGTCGATTGGTTCCACGATGACAGGTATTGCAGCTGACCTGCAGCCCAGGTGGCGTCCGCCCCGGCAGGGTATCCAGCCGACGGTTGATCTCCGCCACCATCCGCATCATCTGTCGCGCCACCAACTTGGTGCGCTTCTGGTCGCTCGCGAAGTCGAACTTGTCGAGCGGCATTCCCTCTTCACCCACGTGACAGAACTGACAGCGGACGCCGAGAGCGCCGGTGAAGTTCCGCATCTGCCCGACGACCTGCATCACCGGGGTGCCGTGGGCGATCACCTGCGTGTTCACGAGGGAATCCGGCGGGAACTTGCCCACGCCCTGCGCGAGAAGCACGCTCGGGACCAGCCACGAAATGACAAAGGCGAGGCGGACGGAAAGGCGATGCATCAGAGGAACTCCCAGCCTGAGGGTGAACGGATCCCGATCCCGGAGTGTACCACCCGGACGCGAGTACGGGCCAGAGGTGACGCTTTCCTGACCGGTTGCTGACCCGGAGCCAGCCCTCGCTAGGTCACCGCCGCCACAAGGGCCGCCAATGCGGCCTGGAGGATCGGCGCGAGGGCCGGATCGGCCGCCATCGCCTCGGCGCTCATTCGCCGACCCGACAGCGGCACGCTCAGCGAGGCGCCCGGAATGACGCGGGTCGACATCGTCGTGAGAATTTCCCGCAACGACTCCTGGGCGTGGGTCGAGCGAGGCGAGAGGTTCAGCAGACCGATCGGCTTCCCCGGCAGATCGAGATCACTCACCAGCCAGTCGAGCCCGTTCTTGAGCGAGCCCGGCACCCCGTGGGCGTACTCCGGCGAACAGATCATCAGCGCATCGGCACTCTTGACGGCAGCGCGCAGCAGCGCCACCTCCGAAGGAGGAATCATCCCCTCGGTATCACGATCGGGATTGAAATGGGGCAGCTCGCCGAGTCCATGGTAGTGGGTGATGCGCACGTCGGACGGCGCCAGCAGCTCGAGTGCGTCGAGGGCGTTGCGATTCGATGACGCCGCGCGGAGGCTCCCCGAAATCGTCAGCACCGAGGTGAGGCCACCGATCATTTCTTCGACTTCGCCTTGAGCGCGCGCCGCAGCAGGAAGAGCTGCCCCACGTGATAGGCATCGTGCTGCGCGAGCCCCACCAGCATCCCCGCCACCGTGGTGCCGGTGCCCAATGGCGGCGAGTGAAGCTCGCCCACGATCCGCGCGAGCCACGCCGGACTCAACCCGCGCGCTGCCGCAATCAGCTCGGCGTGCGCGGCTGCCAGCTCTGCCTTCGCCTTCGTCCAGGCACGAGCGTTCACGATCTTGATCGGGGGCCAGTCACCATCGGCGGGAACGCCTGGCGCGGCGCCACTGAGTCGCCGCGCGACTTCGCGGGTCCACGATCTCATATGAAGCACCAGCTCCCAGATCGACGGCGCGCCCTTGATCGGGTGCTTCGCGGCCTCCGTGAAGGTGATTCCCTTGAGCGCGAGCTCCCGCGCCGGGCCGTACCACGGCTCGCCACCCTGCGTGCGATCCATTTGTTCAAACAGCGCATCTGTGATCGACTGTTGCTTCATCGGCTGGGCTCCGAAGGGGTTGGGCTGACAACGCCTGCTCACGACCGCAGGTTCCCTGCCCGGAAATAAAACAGGGGGCCAAGCTGGCCCCCTTCTCCCTTCTCCCTTCTCCCTTCTCCCTCCTCCCTCCTCCCTCCTCCCTCCTCCCTTCTCCCTCCTCCCTCCTCTCTTCTCGCTTCTCTCTTCTCTCTTCTACATCGCCAACAACGCTCTCGCAATCACCATCCGCTGGATTTCGCTGGTCCCTTCGCCAATGGTGCAGAGCATCACGTCACGATAGAACTTCTCGGCCGGGTATTCCTTGATGAAGCCATAGCCACCGAAGATCTGCACGCTCTTCTGGGTGCAGCGGACGGCTACCTCGGAGGCATAGAGCTTGGCCATCGACGACCAGAGTGTCGTCTTCTCGCAGGCGTCCTTCAGCGCGGCGGCGCGATAGCAGAGCAGCCGTGCCGCTTCGATTTCCGTCGCCATGTCGGCGAGCATGAACTGGATCGCCTGGAACCCGGAAATCGGCTGCCCAAAGGCGCTCCGCTCCTTGGAGTACTTGCGGGCGGCCTCGTAGGCGCCGCGCGCGATGCCGACGGCGAGTGCGCCGATCGAGATCCGGCCACCATCGAGCACCTTCATCGCATCGATGAAGCCGTAGCCCACCTTGCCGAGCACGTTCGCGGCCGGTACCCGGCAATTCTCGAGCACCAGCTCCGCCGTGTCGGAGGTGCGCATGCCGAGCTTGTTCTCCTTCTTGCCGGCGCGGATTCCCGGCGTGCTCATGTCGATGACGAAGGCGGTGATGCCGTGCTTCTTGTCGTTCCGATCGCTCACCGCGAGCACCACCGCCACCTGGGCATAGGTGGTATTGGTGATGAAATTCTTGGTGCCGTTGAGGACCCAGTGATCGCCGTCCTGGACCGCGCTGCAACGCAGGCCGGCGGCGTCGCTGCCCGAGGCCGGCTCGGTGAGCGCCCAGCAGCCGATCCATTCGCCGCTCGCGAGCTTCGGCAGGTACTTCTGCCGTTGCTCCTCGTTGCCGCCGAGGTAGATGTGGCCAGAGGCGAGTGAGTTGTGGGCTGCAACGGCAAGTGCCACACCCGACTCGACCGCACCAAGTTCCTCGATGATGTTGACGTAGTCGACGTAGCTGAGACCCGAACCGCCATACGCCTCAGGGAGGACCGCACCAAGCATGCCCAGCTCGCCGAGCTGCTTGATGGTCTCGAGCGGGAAATGCTGCGCCTCATCCCACTCCATCACGTGCGGCTGGATTTCGCGCTGGGCGAAGTCGCGCACCATCTGCTTGACCTGTTCCTGTTCTTCGGACAGACGAAAATCCATGACGTAACCACTCCTGGGGGATGCCGATCATTGGGTCGTGAAAGCGGGGTTTCCGTCGATTCCCGGCCCCTGCGCCGGGGAGAAGATCGCCGAGTACCCCGGCAGGAGCCACCCCCCATTACGAAATTCTTTCGGTGTTGCGAACAGGAACGTCAGCGACGCATCCCGCGGTAGACCACCACCGGCGTGCCGTCGAGGAGCAGCTCCCGCTCGAATGTCATGCCGACCTTCTTCATCACGCCCTGAGAGCCGAAATTGGCCGGGTCGGTGAGTGCGATGAGCGAATCGGCCTCGAGCACGCCAAAACCGAGATCGAGACAGGCCTGAGCCACCTCGGTGCCGAGCCCGGTGCCCCAGTAGGGCTTGAAGAAGAGGTAGCCGATCTCGATCTCCGGAACCCCATCGAGGTCAAGATTGCGAAGGCAGCCGAGGCCCACCACCGTGTCGGTGTCGCGCTCCCGCAGGAGATAGACGCCATGACCGTGATGCTCCCAGTGCTCGAGATTGCGAACCATGTAGGCCGCCGTCTTGACCTCGTCTCGCGGGCCGCCCAGAAATGCCATCACATCCGGGTCGCTCTGGATGCGGCGAATATCGGGTTCGTGCTCGGGTAGCAGTCGCTCGCCGCGCATCCGTGCAGTGGTGAAGTGGTCGAGAGTCATTTCGTCCCTATCGTTTGACATAGTCGTCGATCAATCGCTGCAAGAGTGCCTGCCCCTGCCGAATTTCGCGCGCTCCGCCGTTGCCGCTCTGCGCGATCGCCCGCTTGCCGATGTTGTCCCAGGCAACCGCGCCCGAATCGGTGACCATCCCGAAGCCATCGGTGAAGGTGAACCAGGTCCATTGCGCTGCGCCCGGTGAGAGCAGGTTCCGGCTCCAGCGGAAGCGGGATCCATCGAGCCCAAGCTGCGCCAGCAATGTCGCTGGAAGATCCGCCTGCCCGCCCACCTGATGGATCACGGTATCGTGCACCGCGAGGGCACCACCCAGCCAGAGCATCGGAATCGCGAACGTTTCCCACTTCCGCGACGGCTGGAGCGAATCGAGCGACGGCAGGCGATGACCATGATCGGCAAGAATCACGATCAGCGTGCTGTCCCACCAGGGGCTGGTCCGCGCGCGCCGAATAAAATCGCCGATGCTGCGATCGGTATAGGCATGGGCGTTGAGAAAGCGGCTCGTTTCATCTGTGCCGGGAATGACCGTGGTCATCGGCACCACGAACGGCTCGTGGCTGCTGAGGGTGAAGAGCGTCACGAAGAAGGGCCGCGGCATCTGCGTCAGATCGCTCTGAAGGCGACCGAGCACCACATGGTCGTCGGCGCCCCAGCTCGAGTGACGATCTTCCGGGCGGAATTCCTCCGCCGTCACCAGCGAGTCAAACTCTGCTTGCAGCAGAAACGACTTGAAATTGGTGAACTCGGGATCGCCGCCATAGTAGAAGGTCGCGCGATAGCCGGCGTGCCGGAGCTCTCGCGACAGGGCCGGGAGTGACGCACTCTTCCGCGGATGCTGGATGATCTCGGTGGTCGGTTGCGCCGGATAACCGCCGAGCACCGCCGTGAGCCCCTCTGGACTGCGATCACCACTGGCATAGAAATGATCGAAGAGCACCCCGTCGTGGATCAGCGAATCGATGTTCGGCGTCACGCCCGACACGCCCCCCAGGCGAGCGACGACCTTGGCCGAGAAACTCTCCCACAGGATGACGATGACATTCGGCCGCGGCATTCGCAGCAACGACACGCCCGCCGGCCGGGGCCGCATCAGCGAGTCGACCACAGCGGTGGCCTCGGCGACCGGGAGGACGCGATAGGCATTGGTGGTGTCGTAGGTCCGCCAGAACACCGCGTCGAAGAAATTCCACGACGCATTGATGGCGGCCTGATTCGCGAAGGCGTCGCGAGAGAAATAGACCGTGCTCTGGGTCATCGGCATCTTCTGGAATCCGCCGCGCGCCGGATAGTACAGAAACCAGCAGAGCCCGCCGAGCAGGGCAAAGACCGGAATCGCCACCGGCCACCAGACGCGCCGCCATTGGGCAAGCTCTGCCCCGAAGAAGCGCCTGAATCCCGCACGCGCCACCAGCAACAGCACCACCAGCAACGGCAGCAGAGCCCAGATCGGCGATGCGCCGGCCGAGGCGATCATCTCCTTCGGCGTGTTGACGTAGCGGAGGATCGAGGCATCGATCCGGTATCCCCAGGCGCGGAAGAGCTCGAGGTCGAGCACTGAGAGAACGGTGAGGACGCTGACCATCAGCGCCGTGAACCAGGTCGCGAGTTTCGCGCTGGCCTGCGGGAGGAAGAGCGAGAACGCGGTCAGCGCAAACACGACGACGGCGGGATAGGCGGTGGCCGCCATATCCATCCGGGCGCCGTGCAAGAAGGTGCTCCACGCAATCGCGGCACCGGCATGCCGGCTTTCGGCCAGGTGATAGACGAGGAAGGCCGCGCGCAGGATGGCGAAATAGAGCATCCACGCCGCGAAGTAGACGAAGCAGAAGCCGATGCGGCGAGCCCCGGCACGCAATTCGGTCCCCAGCGCAATGGGCTGGCTCAGCCGACGCTCCCGCCCGTCTCGACAGTTGCCAGGTGGAAGGTCGTCTCCGTGCCGCGGAAAAGGATGGTGTGGTTCATTTCCCCCTCAAGCTAGGCGACCCGGCCAATGTCGTCCATCATCCTGCGCCCGGATCGGCTACCTTCCCTGCCGGACAGCACGGCTGGTGCGCACCGGGAGAGCCGGGCGCCGTCCGCTCACTGACGGACGGGGGTACGCCGATGGCGAAAAGACAGAACTACGGATTCGAGAAGCGTCAGAAGGATCTCAAGAAGCAGCAGAAGCGTGACGAGAAGGCCGAGAAGAAGCGCCTCCGTGAACAGTTGACCGATCCCTCCGCGCCGCTCGATGAAGGCACTGAGGAAGCAGTTCGTGCGCTCTGCACCGAAGGGTGGGAGCTGTTCGAGACGTTCAGCGCCAAGGCCGGCACCGGCACGGGCGAGTTCCATCCCTTTATTGCCGCCGATTATGAGACCGTGCTCGCGGCACTACTCCCTCGCCGTGGCGCCGGGCTCAAGTTCCTCGAGTGGGGCTCCGCCACCGGTGTCATCACCATCATGGCGGACTTGCTCGGCTTCGAGGCGTTCGGGATCGAGATCGATATCGACCTCGTCCACATCGCCCGCGATCTTGCCGAGCGTCACTACTCCGAAGCCCGTTTCGCCGCCGGGAGTTTCCTCCCTGCCGGCTACGAGTGGCGCCCCACCAGCGGTGACGGCCGAACGGCGACCATCGCAACGGGCACGTCAGGTTACCTCGAGCTGGCCACGCCACTCGATGAGTTCGACGTGGTCTTCGGCTTCCCCTGGCCTGGCGAAGAACCGATGATGCTCGACCTGATGCGCGCCTATGGCCGCCCTGATGCCTACCTGTTGCTCAACACCGTCAATGACGGCGTGCAGACCTATCAGGGCGGTCGGCTGCTGCCGGCCTAGTTCGGAAAACCGGCGCGCGCGATGCCCGGAATGATCCGGAGCGCGTTGCCGTAGTAGAGCTTCTTCAAGGTGGCGTCGGGAAGACCAATGCCGTAGAGCTTCCAGAAGGCGTGGTAGTCGCGATAGTAATCGAAGTAATCGTCATTGGTCTCGAACACGCGCCAGTAGTACGGATACTCATCCGGCTGATAGCTGTCCTTGCCGAAGATCAGCCGGTCCTGGTACTTGATGAAGAAATCGTGGGCCATCCGCGGTTGCCGCCCAATGTCGTAGAGCACCGCTCCGACTTCCGCATACACATTCGGCATGCTGTCGAACATCCGGCCCAGCCGCGCGAGATCCTGCGCGTGCCAGCCGAGGTGGGCCAGCACCCAGATGGTGTTGGGATGCTTCCGCAGCATCCGGTCCCGCTCGCCCATCAACTCCTCGAACGCCGGGTAGCGCGAACGATCCTGGTAGCGCCGCTCGGGATAGATCGCCTGCTCGAGCCAGCGCTCGTTCTGGAAATCGAGCGGCGACCAGAACTCGGCCGGATCGCCGGTGTGCACGAACACCGGGATCTTCAGTCGTGCCGCGGTTTCCCAGACGATATCGAGTTCGGGGTCGTCGAGTTTGAGCCGGCTGCCATCGGCCTTCTTGTTGCTCATCCCGAAGCTCTTCATGATCTCGCCGACACCAACGGCGCCCTCCTTCACATCGGCCGCGAGCTGCGCAGCGATCTTCGCGCCCGACCCCGGCCCGACATCGCGCAGGTTGAGGGTGGTGAACATCACGAAGCGATCCTTGTAGCGGCTCGCCTTGATCGCCGCGAGCTGCTGGGTGAGGCGTTCGCCGGTGGTCCCGTTGGCGTTGACCATCACCCGCAGATTGAGCGAATCCATCCCGGCGCCGACGAGGTTGATGACATCATTGCTGATGAGGGCGGGCGGATGTCCGTGGATGTCGATCACCGGGTACTTGGCGCGCGGCACCTTGTGCACCGGCACCACCAGCGTCGAACGCGGCTTGTACTCGCGGATGCTCGGCACCGGCAGCGACGGTTCGCGACCTTCGGCCGGCCGGGGAACGACCTGCCCCGGCGTTTGCTGTGACCGGGCGGGCGTGGTGAGCACAACGAGGAACGCGAGAGCGAGCCAGCGACGCATCGATCGACTCCGGTGGACCAGGGACGAAGCGCAGTGAGGATCCGAACAATACGATTGGGGGCGTGGCGGAGTTCCCGACCGCACACACCCCTGACTGCGACTACCAGTCGGTGGGCTGATAATCCTTGAGGAACTGCCCCCAGATATGTTCGCCGGTGTTGAAGCCGACCATGATCGGATCGACGATGCGGGCGGCACCGTCGATGATGTCGAGCGGCGGATGGAAGCGATGCTCCTTGGTCTTCCGCGCGGCGATCTCCACCGGATCCTCGTCCGTCACCCAGCCGGTGTCGATGGCATTCATATGAATGCCGTCGCCCTGATAATCGGTCGCCGCGGTGCGCGTCATCATGTTCAGCGCGGCCTTGGCCATGTTGGTGTGCGGATGGCGCGTGGTCTTCCAGCGGCGATAGAACTGCCCCTCGACCGCTGACACATTCACGATGTGCTTGTCGCGTTCGGGCGTGCGCATCATCAACGGCTTGAGCCGCGCGTTGATGATGAACGGCGCGATGGCATTCACGAGCTGGACCTCGAGCAATTCGACCGACGGCACCTCGGCCATCAGCAGGCGCCACGAATTGCGCCCGCGCAGGTCAACCTGCTGCAGATCCTGATCGAGGCGACCCTGCGGGAAGAGATCGTTCTGGGCCTGCAACTCCTCGGGGAGCAGCGGCACCTGCGACAGTTCCGCCGCGTGCGTCAGCCCGGCAACTTCGGAAATCCGCTTGTCGAACGTGGCCGGGAGCGAGTTGCCGCCCTCGGCCTCGGGGAGCATGTGGTAGCCGCGCAGTCCCTCGTAGCGGCCAATCAGCTTGCGCACCGATTCCGGCATCGAATGCAGCGCAGCGGTCTCGCCCTCCATCATGTGCTGATAGAAATCGGGCGGACGACGCACCGTCTGACAGGCATTGTTGACGATGAAGTCGAGCCGGTCGTGCGTCTCGAGCAGCTCCTTGCAGAAAGCTTCGACGCTCGGCGTATGGCGGAGGTCGAGTCCGAAGATCTCGAGGCGATCGCCCCACACGTTGAAGTCGGGCTCCTGGGCGTAGCGTGCGGCCGAGTCGCGCGGGAATCGCGTGGTGACGATCAGGCGCGCGCCAGCACGCAGGAGCTTGAGGCCAGCCTGGTAGCCGATCTTCACGCGGCCACCGGTGAGCAAAGCGACGCGTCCGCTCAGGTCGGCAAGCTCGGTGCGCTTCCGGAAGTTCAACTCGGCGCAGGTCGGGCAGAGCTGATCGTAGAAGTGGTGAATCTGCGAATAGTCCTGCTTGCAGACATAACAATGTTGCGGCTCGACCTGCTCGCGGAATTCCGGGTCGGCGGCATCCTGCTGGGAGAAATCATCCGGCGGGAAGAAGTTCGGGGTCGTGAACACTTCCTGCCTGCGGAGGGCACGAATGCCGGTGCCGGCGAGCACCTTGTCGTCGCGCTGGATCCGCTTCGCCTTGCGATCGCGAATCGTCGCCTTGACCATCTGTCGACGGGCCGCCGTATCCGGGTTGTAGACCAGCCCGGCGGCATTGAGGAGGCGGTGGCGCTCCTTCTCGGGGAGGGAGGCAAGCACCCCCCGGTCCGAGGCGATCAGCTCAAGGGTCTCGGCGGCGGCACGGAGGCGCTCCACGAGCGCGGGATCACGGGTTTCATCCAGTGACGTGGATTCAGGCGTCTGCATGGGGCCAAGGGTAATCCCTTGGCCCGGGAGGTCAATCGGGACGGCGGCTCAGTAGTTACAGACCAACGGATCGTTGAGTCGACCCGCCGAGAGCGTGAGCTCGGTGACGGCCGGCTCGTGCGGGGGGCCGTCTCCGGTCAGGATCGAGTACTCAAGCCGGAGGTCGCGCCCGACGAACCGGCCCTGAATGGTCAATTTCGCCCCAGGCGTCGGGCGAATGTTGCCAACCTGCGTGAGGGTATCGGACTCGGCGGTAAAATCGCCGTTTTCTCCCAGCGTGATGCGAGAGAAGTGAGCCCGGAGGCAGCGCTGCGACCAGACCACTCCGGTCGAGGTCGCCGCCAATGAGGCTTCCGCGGTCGACCAGTTGCCGGTGAGGGTGTCGCCGGGACCGACGGGAGAAGTGCCGCACGCGGCGGCGAGGAGTGCGAGGGCAATAAGGCGATGCGACATCAGGACCTCAATGGGCTGGGACTCAGTGCTTCGCGTTCTTCAGCTGGGGCATGCCGGGCGAGTTGCAGCGTGGCCACCGCCGAGCCGGACCCCACAAGCGCGCCCACGGTCGCGACCGCCGCGCCGGTGAGAAAGCCGGTGACGGTGCCATTCACGAGCGCGGCGACGGCAATCACCCCCAGCGGCAGGGCGACCCCGGCCACGGCGCCCATGCGCGCGATACGGCGGGTCTCGAGCGCGGTGACGGCACCGGCCTCACGGTTGCGAGAGAGCGCGATCGCAAAGACCAAACCGCTGATCGCGCCGAGCGTCGCGCCGATCCCTGCGAACATCTTCGCGAAGACCCAGGCCCCGACGTAGAACTGCAGCGAGGACTTCGCGAGGACGAGTGCGCCGGCGAGCAGCCCGGCCGAGGCACCCCACACCATCGCCCAAAGCCCGGCCAGCACCAGCGCGGCCCGAAATTGACGAATCAGACTCATAGGTAGCTCAACCAGACGTCACGGCGCCGCTGCTTCAGTGCAGCGAACCAGCGACAAAGGGGGTAGAGCGTGACCACGACGCACGCCCAGATCAGGTACACCCACGGCAAGGGCAACGGCCACCCTTCGGGTTGAGTGATCGGGAAGTTTCCGATGGTCGGCGATTCGAACACCCAGTGCACCGCTCCGAAGCGAATCTGACTCAGCGCCAGCGCGATGGCGTGCAACAGGATCACGTGGCCGATGTAGTAGAACATCGGGACTCGTCCGAAGACGAGCGCGGGGCGGAGCCATCTCGGCGTGCCCCGGTCGAGCACCCTGAGGGCGAGCATCGCCGGTCCGAGTGTCATCAACAGGAACAGCAGCGATGGCGGATACTTGCTGGTGTTGAGGAACGACAGCCCCGTGAACAGCGGGGTCGCCTGGGTGCTCCAGCGTGAGGGATCGCCATAGACATTGATGAAGCGCAGCACCAGGAACGCCGCGACGCCTGCGAGTCCGAGACGCAGCAGTATTGCACGACGCCGCTCGGTGTCGAGTTCGAAGACCGCGCCGAGGGAGTAGCCGAGCGCGGTGACGCCGACCCACGGAATCAGCACGTAGGCGGCGAAGATCACATGTTCACCGCCGTTGTAGACAAACCCCGGCGAATGGAGCATGGTCCAGAGCGGTGCCAGGGAGCCGAACGCGGCGGGAGTGACATCATCGAGCAGGTTGTGCCCCACCACCAGCACGGCGCCGAATGCAGTGATTGCCCAATTCGGCAGCCGCAGCAGCGCCGAGAGCACGATCATCGCCCAGCCAAGGGCCCAGAGCACCGTCAGCATGTTGGTGCGGAAATCGAAATTCCATTGCCAGCCGAGGCAGCGTACCAGCACCGTCTCGAGGGCGATCAGCCAGAGACCGCGGGTCCAGAGAAAATGTGCCAGCTCGCTCTTCGACTTGCGGCGCAGCGAGAGGCGTGCACCGGTGCCGGTGAGCAGGAAGAAGACGGGCGCGCAGAAGTGGGTGATCCAGCGCGTGAAGAAGAGCGCCAGCGTGGTCGTGGCCGGATTGGTCGGATTGGCTGCCACATCCCCGAAGAAATCGCGGGTGTGGTCAATCGCCATAAGGATCATGATGATCCCGCGGAGCAGGTCGACCGAATCGAGTCGGCTACGAGTGCCGACGGCAGCTGCAGTCATCGCATGGATTCCGCGTGGCGGGAAGGAGAGGGTCCCGGTTGCCTGCCCCCCGGAGGAGGCAGGCACGATCTGCACTACATGCCCGGACGCCTCCCGTTGAGGTCGCCGTGGGACGCAATGAAGATGGGGACGGGAGCGCCTTTGGGGGAACTGCGTCGAGGCCTCAGCCGCTCGATCTCAGCAAGCAAGCGCGCCTGATCATCGGCCACGAGGCGTTCGAGCAGCAGCCCCGCGCGACCAGCGCGGAGCGGCATCGGCGCGACCGGGATCTGCGCGATCTCGTAGAGCTCGCGCATCAGCCGTCGACGCGCGGCTTCGTGCCTTGGCGCCGGGTGGGAGGCCGCGGGCTTCTGCCGTGCCTTCTGCTCCGGCTTCACTGGGACGGACAAGCCCGTCTCTTCGACGACTACGACACTCCGTCGAACCGAGACATCCTGTGTCACGATCTGACCAGCACCAAGTACGATCCCGGCCACTTCAGTGGGCTTGTAGCCGATCCCGGAAATGCGCAGGGAGAGGGTGCCCACAGGCACATCAGCAAGGACGAAGTGTCCCGTGGAATCCGAGTACGCCGCCCGGGCAGACCCGATCAGAATGATTCGCATCCCGGGGAGCGAGATGCCGGCGCTGTCGAGAATCCGGCCCTGGATCGTCCCGGTGGCCATTCTGACCGGCACACCATCGATGAAATTCGCATCGCGTTCCGTGATATCGATCCGAACCTGCTGCATTGTAACTGGACTCTGCGACAGGGTGACATCCCGAGTGTTGCTCGCATCAGCGACGATCGCGATCGAATCGACAAATCGCGGTTTGTAGCCAATGTAGGAGACCCGGATCGACACGGCGCCTGCCGGGATGTTCTCGATCCGATACCGGCCGGCTACATCGGCTACCGCAGCAAGCTTGGTCCCGATCACCACCACTCTGGAATTTGGCACCGGCGAGGATGCCGTGTCGGTGATCCTTCCCTGCAGCGTTCCGGTGCCGGTCTGACCTGCCAATGGTGCGGTGATTCCTCCCGAGATGGTGACGAACGCCAACAGCGAAACGACGAGTACTCCCCAACGAGTTTTGGTCATGGTTCTCCTCCGAAGTGAAGAGCGGGGAAAGGCGCGAACCAGCCGGTCGGACGAGGTCTGAGTGTGGGAAGTTCCCTCCTGGGAGGAATCGCATCGCCCCGGGCAGTCCGGGGTCGCTATTCTGAAGCTGGTGGGGTTTCGCTATAAGACGCCGCTCCCACGGCATTAGTCACACTGACCCGGGAGTCCCCGTGCTGGCCAACTGGATCACCCTGTCGCGCTTTCCCCTGCTCCTGATCAACATCCTGATCCTCTACCGGGGAAGCGCCGACCTGCGGCTGGCGGGGGTGGGGCTGCTCTTTGTGGGGCTGATGCTCGACACCGTCGACGGCATGGTCGCCCGGAAGAGCGGCCAGACCTCGCTTTTCGGTTCGGTGCTCGACATCGCGGCCGACCGCACCTACGAGCTGGTGCTCTGGGTCGCGTTCGCCGATCTGGCGCTAATTCCGGTGCTGATCCCGCTGGTGGTCATCGCCCGGACCACGCTCACCGACGCCTTCCGCAGCATCGGAGTCGCGCAGGGAATCCCGCCCTTCGACCAGCATCGCTCGAAATTGGGGAAGTTCCTGGTGGGCTCGCCGCCGATGCGCACCGGCTATTCAGTGAGCAAGGTGGTGACCTTCTGTGGGCTCGCGCTCACCCAGGCGTTCAGCGGCTATCCTGCCGATTCACGCTTCGGTGCGCTCGCCCCGAAGATGCTCGAGGGTTTTCATATCACGGCGTGGATTGCACTGGGCTTCTGCGTCTTCCGTGGACTGCCGGTGATCGTGGCCAATCTGCGGCGTTACTGGGGCACCCCCGCGGAGGCGCGGGGGTAGCGGTGCAGCAGGGGTGATCAGTGCCCGCCGGAGAGGGAGTAGCTGAACTCGTACGAATGCTTGCCGTCGGCGATGATGATCACGAAGCTCCCCGAGAGCCCGACCAGTTCTTCGGTGCCGGAATCGGGGACCACCGTGATCGAGAGGCCCTGCTTCCCGCCCGCCATCCAGGCCGTGTGCTGCAGCGAGAATGATCCGCGCTTGCCATTGAGCGTGCCGGTGATCCGCTCCAGCGCCACGTAGCCAGCCGAGCCCGCGACCGGACTGCTGGTTGCCAGCATCTGTCCCTTGCTGGTCCCCTCGATATCACCATGAAGCACCTTGTCGATCGACATCCTGCCGATCAGCGCGGCATCGGCGATTTCGTCGGACGGCAACGGCTTCACCTTCACGTCAAAGGTCCCACGCGCAACAGTGGTCACTGGCTTCTCCATGGTCTTGGCCACCTGCCCCTGCATCGGCGCCGCGCCGATGAGTACCAGTCCGAGCAGCACTCGCATCATGCTCATCTCCTCTCCATGCTGAAATCACAACGGCGAGCCGATCCTTTCGACTCGCCGTTGCGCTTCTCGCTTCTCGCTTCTCGGTGGCTTACTTCGCGAGATCTCCGATCGAACCCGCCAGCATATGCGCCTTGGTCTGGTCAGCGGCCTGGGTCGCATCGCTGTGCAGCTGCGTCGCCAGTGCCGAGAGGGCAGTCTTGCGAGCGCTGGCCGACATCTTCTCGGCACTCGCCAGTGCGGCGCGAGTCGAGGCGATCTTGTCGGACGAGAGTCCGTTGGTGCGCTCGAGCTGGTCGAGGTACGCGCGGCTCAGCGAGAAGCTCGCCGGCCAGACGAACTGCGGCTGACCCTGGGCGTTGAGGTAATCGAGGTGCACCGTCTTCGCCGCATCGATCTCGTTCTTGCTGATCAGGCCGCTCGGCATCAGTTCGAAGATGTCGAGGCCGCGACCGATCTCGGACGAGACGATCGAGCCGTTGTACCAGTACACCGACCACGAACCGGCGTTGCCCTGACGGGTGCCGTCGATCGGGCCGCGGTCGAAGAAGGCGATCTCCTTCGCGTGCGCCACATCCGTCCAGTCGAACACGGAGATGCCGCCCTGGTACCAGGCTTGGACCATCACGTCACGGCCCGGGATCGGAATCATCGAGCCGTTGTGCGCCACGCAATTCTCGAGCGTGGTCTGCGCTGCCGGCATCTTGTAGTAGCTCTGCATCTGCAGCTTGCGATTGCGGATGTTGAAGAGCGCGTCGGCACCCCACTCCATCTTGTCGGTCGCGCGGCACTTCGGCTGGCCACCGCCGCCCCACTCGTCCGAGAAGAGCATCTTGCTGCCGTCATTGCTGAACGTCGCCGAATGCCAGTAGGAGAAGTTCGAGTCAGCGGCGGCGTCGATGCGAACCGGGTGCGCCGGATCACGGATGTCGAGCAGCAGGCCGTAGCCGCCGCAGGCACCACCCGCCAGGCCGATCGCCGGGTAGACCGTGATGTCGTGGCACTGATCGGGACCGGTCGGAGCCCGACGCGGAGCGCCAGGACGCGGACCACCGGTCATCGCGGCAACCATGTCGGGAAGCGCGGTGCGCAGCGCGCTGCTGTCGGCGCCGGTCGGCGCCCCGCTGCCGCCACGCGCCTTGACGATGCTGTCGAGCATCGGGCGGGTGAAGTTGGCCGGGAGCACCTGTTCCACGCCGCCAAAGGTGGCCGTGAAGGCACCAGACTTCTTGGCGGCGGCGAGGGCGGTCGCGCGGGCGGCGGCGTCAGCTGCTGCTTCACCGTGGGTCGGCGGGGCCGCGAGATCGTTGAAGATGCGCGGCGAGGCAACAATGGCCGCCTGCTCAGGATGCGCCAGCGGCACCTTGATCACTTCGATACGGAAGTGTGCCGAGTTGGGATCCTCGCTCGGCGCAAGATTGGAGCAGCCGGGGAGTTCTTCTGCCGAGCGGACGCCAGAGGAACCAGAGATGTAGACGTACACATTCTCCTTGTCCTTCGGATCGACCAGCACCGTGTGGGTATGCGAACCACGGCAGGTCTGGACGTTGCCGACGTTGCGCGGCTTGGTGATGTCGGTGATGTCGAAGATGCGGATGCCGCGGAGGCGATCCTTGCTGATCGCGGCCGGAACGCCCTGCGCGCCGCAGTCGAGTCGGCCGGTGAGGCCCTCGCCCGAGACGAAGAGGAGGTTGCCGTAGACCGACACGTCGCTCTGCGAGGCCGGGCAGTAGTACGCCGTCTTCAGCGTCGGCTTCGCGGTGTTCCCGATCTCCCAGATCTGGTAACCGCTGTAGCTCCCCTGGATCGCCATGGTGCCCTTGAAGGCGAGGTCGGAGTTGGTGGCCCCGATGAACTGATCGCTCGGCGGCGTGTTGGAGATCAGGCGCATGTTCCACGCGGCCTCACCGGCCGGCGAGCCGATCACCATCTTGGTGCTGTCCTTGGCCCAGCGAACCATCGTCCCGGGACGCAGCCCGACGCGCGGATCAGGTGACGGCGCCGACATCGACATCGAGCCGCCTTGCGAGGGAGCAGGCATGCTGCCTGCGGTCGTGGACGACGAACCGCACGCAGCGAGGGCGAGCGCTCCGGTCGCGAGCGATGCTCTGTACAGGAAGGTCATGGTGTACTTCCGGGAAAGGGACGGGACACAGCGGGGGTGAACAACGTTCATCAGGGCTTGGCGGCGACCGGCAGCGCGTCGAGCATCTTGTTCATCCGGTCGATTTCGGAACCCTGATCGGCACTCACATCGTTGGCAAACTTGAAGACCACTTCATCCTGTGCGGCGCCATTGCTGCCGAAGAGCTTCTCGACCATGGTGAGCGCGCCGGTGTGATGCTGGATCATGAAGGTGAGGAAGCGGCGGTCGAATTCCATGCCGCGTGACGCGTCGAGCTGCTTCATCTGTTCTTCCGTGAGCATGCCGGGCATCAGCATCACGTGATCCATGCCGGGCATCTTCATCCCCATCATTCCCGCATCGGGAACCGGCAGGTTGTGATCGCGCAGCCAGCGCTGCATCGTCGCGATCTCGTCCTCCTGGGCGTTGATGATCCGCGCGGCCATGATCTGGAGCGAAGGACTGGCGCCGTGCGTCGGGGCCCACTTCGCCATCACGATGGCCTGGGAGTGGTGGCCGATCATCCCCGACATGAACTCCACATCGGGGGCTGCCGCGGCCCGCGCAACGCTCGCGCCGGCCGGGGCCTTCGCTGGTGCGGGAGCTCCGGCCGGGGTCGTGCTGGAGTAGTGGCTGCAGCCGGAAAGAATGAGGCCCAGGGCGACGATCACACCCGCCCGTGAAAAGTCGGTGCGCATGGTACGACCTCCAGTAGCAATTCTGTGCGAGCAACGATAGTACGGTCCCGCCACGGCTCGGGGCAAGTGTGGCGATCGGATCATTGCCGCTCGCCAAGGAGCAGATCCGCCTCGGGGTAGCCGGTCGGGAGGGAAACGCGGCTGGCGTCCGCCCCGGCGGCGAGGAGTGCCTCGATCGACCCGGTGGTCCGGCGCTCGGTCCAGTAGGAGTCGACGGCCGCCCGGACGGCGAGCATCAGGGGCGTCCGACCGTTCGGATCGGGGAGATCGGCCGGCGAACCGCGCTCAAGCAGGAGCCGCACCACCTCTGGCCCCCCTCGCCACGCGCCAAAATGAATCGCGAGCGACCCCTTCGGCGTCCCGAAATAGCCATCCCCCGAGGTGAACGGGGCGGCGACATCAACGCCAAGATCGAGGAGCTGCTCGATCCCGGCGGCATTGTTGCTTCGGGCGAAGTGGGAGAGCAGGTCGCCTCCGAGCTGGTGCAGCTCGGCGACCAGCCCCGGCTCCCGCGCGACAAGCTCCCGGGCCTGGCGGCCATCGCCACGCGCAGCGGCGGCAACGAGTCGGTCGGCCCCGACGAACTCCGGTGTGAAGCCACGCCGCTCGAGGAGTTGCAGCACATCGCTTCGTCCGGTGCGGGCGGCGGCGGCGAATCCGCTATGACCCCGCGCCGTCAACGTCGGATCGGCACCGTGGTCGAGCAACAGTTCGAACAGCTCGAGCGCATTGTCCCGCGCCAAGGCGTGGAACATCGGCACCAGGCCCATTGGCCCGCTCGCGTTCGGATCGGCACCCGCGGCCAGCAGCATGCGGGCACCGGCAAGGTCGTGCCAGTCGTGCTTCCGGATCAACATGAAGGTCAGGCTCTGCATCGTGAGCTGACCGCTGTCGAGCAGCACCTGCAGGGCGCGATTGTCGTAGGTCTCGGGAGTGTGATAGACCACTTCGCCATCGTTGACATCGGCGCCGCGCGCCACCAGGAGCGCGGTGAGTTCGGGATGATGCGCCACTCCGGCCGCACCATAGAGCGCGCATTCCCACTCCGGTCGCGGTTCGTGCTCGGCTTCGAGCCAGCCGGTGTTAACGTCTGCGCCGGCATCGAGCAGTGCGGTCGCTGCCGCCGCGAAGCCGGCAGAGCACGCCTCGTCGAACTTGAGATAGTTCGAGAAGCAGAGATGGGTCAGTGCGTCCCAGCCGTACGGACCACCGCGGGACGTCGCGAGACTCGCATCGCTCGCGAGGAAGTGCCGCACCTGTTCCGCATCACCCAGCACGGCCGCGGTGTGGATCGAGGCGGCGCTGAGCTCGGGATGATCCTCGAGCATCGCGTTGGCCCGGTCGATCGTGCCCTGGGCGTGCCAGGCATCGCGCGGGACACAGGCGGCGCGAAGGAAGGCATTGATCAGTTCCGGAAATTCTGCACTCATCGCTTCCTCTTCGCTGCTGGAACGACTGCACGCGGTCGCCACTGGTAGCGCGCCAATGAAATCACGCCATTGCGGAACTCAACACCCTCGTCGCGCAACAACATCTCCTGCAGCTGGTCGTGCCCCATTCCGTTTGAGCGGAGCGAGATCGCGCCTTTGGCGTTGACCACGCGATGCCACGGCACCGCGCTCCCCTCGGGCAGCGCATTCAATGCATACCCGGCAAGACGTGCGTGCCGCGGCAGGCCGGCGACGATCGCGATCTGGCCATACGTCGCCACCCTCCCCTTCGGGATCCGGCGAACGGCGGCGTAGATCCGCAGGTAAGAGTCGGTTCCAGCGGACATGGACGAAGACCGGAAAAGGGGAGATGCCAGGTGAAAAATACCCGGCGCCACCGGGCCTGCTTGACTTTCACCTCTACAGGTGTAAAACTACAGTCGTAGATGTCACGGATTGCCCATTGGATCGGCCTCGCTGGACCAAAGCAACCTTTTCAGATCTACAGGTGTCAAAGCCCCTGTCACCCTCTCTGCGGAGATCGCGTCAATGACGGCAATGCTGGCACTCCTCCTCGCCGTCCAGGCGCAGGGCCGCGCGGTGAATCAGACCGCGCCCGCGCCACCCTCCTCAATCCGGGCGACCCACACGGCGGAAGGTCCAGTGCTCGACGGCCGGGACGACGAGGCCGCCTGGCGCACCGCCGAGACGATTTCGCAGTTCCAGGAGGCCCGCCCCAAGGAAGGGGCCGAAGCCAAACAGAAGACCGAACTGCGGGTGCTCTACGATGCCCGCTACCTCTATGTCTTCGTGCGCGCGTGGGACACCGCTCCCGACAGCATCGTGAAGCTCCTCTCGCGCCGCGATGACCAGACCGCATCCGACCAGATCATCGTGATGATCGATTCCTATCGCGATCGTCGCACCGGCTTCGAGTTCGTGGTGAATCCCGCCGGCGTGAAATCCGATTATGCCATCTTCAACGACGGCAACGAGGACTCAGCCTGGGATGGCGTCTGGGACGTGGCGACTCACGTGGACTCGCTCGGCTGGACGGCAGAGTATCGGATTCCATTTTCGCAGCTTCGTTTCGCAGCCGGACCGAGTGTCACGTTCGGCTTCTCGGTCTGGCGCACCATCCAGCGGCACACCTCGCAGGTCACCTGGCCACTCTATCGCCGATCGACCACCGGCTTCGTCTCGCAGTTCGGCGAACTCACCGGGCTCGAGGGTCTGGCGTCGCCACGTCGCGCCGAAATCGCCCCGTATGTGGTCGCCAGGAACGAGCCGCTCCGTTCGGCAGGTGGACTCGAGCGCGATCAGGGCTTTTCGATCGGGGGCGACCTCAAGTACGCCGTCGCATCGAACCTCACCCTGAATGCCACGGTCAATCCTGACTTCGGCCAGGTGGAAGCGGACCCCGGCGTGCTGAACCTCTCGGCCTTCGAGACCTTCTTCAGCGAACGCCGTCCCTTCTTCGTCGAGGGGAAGGGCCTGTTCAGCGTCGGCCTCAACTGCTTTGTCGTGGTCGACTGCAGCACCGGCGAAGAACTCTTCTACTCAAGGCGCATCGGTCGATCGCCGCAGCTCGCCGGGCAGTATGGCGATGCCAGTTCGCCAACCTCG
Organism: Gemmatimonadales bacterium; assembly: GCA_039915645.1. Classification (GTDB taxonomy): domain Bacteria; phylum Gemmatimonadota; class Gemmatimonadetes; order Gemmatimonadales; family GWC2-71-9; genus Palsa-1233. The sequence continues at coordinate 13,805 of JBDSMX010000081.1, read as the reverse complement.
ACCAGGATCCTCGGCGCTGCGAAGCTCACGGGTCGGCTTCCCGGTGGCCTTTCCGTAGGCGTGGTCGATGCCGTGACCGATCGGGTCGGCGCCTCCGGTGGTCGGACCCTTGAGCCGACGACCAACTACGCCGTGGTGCGCGGCAACCAGGACTTCAACGGCGGCGCTGGCTCCGTGGGCCTGATGTTCACCGGCGTGAATCGTTCGCTCGATGCATCGACGGAAGATTTCCTCCACCGCTCGGCGCAGGTCGGTGCCCTTGATGCGCGTCGTCGTCTGGGGCGGTTCGAGGTCTCCGGCTCCGTCGCGATGAGCCGCGTCTCGGGCTCGGCCGAAGCGATCACCGCGACCCAGCTCGATCCGGTGCACTACTTCCAGCGCCCCGACGATGGTATCGATTTCGATCCGACGCGGACGTCACTCACGGGCCACTCGGAAGAATTCCGATTCGCGAAGGTTGGTGGCAAGCACTCGCGCTTCGAGACCGGATACGGTCGCAAGTCCGCCGGCTTCGAGGTCAACGACCTCGGCTTTCTGCAGCAGGCCGACAAGGTCAGCTGGACGAACTGGTTCGCCCTGCAGTTCAATACGCCGAACAGGATCTACCAGCGCCTGAACTGGAACTTCAACTACTGGGAATACCGGACCACGTCCGGGCTGATGACCGATCGCGCCTTCAACTCCAACGTGCACAGCCAGTTCACGAATCGCTGGTGGCTCCACCTTGGCGGCACCATCGGCAACCTCGGCAATGTCTACTGCACCAACGATTGCACCCGTGGCGGTCCCGCGCTCCGCGTGGAACGCTACTATGCGCCGTGGCTCGGCATTCAGGGAGATGACCGCCACGCGATCGTGCCCGGTGTCTTCTTCAACTATCTCAACACCGACGGCGGTCGAACCCACAACCTCAACATCAATCCGACGGTGACCTTCAAGGTCTCTGATCGCTTTTCGACCTCCGTCGGTGTGAATCAGAACAGCCGCATCGATGACAGTCAGTGGTTCGGAAATTTCACCGATGCGGCCGATGTCACCCACTACACCTTCGCCCAGCTCAAGCAGAAGACCGTCGGGATGACCCTGCGGATGAACTACACCTTCACTCCCGCAGCATCGCTCCAACTCTATGCCAACCCGTTCCTCACCAAGGGGACCTATACCCGCGTCCGCGAATTGAGCGACCCCCGGGCAGGCGACTACAACGATCGCTTCACGCCGTACGCCGATGAGTCGGTCAGCGCCAATCCCGGCGGCTTCAACTTCAAGCAGTTCCGCTCGAACGCAGTCTTCCGCTGGGAATACCGCCCAGGGTCAACGCTTTTCGTGGTCTGGAGTCAGGGGCGTCAGGCCTTCGACCCGACGCAAGGCAGGGAGACGTTTGGTGGCGATCTCACGGCGCTCTTCAATCAGCGCGCCGAGGATACCTTCCTGGTGAAGATGTCGTACTGGCTCAACCGCTAGCACGCGCGGCACGCTCCAGCTCGGAGCGTGCCACCGTGCCTACCGGCCGCAGCAAGGGGCGGCTACTGCCCGTGCGTCCGACGGAACTCGTCTTCCCGCTCGAGCAACTCACGACCCGCGTCGGTCTTGATGACCGGTTCGAAATCCGCTGAGTCGAAGACCTGCCGGATCTCGATCTCACCGGCACTCGCCGGGCAGCGCTTGAAGAGTTCAATCACCTCGGCCTTGGACTTCGCCTGCACCATCCAGAAACCGGCGATCAGCTCCTTGGCTTCGGCAAAGGGGCCGTCAATCACGGTCCGCTTGCCATTTTCCAGGCGAAGTCGTGCCCCCTTGGAGCTCGCCTGCAGCCCTTCGCCGGCCAGCATGATGCCACTCTTGATCAGCTCTTCGTTGAACTTCCCCATCTCCAGCAACTCCGCCTCATTGGGCAGGACTCCGGCCTCGGAGTCCGCATTGGCCTTGACAATGATCATGAAACGCATCGGGACAGCTCCTTCAGTTTCGAGTTGTGGCCGGAGAGGAAGGGCCGCCACGCTGGCGATTCCCCCGACTCTATCAAGACGACGAACGGGCCGGCCCGATTTCGACACGGCCGTGCCGGACCGTCGTTTCGATCTGCACTACTGCGCGCGCAGCGCCACGCCTGGATCGATCCGGGAGGCGCGCAGTGCCGGAATCCAGCAGGCCACAATCCCGACGGTAGACATCAGCGCGATCACCGCAAGCAGGGTCACCGGGTCGTACGGCGCGACGCCGAAGAGCAGACCTTGCATCAGCCGCGAGAGCAGCACCGCGCCAACCAGGCCGAGCGCGACGCCAATCGCCACCAGTACGCCCCCTTCGCTGATCACCATCCGTTGCACCCGCCCGGAGTCGGCGCCAAGGCTCATCCGGATGCCGATCTCGTTGGTGCGTGCGCTGACCGAGAACGCCAGCACCGCAGCGATGCCGATGGCCGCAACGATCAGGGCGAGGATGCCGAACGACGCCACCAGCACCGCATTGAGCCGGCGCGGGGCAACGCTTTCATCGCGGATCTGATCGATCGTCAACACCTTCTCGACCGGCTGCTGCGGCGAGATCGCCCGAATCGTGCGCAACGCGGCGGGGCCCATCGAGGCGGCGTCGCCACGGGTACGGATCACGAAGCTTCCCGTCGGGAAATCGCCCTGCGTGAACGGGATGAACAGCGCCGGCATCGCCGGAGCATCAAGCCCGCCATCCTTGGTATTGCCGACAACGCCGACGACCGTGCGCCACTCGCCCGAGACGCCGATGAACTTGAGCACGTCGCCGGTCCACGCCACGTTGCGACCGACCGGGTCCTTCCCCGGAAAGAGCAGGTCGGCAAGCGTCTGGTTGATGATCACGACCTTGGGAGAGTTCGCCATGTCGGTGCTGTTGAACTCGCGACCGCGCTTGAGCGGGATCCCCGATGTCTTGAAGTACTCGGGGGCTGCGGTTCGGTACTCCGACTGCGGCGCCGGTTCGCCAGGGCCGACGGCGCGTCCTTCCGCCTTCACATCAAGCAGGATGCCGGCTGCGCGCAACGGCACCGTGGAGCCGAGGCCGACACTGGTGACCCCGGGGATCGCGGCGAGTTGGCTCTGCATCTGCTGGTATTGCGCGACCGCCGTGGCGTTGTCGCCGCCGCCGAAGTCGCGAGGGACTTCCATCGTCAGCAGCTTTTCGGTGTTGAGGCCGTCGTCGACGACCGAGAGCCGCTGCATTGTGCGAGTGAGGAGGCCGGCTCCCGTGAGCAACACCACCGAGACAGCGATCTGCGCCACCACCAGCGACTGCTGCAACCGCTGGCGACGGACGCCGCCAGATGTGCGCCGACCACCGGCCGTGAGTGCCGCACCCAGGGCATTTTCGCGAGTCAGCTTCGGGGCATAGCTCAGCAGCACCGCCACGACCAGCACGAGCAGCAGAGTGAAGGCGAGCACCACGGTGTCGATGCGAATCTCGTCGGCACGCGGTGAATACCGGGCGGCAAATGTGCTGAGCATGCCGACTCCGGCGTAGGCAAGCGCGAGCCCCAGGACCCCGCCCCAGAATGCCAGGATGAGGTTTTCGGTCAGCAGCAACTGACGCAGCCGACCGGTCCCCGCACCGAGTGCCGCGCGCACCACCAGTTCGTGTTCGCGGCGCACTGCGCGCATCAGCGTGAGGTTGGTGACGTTGGCACAGGCGATCACCAGAACAAATGCCGCCGCGGCCATCAGCAACCAGAGGGTGAGCTTGGCCTTCTGGCCGAGGACTTCCTGGAACGGCGTGAGGGTGACGTGAAAGCCGGAGGCTGCGTCGTAGGCCTCGGGATGATCGGTGTGCGCGGCCGTGGTGATGCGCTGGACCTCGGCGCGCGCTTGTTCGACCGTGGCGCCGGGGGCGAGGCGGGCAATCATCTGCGTCATCCGATGAGTACGACCGGTCACCATCATCGCACTCACATGGTGTTCGCTGTTCACCATGTTGGCGATGGCATCGATGCGGGCCGGGAAGTACGGCGCCGGCTGCAGCACGCCGACGACCGCGACTGACTTGCCGCCCATCCGGAGCGACTTGCCGACGATCGAGGAATCGCCACCGTAGCGGCGAATCCAGTAGTCGTGGGTGAGCATCATCACCGGCGGTGCCCCGGGGCCGTCATCGCCGTCGTTGAAGGAGCGCCCGAGAATCGGCGCCAGCCCCATCACTGCGAAATAGTTGCCGGTCACCAGCCCGACATCGATCCGGACCGCGTCCTGCTCACTGATCAGCGAGAAGGTGACTGGCGAATATTCGGCGATCCCCTTGAGCGTTGTCGCGGAGGTGCGGAAGTCGTTGATCTCGGGCACCGAAAAGGCGACATCTTCGCGCCCCGGCCCACTCGCGGACTGCCGGAGATACATCAGCCGGCCACCGTCCTTGTGCGGCAACGGTCGCAGCATCACGCCGCGCACGACGCTGAAGATGGCGGTGTTGGCACCGATCCCGAGGCCCAGGGTGAGCACCACGGCGAGCGCGAAGCCGCGCGCGCGCGACAGCGAGTACCAGGCGTAACGAAGGTCGAGTCGTGGCATCTCAGCGCCCCTTTCCTTGCAAGTCATGGAGGTAGTCCTCGAGTCGATCGAGGCGCGCTTCCCAGAATCGGCGGTAGCCGTTGGCGTACTCGGCGACTTCGCGCATCGGCTTGGCATCGAGGCGACAGGGTCGCCACTGGGCATCGCGTCCCCGGGAGATCAGTCCTGCCCGTTCCAGCGTCTTGAGGTGCTTCGAGACGGCGGGGAGGGAGATCTCGTGCGGTTCGGCGAGTTCGTTGACGGTGGCATCGCCCTTCATCAGCTGCGCCAGAATCGCCCGGCGCGTCGGATCGGCGAGTGCCGCGAAGGTGGTACTGAGGTGATCGGTAGCGAGAACCATGGCATTACACCTGTCGGTTAATTAACCCAGCAGATAACTACGCTCTAACCGGTAGACTGTCAACCCCGTGGCCTGATCGGGTCCCGTTCCGTTACACCCAGGCCAGGCGACCCTTGAGGCAGCGCCCGTTCCGGGTGATTCTTGGACCATTACCCCCAACCGGAGTACTCGATGCGTGGAGTCCGTGTTCTCGTGGGAACCAGGAAGGGCGCCTTCGTCCTGACCTCCGATGCCAAGCGCGACAAGTGGCAGGTGGCGGGACCGCACTTCCCCGGCTGGGAGACCTATCACATCAAGGGCTCGCCGGTGAACCCCGATCGGATCTACGCCTCGCAGACTTCGGCGTGGTTCGGGCAGTTGATCCAGCGATCCGATGATGGCGGTGTCACCTGGAATCCGGTCGGCAATCAGTTCGGTTACGACGGCGTCCCGGGGACGCACCAATGGTACGATGGCACGCCGCACCCGTGGGAGTTCAAGCGGGTCTGGCACCTCGAACCCTCGCTGACCGAACCCGACACCGTCTTTGCCGGGGTCGAGGATGCCGCACTCTTCAAGTCGACCGACGGCGGCCAGAATTGGGTCGAGCTCTCGGGGTTGCGACGTCACGGCTCCGGGCCCAACTGGACACCTGGCGCCGGCGGGATGTGCCTGCACACCATCATCCTCGATCCGACCAATCCCGATCGCATCTACATCGCCATCTCGGCCGCGGGCGCCTTCCGCACCGATGACGGTGGTGCCACGTGGAAGGCGATCACCAAGGGGCTCAAGTCGCTCTACATCCCCGACCCCACTGCCGAAGTCGGCCATTGCGTGCATCACATCGCGATGCACCCGTCACGACCGGACGTGCTCTTCATGCAGAAGCACTGGGATGTGATGCGCAGCGACAACGCCGGCGATCTCTGGCACGAGATCAGTGGCGATCTTCCCACCGACTTCGGGTTCGTCATCGATGTCCACGCGCATGAACCCGACACGATCTACGTGGTGCCCATCAAGAGCGATGCCGAGCACTTCCCGCTCGATGGCAAGCTGCAGGTCTTCCGCAGCCGGAGCGGTGGCAACGAGTGGGAGGCGCTCACCCAGGGTCTTCCCCAGTCGGATTGCTACGTCAACGTGTTGCGGGACGCGATGGCGGTGGATTCACTCGAGGGATGCGGGGTCTACTTCGGCACCACCGGTGGGCAGGTGTATGCCTCGAAGGATGGCGGTGATCACTGGGAGGCGATCGTGCGTGACCTGCCGCCGGTGCTCTCGGTCGAAGTCCAGACCCTCGCATGATCCGGGTCCAGCTGCCGGCGCCGTTGCGCGCGATCGCGAAGATTCCGGGCGACGAGATCACCTTCAACCTCAGCGGCATCGTGACCCCGACGATGGTCGTCGATGCGATCGAGGAAGCCTACCCGATGCTGCTCGGCACTATCCGCGACGCGGCCACCCGCGAACGCCGCGCCTTCGTGCGCTACTACGCCTGCGAGCGGGATCTCTCCCACGATTCGCCCGATGCCTCGCTGCCGATCGAAGTCACCAGCGGCGAAGAGCCATTCCTGATCATCGGAGCGATGTCGGGGGGCTGATTCAGTCGCGGTAGACCGGCTCGCAACGCACGTCGGTCTTCACCGAATTGGCGATGTAGCATTCGTCGTGCGACGCATGATGCAGCGCGTCGATCTCGGCGCGCGTAGGCAGCGGCGTTCCCGAAAAAGTGACCTCGGGGTGAAGCGTCACCACGCTCATCCATTCCCGCCCGTCTGCTCCCTTCCCCATAACGCCAGCGGCAGTATCGGCATAACGATCGATCCGGAAACCGCGCTTGGCCGCGAGGTAGAGGAAGGTGAGCATGTGGCAACTCGAGAGCGACGCGACGAAGGCTTCCTCGGGGTCGACGGCGGCCGGATCGGAAAACGGCAGCCGCACGTGCAGCGGTGACGACGACCCCGGCACCTCCGCGCCGCCGTCGAAAGAGAGCAGGTGCCGCCGCGAATAGCGGTTGTCGGTGAACACTTCTTCGCCGCGGGTCCAGAGAAGTGACGCGGTGTATTCGCTCATGCTTGCTGATCCCCGGGAGTGAACGATTGAGGCCGTCTGGCCCCAATCTACTTCTTGATCAGCTTCTCGCCGTTCTCGTCGTGCATCCGCAACATCTTCTGCCGGTCGGCCAGGAACATCTTCACTTCAGGCCGCTCGGCCTTGGCCGGAAGGGCGGCGACGTCCTTCTTGAGCAGGGCATCGTGCGCGTCGACGGTGTAGCGCACGTACGCCCGGTCAAAGGCCGCGCCGCTCAGCAGGTTGAGGTTGTCCATCGCGCGCTTCTGCGCCCGCGCCATGGCGGTGTCTGCGGGGAGGACCCGTGTCACGTTGAGCGCCTTGGCGAGATTGGCGCCATCGGTGAGCGACTTCTGGTGGTCCTTGAGTACGCCGGCAGCGTAGCTCTTGACCGCCGCGGTGCTCGCCTTGGTGCCTGCGAGCGTGGAGGCTTCGATCATATTGGCATCCGCAGCACCGATGGTGCCGAGCACCACGGCATCGCCGGTGCGTGGCATCACCTTGGCCTGCTCCACCGAGTTCACCGGACGCCCCGCAGTGACTGCGGGAGGGGGCGTCGGGGCCTGCGTCTGCATCATCATCAGGATGGTCATCATTCCAGCCAGCATGGAACACCTCGCACGTCGGGGAGACTACTTCGGAGCAGCGGTGGAATCCTGGTGGCACTTGCCACCGGCGGGATCCCAGACACGTCCGTTGACATCGATGAACGCGGAACGGAACTCGCCCTTGCCGAGCGTGAGCTTCAGGACACCGAAGTAGCCCTGGACGCGCGCGGCACTGGTGGGACGCGGGTTGTCGCGGAAACCGCGCAGATCGCCACCACCCGTCCCGGCCACGATCTCCACCATTCCCTTGAGAGAGTCGATCACCCCGAAGGCGGTCTGCGGGTGGAAACGCTCATAGTCGTGGTCGTGACCGTTGAGGATCAGATCGACCCCGCCGTCCTGCAGCAGTTGCCACATCGGGCGGACCAATGGACTGTCGCCGTGCCAGCCGGTACTGAAGAGCGGCTGATGCCAGTACGCCATCGAACAGAACTTCTGGGGACCCTTCAGCTCGGCCCGCACCCAGTCCTCCTGCGCCTTCCGCTCGACATCACTGAACGACGAATTGACGATGATCTCGCCATTGATGACGATCACGTGCCACTCACCCACGTCGTAGCTGTAATAGCCCTTCTTGGACGAACCGGCCTTGCTGCCGAAGTACTGGTAATAGGGCGCCGCACCCACGGTCTGGTGTTCGTGATTGCCCGGTGTCGGATGGATCTTCTTGAGAATCCGCTTGGTGGAATCGCCCCACGACGGCGCAAAGCAGAGCGCAAAGTTGCTCGCCGAACCATCCGGATACGCGTTGTCGCCGAGCGTGAAGACTTCGTCCGGGACCTTTGCGACGCTGTCGGCCTTGAGGACGCTGTCGACCACGCGCGCCGTCTGCTCATCCCCGTCGGTGCCGCAGACGGCAATATCGCCCACGCCGATCATCACCGAGGCTCCGGTGGCCGCGACCTGCTCGGCTGTGGCGTTGGCGGGTGCCGGTGTGATGTTCACCGGAATCTTGCAGGCGAGCACCACAATGGTGCCCAGAATGGCGAGCGTTACGAGACGCGAGTTCATGGAAACATCCCCGCAGGAACGAAGCGCAGCGTAATGATGCCGGTGTGTCCGGCATCATTGGCGCGCATCACCCTGACATCTAGAGTGAGATCGTGGAAGCCGACCCAGAATCCGGCACCGAGCGCGTTGTGCCATCCGAAGGGTGAGTCGCCCTTGACGAAGACACGGCCGGCATCGGCGGTGCCCAGGAGGCCGGTGTTCACCGGCAACAGAAAGTTCAAGGTGAAGAGCGGGATGCGAATTTCAGCGGTGCCATAGAACGAGGCATCACCGGCATACCGCTGCAGATCGAGGGTGCGCACATCATTGCGTCCACCGATGAAGGCGGATTCCTGGAAGGGGAAGTCGCCAAAGACCTTCTTCCCTCCCACCCGCAGGCCGAGATAGGGATGCAGCGGCACGGGAAGGGTGATATAACCGGCGACGAGCGCGGTCACGTTGCCAAACGGATGCTCGACGTCCCACACGGCGGGGAAATAACTGGCACTCATGTCGAGGATGGTGCCGACCTTGGCGTGGCGCTTCGGCACGCGATTGTCGTGGTAGAGCGACCAGCGGACACCGGCCTCGCCGAACTTCCCGGCGCCGTAGGGCAGCGATGCCGAAACAAAGCGCCCGGGCGTGCTGTCGGTCACCGAGTACTGCGCCACGGGGCCGAAGCTCATCGTGGTGGACTTGCTCAGTTCGAGAGCGAGCGCCGGCTGCAGCAGCCACTGCCGCTGATTCACCGAGTAGAAGTCGGTGCGCGGTGCCGACCTGCCGACGACGAGTCCCTCGGATTGGGGCGAGAAATTACCCAATCCGTGGTAGTTCAGCATTTCGAGATCCGACATCCGTGCCAACGTCGTGACGTGAAGCGCCGAGCTCTCGAACCGCTTGTCGTGATTGAGGGCCACGGCATAGCCCTTCGCCTTGAACGAGTAGCGGCCTTCGATCATGAAACGGCTGCTGTAGGGCTCATCTCGAAAACCGTAGCTGGTGTGCGCAAAGCCGAGACGCGGCGCCACTCCGAAATCGTGGTTGAGTCCGAGACCGGCGGTGGGGCCGCTCTTCCCGCCATAGTCCTTGTGGGGCGCCACCGGTCCGCCGGCCTGACTTACCAGCGGCCGGCGATTGAAGAGGGTATCCGGGCCGTAGGCGACACCCTTCGTGGCCCCGACGTCATAGAGCTGCGTGGGATGACGATCCCCACCCACGGACGAGGAATCCACCAGGCGGTTGGTTCCGTTGCCACCGATGATCCGGAGCGGGATGCTTGCCTTTGCGGAGCCGCGCACCACGGCCGCGTCATCGCCGCCGTGGAGGTAGAGGCGCAGCTGCTTGGTCTCGGCGGCATCGAAGCGTCGATGGAAATAGCTGTGACCGTCAGCGTCGGTGAGCTCGACATCGACATGACGGTCATCCTCACGTGTCACGATGGCGCGGTCGGCGGCATCGGTTGCGTGGATATCGACCACGCCGCTGAGGTAGGCATAGAAGCGATCGGCTTGCGCCGGGAGTGAATCACGCCGAGCCCGGAGCCGTCCGCGGAGCGCCGGAACGCTGGCGTGGTACTCAGGGGGCATCTTCGCAATCGCTTCATCGATCGCTGCATCACTGAGCTGGCGTGTGGTGGCCTGCGCGACCGAGTCCCAGGTGCGCTTGTCGAGCCCGGCGAGCATCCGGCGATCGAATTGCAACGAATTCCAGGTGAGACCGGCGAACGAGGGATAGCCGCTGTCGAACACCATCAGATTCGCCGACATCTTCCGGCTGATACTCGGCAGCAGGCCGCGCACCGAGATGAATGCCTTGTCGTAGTCGCGCGAGATCGGCTCCCACGGCGCAGCGGTCGCGTCCTTCGCCCGCGCCCACTTCCACTGACCCGGATGCCGATCCCAGTTGTTGACGAGCATGTCGACGAGCCGGGCGGCGAGAAACGCCGTCACATCAACTTGGGTCGCGGGATCGCGATCGAGTCGCTGCAGCAAGGTGTCACTGTCGATGACGTCGACCGGTCCGGCAAATCCCTCGGCGCCGCCTTCATGCTTCCCGGGTACGCGCGCGAAGCCGCCGACGCGATGCGCAAATTCCTTGCGGAACTTGCCGAGCGCCGGGTCGTCGGGCATCTGCACGAGGACGGGGGTGTCGTGATGCACCCCCACCGCCTGCAACAACTGGGGAACCACGAGATTGGCCGCCGGATGGCTGTTGCTGATCTGGTCCTGCGCGGTGCGGCGCGCGACCCCGACATCCGCCAACCCGCCCGGCACCTCGACATGATCCTTGTCGAACGACCGGAAGACGAACTCGTCGCCGTCGGGGTTGGAGAACTGGAGCGATTTGGTCTGCTTCCCGCCGCCCGCCTTCTCGGGCTTCAGGCCACCTTCGGCGTGCTGAAGGTCGAGCACCGGGATCCGCACCGGCTGGCTCCAGAGATCGCGATAGGTGCCGCCGAGCAGGAAGCGGTGGAAGCCTCCGGCCTGATAGTGCTTGCCCACGGCCACGGTGACGCTGTCGTGACTGCGCAGGTCGGAGGCGGTGCCTTGCGCGGGAAGCGCAAGGGGGAGGCAGGCCAGTAGGAGTGCTGGCACCAGAACAGAGCGGGAGCGCATGCGGTGAATCCTCATGGCCGGCGGTAGAGCGTCAGGCGAGCGGCGTCCTGCTTCGCTTCGTCGCCGATGATGAGTATGTGATCACGGGTGATGGCGAGCCCCTCGGCCTGTTCGTGGCCCTTGGGGAGGTCGCGCACCGAGACGACGGCACCGGCAGGCGTCACCTCGAGCATTCCCTTCTCGATGGAGCCGAGAATGACGTAGTTGCCGCTCACCGGATCGATGGCAATGTCGGAGGGACGGAACGTCTTCCAGTCCGTCGAGGCCGTCACATCGGCCATCGGAATCCGCAGGGCATTCGCGATCTGGGGAGCAGCATCGCCGATGCTGTCGACCGGCACCCGGAAGATCACGACCGCGTCGCGCAAAGATTTGTCGTGGACGGTCTTGCACGCGAGCAGCAGGGTGCGGTGCGCAGCGTCGTAGGTCATCGCCTCGAACTCGCACTCGCTGCCGAGCCCGGTGTTGGTCATCGTGAACGGCACGGCGGACTTGTTGGCCCCTTCGAGAAAGCGGAAGAGCTTGCCGTCGCTGGTCAGCAGCGCCACGGTGTCGCCGATGGTGGTGATGGATTCAAAATCACCCATGACCCTTGGCGTCCCGACGCTGAATTTCTTGACCACGAGGCCGCGCCGGAAGTCGAGCTCGAAGACTTCTCCATGCTCATCCCCGTGGGCCAGCAGGCGACCATCAGAGGTGAGCGCGAGGCCCGAAAGCTCCTTAAGTTGCTCGGGCATGATCCAGAGCGCGATCGGCTTGTCCGGGCTGCCGCTGCTGTCGGCGAGCGCACTGTCCAGGCGCGCGCGGCGTGATGTCAGCAGCGTGCTGTCCCCGGCCGCGGCGCCGGCGCCCCTGCCGCAGCCACCGAGCAGTGCCAGCAGCAGTCCGGCACCGAGTCGTGTCAGCCTCACTTCGCGGCCTGCTTCTCGTGGGCGCCTACGTCAGCCACTTCGAGGTCAAGCGACTTCACCGCATCGCTCGCGCCCTCGCGGATCGCCGTCAACAGGCGATCGCGCGTCACACTCTTGCGGATGCCGACCAGATAATAGAGTTCCGCTGGCTTCCCTTCTGTGGTGATGACCTGATCAAGCCGCCAGCGGCGGGCAAGCACATTGAGGACCAGCTCGATCCGCTTCTGCGCTTCGGCCACCGATTCGGTCGTGATCGTCAGGACGGCGTTGAAGCGCGGCTTCTTCTGCGTCGGTCCGAGCGCCTTGCTGACACGGTCGAAGCGCTTGGCGAGCACGGCCGCCTTCTTCGGGGAAAGCGCGAGGATCAGATCGCGGTCAGGAACCCCGGCCGCGCTGTCCCGCTCAGCCAGGTCGCCAAGCGGCTCCGACCACTGCGAGGCGGCGGTCGGCTCGAGCACGTTCCGCCCGAAATCGTACCGCCAGATCATCAGGACCACGAAGTTGAAGGTCACCGACAGGACGGCGGCGACGATCAGCGATTGGACTCCAGCGGCAAGGCCTACGCCGATGCCGAGGAAGATGTAGACCATGTCGCGGACGTCCTGCGTCGTGGTCCGGAAACGCAAGCCGGCCACGATCCCGCCCAGCGAAAAGGCCAGGGCGAGCGATGTCCGCACAACCAGCACGATCCCCGCGACCACCAACGGGAGGATCACCAGCGTCTGCACCACACTCTGGGAGAAGTCGCGTGCGCGCCGTGCCGACATGAAGACCCAGCTCACGGGCAGCATCAGCGCCAGGGTACTGAACATCACGATCAGCGTGGTGATCACCAGATCGAGGCCGCCTTCGACCGCGATACTCGCCCCTTTGCTGGCCGGCGCGAGCCCATCGATGAGGAGGTCGGGATTCCCGGTCAGGGCGGCGACGTGGCCGCCACCGAAGAGGATCGCCGTTGCCCCGGGGACCAGGTAGCAGATGGCGGCGATCACGGCGCCGAGAGAGAGGTAGTACGCGACCAGACGCTGGATCGGCTTCGCGGACCCGAGGGTCAGCGTATCCATCATCCGCTTGAAAATTACCATCTCACCGTCCGTGAAGGGTGTGGTGTCTCAATCCTGTCACGGTGGAGGACGGACTAGTCCTCCCGGGAGACACCAGATTGGGACGTACGTGCAAGCGACGCAGGCTGCGTCGTCATAGCGGGGTCGGATACCTCTCCATCTTTGGATTGAGGCGCTGCAGGTAGCGCGTGCCAAGCTCCGCGCGAGGCGGCGCTATTCCATCCCCTCGAAGAAATCCACCACACCACTCTCCAGCGAATACTCGGCGCCGACCACGCGCAGCCCCTCGTTCTGGGATAGCCGCTCGATAAGTTCGGAGCCGTGCCGCAGATGGTTGACCGAAACCCGGACATTGGCGCGGACTGCCTGGCGAACCAGCGCATCCTGGTCGTGCCGGAGCTCGGTCTCGAGAAGCGGGGCGACCGTGGGGCGGATCCGGTCGACAATCGAATGGAGATTGCGGTACTTCTGCTCGGTGTGGTGCTGCAGCTCATCGAGGGTGGCCAGGATCGCGCCACACTGCGAATGCCCGAGAACCACCACCAGCCTGGTGTTGTACTGCGCCGCCGCGAACTCGACACTCCCCACCTGGGAGGGCGCCACGATGTTGCCGGCGACGCGGATCACGAAGAGATCGCCCAAGCCCTGATCGAAGAGAATCTCGACCGGAACGCGCGAGTCGGAACAGCCGAG
>JBDSMX010000059.1:0-44616 GCA_039915645.1 Gemmatimonadales bacterium | reverse complement strand
CGCGGAAGTTCAGCGCATCGTTGAGCGCATCCGGTGTCAGAATCATCTCCGCCGGCAGATCCTGCTTGTTGTACAGCAGCACCAGGGGGAGATCCCGGAAGTCACCTTCGCGATCGAGCATTTGCCCTTCGAGCGCGCGCAAGGCGTCAACATTCTCGCTCAGTCGCGCCGCCTGACTGTCGACGACGAAGAGAATGCCGTCGGCGTCGGAAAGCACCAGGCGCCGGGTGGCGTCGGCGTGCCGCTCGGCCGGAACCCCATACAGATTGACCCGCGCCTGCCAACCGGAAATCCGACCGAGGTCGAGTGGCAGCCAATCGAGGAGCGGCACACCCGACGGTGGCGAGCCAAGCGGAAAGTGCTCGCCGATTCGTGCCGGTGCGACGCGATCCTGGACGCAGCGGAGAATGGAGCTCTTGCCAACGCGCGCCGCGCCGAAGACGACAAGTGTGGCGGTGAGCTCCTGACGATCGGGTGCGATGCGCGCCATCAGTTCCGCCCGAAGAGCGCGCGGAGCGATTCGTCGAGCTCGCGCTCGAAGCCTTCGGCGAGCACTTCGCGCACCGGCACAGTGACCGGGGCGGCGGCAACGAGGCGCTCAGTGAAGCGAGTGAAGAAGAGTCGCACCAGGCCCACTGAGGATTCGCGACCGAAGACGACGAGGCCGATCCAGCGACCGCGCGGTGTGTCGAAACCCGCGAGCCAGACACCTTGCGCCTGCCCCTGATGGACGATCACTCCGAAGCCATGCTCGGCGCCGACGACGTTGGCGAGTTCACCTGTGGTGGCGAGGATACCTGCGCCCAGCGCCGCCGCTGCCATCACATCGAGCGAGCGGGTGAAACCGTGTTGCGCGATCACCTGACCGGAGCTGGTCATCACCAATGCCAGCCTGGCCGAGGACTCGCGCAGGAATTCGGTGAGCGGCTCGGCCACCCATGGCTCGAGGACGCGCATCAGGTCAGCACCACGGCGAGGTCACCGAGCAGCAGGCGGAGTCGGCCGAGTTCGACGGTGGTGTCAGTCACTGCCACGAGCCAGAGTGGATCGTCGCCGGCCACGGCGAATACGGTTCCAGACTCCGCGGTGATATGCACCCGGGTGGGCGGCGCGCAATGCATCGCCCGCGCGGTGCGCTGTGCGCGCGAGATGAGCGAGGCAGCAAAGGCTGCGACATCGGTCGTCTCGAGGCCATCCATTGCCGATTCAGCAACCACGAGGCCATCATCGGCCGACACGATGAGTGCGCCGCGCACGCCGACGATGCCCGTGATCTCGCGAAGCATCCCTTCCCAGCGTGGAATGCTCATCGCGAGTGCCCCAGCCATTCGCGGGCGGCGTCCGCTGCGCGAGCGGCGGAGGCGAGCAACCGACCTGGCGGAGTCGTAGCGGGGCGTCGCACCAGGAGCGTGGCGTCTGCATCGATACTGACGAGGGCGACCCGCGCATCGGCCCCCTCGAGCACCAGATGTTGCCAGGCACCGAGCCCGAGAAATCGCGTCGCACGAACGGCCTCTCTAGCCAGACCCGACGCCTCGGCGGCCGCAGCATCTGCCTCGGACTCGCCGGTGCCCGGACCAACACCCCCAGTGAGGCGCATTCCCTGGGCATCAAAGAGGAGCAGCCCACTGCCCAGTTCGTCGAGGCGGAAGGTTTCGGTGGATGGTCCTGGCGTGGCGGATCGCACCCGATCAAGCGCCGCAATGATGGTGGTATCGTGCGGCGAACGCACCGCGGCAGCCTCGAGGTGGCGCTCGGCAGTGACCATGTCCCGGGCACGAAAGGCAATGAAGGCCAGCCCCTTGAGTGCCCCGACATGGCCTGGTTCGATTTCGAGGGCGGCATGCCACGAGGAGATGGCGGGTGCGTCTTCACCCTGATCGGCGCGAATGCGCGCCAGCAGATCGTGTGCATCCGCAAGCGCCGGATACCGAGCAAGTCCCGCCATCGCCACAGTCGCGGCCGCATCGAGCTGGCCGCGCTGACGCAGGCGCTCGCCGAGGTCGAGAAAGGCGAGGCCCTGTGTGGTGCCGGGAAGTCTCGGAGTTGTGTCAGTCACGGGTGTCGCGCAGCGCCTCCACCATTGTCTGGGCGGCACGCGTCAGCGATGCAGCCTCTTCGGCACGGGTCGGGTCTGCCGCGCGCCACGCCTCCCACGCACCGATGGCCCGATCAAACCGCCCTGCCCCCACCTCGGCGAGGCCAAGGGTCCGCCAGGCCTCACCATCACCTGGCACGGCATCGACCCGGGTGCGAAGCAACTGGGCCGCGTCATTGTAGCGTCCGGCCTCGATCGCCGCGCGGGCCTCCAAGGCAATGTCGGCCGGTGCCGCCGCGAGTTGAAGTATAGCGGCGCCCTGCATCGACCGAACGCGCTCCGCCACCGCATCGAGCGGTTCGTCGAGCGCCGCTGCGAGGGCCGCGACGTTCCGGATCCCATCGACGGCATCGAGCAAGCGCCAGTCGAGCGGATCGAGCGTGGGAACCTCGCCGACGCCCAGTCGCTCCGCTGGGACAAAGGCCGGTACCGCCCGGAACTCGTCGAGCTCGCCCGCCAGGTCGACGCGCCGCATCTCCGATTCGACCACATCGAGCACCAGCGCATCGGGCGACACGTTGAGCGGACCCGGTGGGACGGGACCCTCGCTGAAATCGAAGCGCCCGCGGGACCAGTGCAGCATCGCGCCCAGCGCGGCGCTCGCCAGTCGCGAGCGCAGGGCATCGCGTACCGAGGCCGCCACGGTGAGCGGGCCATCCTCGAGATCGGTGCTCGCGAGCGCCCGGGCGATCAGCCCTTCATCGACCGCGGCGTCACTCGCCTCGGGTTCGAGGGCCACCACGACGCCCTCGCGCAGCCAGAGCGTGCGGGGAGCGGTCGGGTCCGGGCCGGTGACGCGCAGGGTACCGCTGCGCTGCCCGCGCTGGAGCAACTGCAGCACCTCGACGAGTGAGATTTCGCTCAACGGCCCGTGCATGGTGTCCTAACTTCCGGAAAAGAGGGTCGCGAGTTCGCGAGCCGAATGCGCATGACGCCTGCTCATCTCGCCGAGCACGCTCTCGCCGTCGGCTCGACCAACCGCCTCCCAATCGGCGAACGCATCCGAGTAGCGCCGCAGCTTGGCGAGCACGACACCCCGATGGAAGAGCGCCGCCGTGTGGGCGGGCTGGCGCACCAGCACCTGATCAAACACGGAGAGTGCCTCGCCCAGGTGCAGCGTCTCGAGGAGCGACCGGCCAAGCGCGAGCAACACTTCGTCCGTTGCCGCGGCGGTCCCCGCAGATCGCTCCGGCGCGACTTCAACCAACTCCCCACCTCGTCCGTTCTCGAGCAGCCATACTTCGGGAACGAACCAGGGCGAGCATTGCAGACCACGTCGCGTCGCTTCAACGGCGAGCGTGTGCGCGCCCAGGCGCTCGTGGGCGAGTCCGAGGGTGAAGTGGGCACGGGCCATCGCCGACTCGGCGGCGACCGCTGCACTCAGCAATGGGACCGACGCAGCGGCCTCGCCGCCGAGGTAGGCGAGGTATCCCGCGAGGTAGAGCAGCGGCGCGGCGCGAGGAAAGGCCGTAAGCGCATCCCGCAGCAGTGCACGCGCGCCGGCGGATTCGCCGCGCCGGTGCCACGAGAGAGCGCGGTCGTGAATCGTCGCGATAGCGGGCGCCTGCGAGACATGCCGCCACGCCTCATCCGCGGCGGCGCGCTCGCCGCGTTCTTCGTGCAGCACGGCAAGTCCGTTCCACGCAGCGGCGGCATCGGACCCATCGCTCGTCGCCGCCCAGTAGCATGCTTCCGCCACGGCAAAGGCGCCCTGCGCGTGCGCTGCGACGGCGGCAGCGAGCGGGTGGGTCACACCGTGGCTGTTCGCATTGGAGGGGTGCCCGGACGGAAGGGCCAGCAGGAGTTGATCGGTCCGACCGACCGCAAGTCGCTCAAGGGTACGCCAGGCCGCGCGCGGTGCGTCGGCAAGCGTCACCGCGTGTCGGACAGCATCGAGTGCCGTCGTTGTCGCACCACGCCGGGCGGCAAACCACGCGAGGTTGGTCAGCGTCGCCGCATCGGCAGCACCGAGCCGTTGCGCCAGCGCTGCGACGATCGTGGCGTCGCGCGGTCGGGGCGCCGTCATGCTAGTCGAGCCGGATGGCCTCGAGAATCGCCTTGATCGAGGCGTGGTCGGGCATCAGCAGGAACGCCCCGGTCAAGGGATTCTCGTTGCCCTCGGCACGGAAGGCGGTGTCGACGCAGAAGAGCAGATCGCTGACGCCTTCATTGGGATCGACGGTGGAGGCGATGGCAAGCGCCGTTGGACCGACGGTGAGCGAAGGCACCGACGGAAGCAGCATCATCCCCATGAAATTGCTCAGGGCCGTGAGGTAGGCGGAGCAGACGATGTTGCCGACCTCTTTCAGGCCCGACTGCTCGAGCTCGCCGAGGGCGCGTGGCGGTCCCAGTGGACGACGGAGGATCAGATCGCAGAGTCGCGTCGCATCCTGCTCCCCGAAAGTCAGCAGCGCCCGGCCGGTCAGATCGCCCAGCATCCGCATCGAGACGACGGCGACGTGATCGCCGAAGCTCGCCAGCATCTGCGGGACCTCGCCGTAGTTCACGCGACGCACCTGCGGGACCGAGATCATGATGCGGCGGTCGGTCAATTGCGACAGCGCAGTGGCAGCGTGCCCCGCACCGATGGTGGCGACCTCACGCAGTCCGTCGCGCCGCAGCGTTTCGATATCGTCCGACGAAGCCATATCCACTCCACGCAAAGGAAGAACTACACCACACTCGCCAGATCGAGCAGCAATGCCGGTCGTCCGTTGTCCAGCACCGCGGCGCCGGTGATCCATCGCGGCATGCCCTTCGGCCGCTCGATGGGTTGCACCACCGCATCCACTTGTCCGAGTACTGCATCGGCGAGCAGCGCGACCCGTTGCCCGTTGGCCTCGAACACCACGGCGGGCCGGCGACTCGGCGCGGCCTCGCCACGATAGAGCAGCAATCGACGGAGATCGACCACGGGGATCGAATCGCCATCGTGTTCGATCACCGAGCGGCCGTCGACTTGGCGGATCGCCGCCGGATCCCAGGCGATCAATTCCGCCACATGAGTGAGTGGCATCACGTAGCGCTCCTCACCGATTCCGGTCACCAGCGCGCGGACGATGCCGAGGCGCATCGGCAGCCGGAGCGTGAAGACCGTGCCCTTGCCCGTGACGGTGGTCAGCGAAAGCGCCGCTCCGATTCCGTGCAGACGGGCGAGCACCACGTCGAGTCCCACGCCGCGCCCCGATACTTCGGTGATCGCACTCGCCGTCGAGAAACCAGGGCGCGCAAGCACCGCCAGCAGTCCGTCATCGGAGAGTGTCGAGCCAGCTTCGAGGATGCCCTGGGCTCGTGCTTTTGCTGCCACCTTCTCCCGGTCAATCCCGCGGCCGTCGTCGGTGAGTTCCACCACCACGGCGTCGCGATCGCGACGTGCCCGCACCGTCAGGCGTCCAGTCGGGCGCTTGCCCGCAACGCGTCGGTCGTCAGGCGTCTCGATGCCGTGATCGAGCGCGTTCCGGATCAGGTGCATCAGCGGCTCGGGCAGTTGGTCGAGCACCGCACGGTCCACTTCGAGCCCTTCCCCCGACAGCTCCACGGTGACTTCCTTGCCGAGTTGGCGGGCAAGGTCGCGAACCTGGGGCGGCAACCGTTCGAACACTTCGGTCAGCGGCGCGAGTCGGACGTGCAGAATCCGGTCCTGCAGCGTGTCGAGGCGATGGGCCATTACCGAGGCCGCGCGCGCCACTGGAGAGAGCGCGTCGGCCGATGCGTGCCGCTCGAGATCCTGTCGCGCGGTGACCAGACCGCCCAGGTCGCTGAACAGGGCATCGAGTCGGTCGATATCGACACGGACGATGCGCGGAGCAGCCGGCGCGTTGATGCCGACGACTGCGTCGCCTCCCTCCGCCACAATCGCCCGCTCGCATTCGGACGCGATGTCATCGAGCCCGCGTTCGAGCTCGCGCAACCAGCTGCGATCAGGGACCCGGACGCCTTCGCGCACCGTCGTCAGTGACGACTCGGTCGCATGAGTCAGTTCGGAGACCGCCGCGAAGTCGAGCGAGGCAGCCATCCCCTTGATGGTGTGAAGCACCCGGAACACTTCTTCGGCGTGGCTGATGTCGGTCGGCGTGTCGAACCACGCCGACAACGTGCGCCGCGCCCCGCCAAGCATCGAGCGGGCCTCAGCCGCGAAGAGCGCGACATAGCGCGCCCGCCGCGCGTCGGTCATCCGTCGAGGACGCGCTTGACGGCTTCGAGGACCCGGGCCGGCTGGAACGGCTTGACGACGAAGTCCTTGGCGCCGGCCTGGACCGCTTCCACGACCAGTGCCTGCTGACCCATCGCGCTGCACATCAGGATCTTGGCCGAGGGGTCGCTGGTGCAGATGGCGCGGACCGCGTCGATGCCGCCCATGTCCGGCATCACAATGTCCATCGTGACCAGATCGGGCTTGAGCGCCTTGTACCGCTCGACAGCCTGCAAGCCGCTCTCGGCCTCACCCGCGATCTCGTAGCCCGCCCCGGTGAGGATGTCGGCGATCATCGTGCGCATGAAGATGGCATCGTCACAAATCAGAATCCGCTGGGCCATCGGTCCTCCGGCGACAAGTGTCAGGCAAAGATCGCGTTGGCGACCTGTATCAAGTCCAACGTTGCAAGCCCCGTGCGAGGCTCGGCGTTCAGTTCTACGACACCATCGACGGCAAGGGCGAAGCGGCGCCCGGCGACCTCTACCACCACCAGCTCCCCTGCTCCGCCGGTATCACCCGGAAGATCCAGGGAGCGGACCGGGTCCGCCACCGTGATGATTCTCCCCCGGTGATTCACCATCCCCCGGACGGCAGCCACCGCGCCGGGAACCCGGATAATCAGGGCATCCCGCATCACCTCGACCACTCCTGCCACCGGAATGAACCAGCGGACCCCGGCTACCCGGACCACCAGTCCGGCGGCAGCAGGGAGGGTTTCAGCCATGCTGGGTCTCAAAACCGATGGCGGTGAGCGCTTCCTCACGCGACGGGAGCACCCCTGGGCCAGCGGCTGTCTCCAGCAACGGCCAGAGATCGGCCGGCCAAGGGGAGGTCAGGCGAATCGGCTCCCCGCTGATGGGGTGGCGGAACGCCAGAAGCGCGGCATGAAGTGCCTGCCGCGGGGCGAGCGAATCGAGGTGACGCGCCTGCGCACGCCCGACGCCGGAGATGCGCTTCCAGCCCCCGCCGGCATAGACCGGGTCGCCAACAATGGGATGCCCGATCGATTCAAGGTGGACCCGGATCTGATGGGTGCGACCGGTGTGCAGCTCGAGGCGAACCACCTCGACCGGGCCGAGATGCGCGATGCCGAAGGCATCCGTCTTTGCGGGCCGGCCATCGGCGAGGATCGCCATCCGCTTGCGGTCGCGCGGGGAGCGGCCGAGGGGCGCATCGATGATGATTTTCGGCTCGTCGAGGTGGCCCCAGATGAGCGCGGCATAAACCCGGGCGACTTTGCGGGCCGCGATCATCGCGCCGAGGCGACGGTGAGCGAGTTCGGTCTTGGAGACGATGATGAGGCCGCTGGTTTCGCGATCAAGACGGTGCACGATCCCCGGCCGCCCTTCGGCGCCACCGGCGAGCGTGGTGCCACGCGCCACGAGCGCATTCACGAGCGTGTCATCCCAATGTCCGGGCGCGGGATGCACGACCAGCCCGGCCGGTTTGTCGATCACCGCGAGGTCGTCATCCTCGTACACCACGGTGAGCCCGATCGGATTGGGCGTGAAGGTCCGTGGCGGTTCGTTTTCCGGAAAGGTCACTTCGACGATATCGCCTCGCTGCATCGTGCGTGATGCCCGGGCGACGACCGCATTCACGGTGACGGCCTTGTCGGCCACGAGGCGCGCCGCGACCGTGCGCGACATCTGCAATTGATCAGCGAGGAAGCGGTCGAGCCGCTCGGTGTTCTCGATCAGGACGCAGAGGTTCAAGTGGGCGGTACGACGGCAGCGGCTCGCCGGGCGTCCTCGCGCCAGAGCGAAAGCGCCAGCGCCACGGCCCCGCAGGAGACCGCGATGTCGGCGACGTTGAACGTCGGCCAACGCGGCAACCCGGACACGCCCACATCAATGAAATCCACGACGCCCCGCGGTGAGATGAACCGATCGATCAGGTTGCCGGCGGCACCGCCCGCGACGAAGCCCAGGGCATAGAGCCGCAGGCGATCGGCGACCGCGGTCTCGCGCCACATCCGGAACAGGAAGACGATGGCGACAATGGCCACCACCATAAAGATCCAGCGGGAGTAGTCGCCGAGGTTCAGGCCGAACGCCGCGCCAGGATTGTGGACGAGACGGAGTTGCGCCGTCTCGCCGACAACAGAAATGCTTTCACCAGCCCCCAGGGCGCGCTCGGCCAGGATCTTGGTGATCCGGTCGAGCACCACCACAATGGCCACCAGCCCCCAGAACGGGGGCCGCCGATCAACGCCGCTTGCCATCCTCTTCCTTCTCCTTGCAAGAGATGCAGAGCCGCGCGTGCGGCAACGCATCGAGTCGTTCGAAGTCGATCTTGGTTCCGCACTGATGGCAGGTGCCGAACTTCTCAGGCTGGTTGTACAGCCGGCGAAGCGCCTCGTTGAGGTGCCAGAGGTAGCGACCTTCCTGCGATGCGAAGAGGTACTGCTTCTCACGCTCCATGGCGTCGGTTCCCTGATCAGCCATATGGAAGGAATACGACGACAGGTCGCCGTCGGACCCCTGCAGAGTGGAGTTGAAGGCCTCGTCGTAGTAGCCGAGCTCCTTCATCACGCGGGTGCGCTCCTCGAGCAGCCGTCCCTCAAGGTGCTTCAGCTGAGTCTTGGTCACGATTCATCCACACGTTCTGGGCCGGAAGCGGTCCGGCCGTCCCCGATGTGCCGTACCGCGAGCACGGCATTCTGTCCGTCAATCACAACCGACTCCGTCCGGTCGGGCTGTCCCATTCCGTCGCCCACGACCAGTTCCCGCGCCAACGTTTCTCCGGCGATGTACTCGGCATGCTCACGCGCCGCATCGAGCAGTGCCGCATCGCCCGCAATTGAGGCCTCGATCCGCATCGAGACGTCGTAGCCGGCGTCCTTCCGCAGCCGCTGCAGCCGACTCACGATTTCCCGGGCGACTCCCTCGCGCGCCAGCGCCGGTGTGACGGTGGGGTCGAGGGCCACGACGTAGGCGCCTTCACTCGCCACCGGCCAATCGGTCACAACCTCGCGTTCGACCACCACGTCTTCGGGGAGGATCTCGAACGCTCCCGGCACGCTCTCGCCACGTTCGAGCTGCTGCAGCTGCTCCCGTGTGAGCGTCCCAACATAGGCGACCACCGCCTTGACCTCGGCCCCGAATCGCTTGCCCAGGGTCCGAAAGTTCGCCTTGCCGCGGAGCCGGACCAAATCTTCATCGGACGATACGACGTCGATCGCCTTGACATTGGTTTCGCTCGCAAGGAGCGACAGCAAGGCATCGAAGTCGGGCCCGCGCACCGCCGCCGGCACCGCCACCTTGATGCGCGCTAGCGGTTGCCGAACCTTGAGCCCGGCGGTCTCACGCGCTGCCCGGCCAAGCGAAGCCAGACGACGGACGGCGTCCATCGCGAGGTGCCGCCCAGCATCGTGGCGTCCTTGGACGATCGGGAAGCGGGCGAGGTGCACCGACGACCCTTGAAGCGACCGGTGCAGCCAGTCGCTCACGAATGGCGCGGCCGGCGCCAACAGGATCGCCACCGTGGTGAGCACTTCCTGCAGCGTGGCAACCGCGGCGGCGTCGGCATCCTGCTCGGGGGCCCAGAAGCGCGCTCGATTGAGCCGGACGTACCAGTTGGACAGGTCATCAGAAACGAAATCGACGATGGCCCGCACCCCGGTCGTGACGTCGTAGTCATCGAACGCGGCCCGAACCGCTGCGGTGGTCGCATCGAGCTGGCCGAGGATCCATCGATCGGCGAGCGGACGATCGGACACGGCAGGCGCACCCTCGGCGCTCCCGGCGTAGAGCGCGAAGAACTGATAGGTGTTGCGCAGCGTATTGAGGAAACCGCCCGCGGTCTCGACCAGCTGGCGTTCGTCGAAGCGACGCGGCTGCCACACCTGGGAGGCCATCAGGAGATAGAGGCGTGCCGCGTCGGCGCCGTGCGCGGCAACGAGCGCCCACGGATCGACCACGTTGCCGCGACTCTTCGACATCTTCTGCCCGGTCGCATCGAGAATCAGTTCATTCACGATCACGTTGCGATACGGCGCCGCGTCAAATGCCGTGGTCCCGATCGCCAGCATCGAATAGAACCAGCCGCGGGTCTGGTCGACACCTTCGCAGATGTAGTCTGCCGGGAAGTGCGCCTCGAACTTCTCCTTGTTCTCGAACGGGTAATGCCACTGCGCCCACGGCATCGAGCCCGAATCGAACCAGGTGTCGATCACCTCGGTGGCGCGGCGCATGGTGCCGCCCCCCGGCGCCGGCCAGGTGATGTCGTCCACCAGCGGCTTGTGGACATCGAGGTCACCGGTCGCGACGAAGCCGGACTTTTCGCGCAATTCCTCGAGCGAACCAATCACCTCGACGTACGAGGGATCACGATCGCTCACCCAGATCGGCAGCGGCGTGCCCCAGTAGCGATCGCGTGAGAGCGCCCAATCGACATTGTTGCCGAGCCACTCGCCGAAGCGACCGGTGCCGACTTCGGGCGGGTGCCAGCCAATACCGGCATTGAGTTCGAGCATCCGCCCCTTCACAGCCGACGTCCGCACGAACCAGGAATCACGGGCGTAGTAGATCAGCTTGCTGCGGCAACGCCAGCAATGCGGATAGGTGTGGATGTACTGCTCGGTGCGCAGATGCCGCCCCAGCTCCTTGAGCCGGCGAATGATGAGCTCGTTGGTCTCATCCGCGGTCACCAGCTTCCCTTCGAGGTCGGGCCAGGTCGTCCCGACGAAGGTGCCGTCGGCTGCGACAGGTCGCAGCAGCGCCAGGCCGTGCGCCTGCCCTGCGGCGTAGTCATCGGCCCCGAAGGCCGGCGCCATGTGCACCAGCCCCGAGCCGTCGCCGGCGGTCACGAAATCACCAGTCACGACAATCTGGCTCGCCTTGTCGGCCGGCAGTGGCACCACATCGAGGGGACGGCGGTAGCGCAGTCCGGCCAGGTCGTTGCCCGTAATGGTGCGGACGACTTCCACACCTTCGCCGAGCCACTCCGCCGACTTCTCGACCCGAGCCAGCGCCAGCACGAAGGTCCGGCCCGGATGCGCCGGCGCCGTCACCTCGGCGTACTCGAGTTCAGGATGGACCGCCACCGCGACGTTGCTCGGCAATGTCCACGGCGTCGTGGTCCAGACGATCAGCTCGCGATTGCTGTTGTCAT
Source organism: Gemmatimonadales bacterium (assembly GCA_039915645.1). GTDB lineage: Bacteria > Gemmatimonadota > Gemmatimonadetes > Gemmatimonadales > GWC2-71-9 > Palsa-1233. Next base: position 33,208 of record JBDSMX010000059.1, on the reverse strand, counting down.
CGAGCGGGAAGGTCACATAGATCGACTTGTCACGAACCTCGTCGTAACCGAGGGCAAGCTCGTGGCTCGACAGCACCGTGCCGCAGCGCGGGCAGTATGGCAGCACCCTGTGACCACGGTAGAGCATGTCGCGCTCATGGAGCCGCTTGAGGAGCCACCAGACCGACTCGACGAATTCCTTGGTGTAGGTGACATACGCGTTGTCGTAGTCGAGCCAGTAGCCGGTCCGGTTCGAGAGTTCCTGCCACTCGGTTTTGTAGGTAAAGACACTCTCGAGGCAGCGCTTGTTGAATTCGGCCACGCCGAATGCCTCGATGTCCTTCTTGCCCGAGAACTTGAGCTGCTTCTCGACCTCAAGCTCCACCGGAAGACCGTGGGTGTCCCAACCGGCGATGCGGGTGACCCGATGCCCGAGCAGCGCCTGATAGCGGCAGATCAGATCCTTGATGGTCCGCGCGAAAACGTGATGAATGCCGGGGCGCCCGTTGGCCGTCGGGGGACCTTCGTAAAAAACGAATCCGGGCAGGTCTGCGTTGGCGGCTTGCACCTGCTCGAAGAGCTGCTCGCGATCCCAGGTCGCAAGCAGGTCGCGTTCAAGCGCGTCAGCGCCGCCGTCCGGCCAGGTCGGCCAGCGGCGCGTCTCGGAAGCAGGTGTGGCAGTGCGATCGGTCACGGCATCACGGGTTCGGGTCAATCACGGGCACCGAACAACACGGTCCCGAGGCGAATCAGAGTGGCGCCTTCCTCGACAGCGGCGGGATAATCTCCCGACATCCCCATCGAGAGCTCCGGCAGGGGGTGTCCCCACTTCACCATCGTGTCGCGCAGCGTGCGAAGCAGGGCAAAGGTCCCGCGCTGTACCCGCTCGTCATCGGTGAACTCGGCCATCGTCATCAAGCCCTGCACATCGAGTCGCTCGAAGTGACGCAGGCTATCGAGGAGCGAAGGCAGTTCGGCCGGCTCGACACCGCCCTTCTGCGGCTCGCCGGAGCAGTTCACCTGCACCAGCACTCGCTCAGTCCGGCCGGCGTCGGTCCGCCGATGGATCTCCTCCGCGAGTTCGATCCGGTCGATGGAATGGATCATCGCAAAGCGTCCCACGGCGTGCCGCACCTTGTTCCGCTGCAAACCACCGATCAGGTGCCACTCGATGTCGAGGTCCGCCGTGGCATCCTGCTTCGGCAAGGCTTCCTGGACCCGGTTCTCCCCCACCATCGTCAGCCCGGCCGCTGCGGCCGCCCGAACGGCTTCAGGTCCGTGAGTCTTGGTCACGGCGATGATCCTGGGCACGTGCTGCCACCCGCCTGAGGCCCTGCGCGCGGCGATGGTGGCCCGCACTTCGGCCAGTCGGTCGGCCAGGCCCGCTTCTGACATAGCCGGGAAATCTAACCGGGGAGGGGTCTTGAAAGGGGCGGGATCAGGGCCGGCCGAGCGGCGCTTGCCGGCCCTTCCGGAGCTGGTCCAGTGCGCTCTGGACCCCGGGCTGTGAGGTCAGTCGGGCGGCGCGTTCGAGGGCCGCGATGGCTCCCGCGGTGTCCCCCCTCGCGGAGAGGGCAACCCCCATCTGGGCGTACGGCAGAGCAATGGTGTTCGCCATCCCCCGGATGTTGGCATCGAGGCGCTCCACGTCCCCCGCAAAAAGTGACCGGAATTCCCAGCTTTCCGCCATCAAGCTGCGTGTGGTGACGACGTCGAGCTGTGCTCCACCCGGACCCGCAGCGGGGCCGGCTGCCAGTGCCGAGCCCTCGGGTCGGACCAGCGGGATGCCAACCGCCAGCCCTTGCTGCACCAGTTGCGGACCGAGACCGAAGAGCTGCACCGCCGCGGTCACTGACCAGGCCACCGGACGGCGGCCGGCATTCTGCCGGAGGATCGCGAGCACCACGAAGTCCTTGCCATAGATCGCCGTCCCGGCGGGAATGTGAACCGTCCGGCCATCGGGGAGCGGCATCTCGAGGTCCTGCGCCGTCCGCTGCGGCGTGAACGTCGCGATGGTGGCGTCGCTGAGATCGTGAAGTGGTACGCCTCCTGCGGGCTCGGCCGTCGCGCGCCACACAGGCGCCAGTCGCTCGCGATCGACAGGTTGCCGAACCGCATCACGAATCGATCGCATATACCAGGGCGTTTCCGCGAGGGCCAAACAGACCACGGTCACGTCGCGCCGGACGCCTTCCACTGACTGGGCATACCAGAGCGGAAAGGTGTCGTTGTCGCCCCAGGTGAAAAGAATGCCACCAGGCGGCACCGACTGCAGCAACGCCCGGGCGAAATCGCGTGCGAGGGTTGCTTCCGGCCCGGTCCTGCGGGTCGCTGCTCTCGCGTTCAGCGCGAGCGGCACCAACGCGAGGCCGAAGAGTGCCAGCGTGGCCGCGCGCGCCGCGCCACGTACGCGCGGCATCACGCTCCGGACCAGATCGGCGATCCCGAGCGCGGCCCAGACACTCCATGCCACGAAGCTTGCGACAAAGAAGTAGTCCCGCTCACGCACTTCATGATCGCTGCCGTTGGGCCAGAGATCATATCCCACTGTGGCGCCCGGCTTGAAGTTCATGTAAACCACGAGACCGATTCCCGTGACCAGCCAGAGCACGAAGATCAACCAGAATCCGGGTCGATCGCTCCGGTGCTGTGCGCGCGCGCCACGCAAGCCGAGCGAGAAGGCACCGAGCGTGACCAGGAGACGACCGACCGAAGGCACGATGGTGACGCCGATCGACTTCGCCCACTGCCAGTCGAAGTACTGGACGTAATTGGCCATCTGGTAGCCGAAGATGGTCAGCGTGCGCCCCGGATTGTCGGCGCCATGGAGGATCGTCGGATCGTCGAGCGGAGTGCGGATCGCGTACTGTTCGCGGCGAATCACGCCGAGGAGTGCGCGCCACGTGTCGGGGCTGGCCTCGTTGAGCCAGGGTGCCTGTCGCGCGCGAATGAGCAGGAAGAGATACGGCGTGATCCCCACGAGTGCGATGAGGAGCGCCATCGCCACGAAGGTCCACTGCCGTGTGCGGAGCGCAAACACGCTCGCCGCGAGCACGAGGCCGCCAGCGATCGCGGTGAGTCCGGCGCTGCCCAGGCCGAAGGCAATCAGCAGGGCCCACATCGCGGCCACCACGGCGATCCGCGTCCATTCGGCCGCCGCTTCCTCGCGTGACGCCCGCGGACGGAAACGCGCCTCTGCCACGAGTCCTGCCACCAGAGCGGGCCCGACCAGCAGCGCCAGTAGGTGGTTGCCGATCGAGATGCCGCCGAGGTAGAGCATCATCAGCAGCAGCCGCGAGCCATGCGTGGTCTCGCGCAGCGCGCGCCACCGGACGGCGAGCCAAGCCGCAAGACCGATCGACAGCATGGCGATGCTGTAGACCTCGGTTTCGACGGCGTTCTGCCAGGTCGTGAACGTGAAGGCCGTGAGCAGCGCGGCGGCGGTGCCGCCTCCCAGCGCAATCACTCGGCGCGGCGCATCACCGACATCGTGATACATCCGGTCCAGACTCGTCGCCGCCACGAGGAACCAGCAACCGGCCGCGACGGCGCCGCACAGCGCGCTGAGGAGGTTGAGTCGCCAGGCATACTCGCCAAACGGAATCAGTTCGCCCCACACGTGCGCGATGAGCACGAAGAGCGGTGTCCCGGGCGGGTGGGGAATGCCGAGTGTCTTGGCGGCGGCGATGAATTCGCCGGCATCCCAGAAGGTGACGGACGGCGCCAGGGTGAGCAGGTAGCCCAGCAGGACGAGCGCCGCGGCGATCGCGGCGGCGCGGTAGGGTGGCCGATCCGCGATCAGACGACGTCCCGGTGCAGTGCGGCGGCGATGGCGAGCGCATCACGCGACGCCGCCGGATCGTGCAGACGGAACAACCTCGCACCGCGATCGTACGCGAGGGCGCACACTGCGGCCGTCGCCCGCTCCCGATCCTCGATCGGGCGGCCAGTGGCCTCGCCGAGGAATCGCTTCCGCGAGGGGCCGACCAGCACTGGCGCTCCGAGGGCGACAATGGCATCGAGCTGGGAGAGCAGGCGAAAGTTCTGCTCCGGCGTCTTCGCGAACCCGAATCCGGGATCGAGGACAATGGCCCCGGCCGGGACGCCCGCCGCCGTGGCAGCCGCGTGCGAAGCGGCAAGTTCACGAGCGACTCCATCGGTCACGTCGCCCGCATACTCCGCGTGCTGATACGACGCGAGCTCGCCGAGGGGGCCACGAGAGTGCGACAGGATCACCCCTGCCCCACGCGCCGCAGCAGTAGTGAGCAGCGCGGGATCGTGTCGGCCTGCCGTGACGTCATTCACGATGACTGCCCCGGCATCGAGCGCAGCCGTCGCGGTGCCACTCCGCACGGTATCGACCGAGATCGGCAACGACGGGAAACGCGCGACGATTGCCTCGATCACCGGAATGACGCGGGCCAGCTCCTCTGCGGCATCGATCGGCACTGCACCGGGTCGGGTGGATTCTCCACCGACATCGATCATCGTGGCACCACCAGCGAGAAGCGAATCAACTTCGCGAAGCGCATCGGCCGTCGAGAGTTGATGGCCGCCGCCCGAAAACGAATCCGGCGTCACATTGATCACACCGATGAGCACGGCATGCGCGAGTGATTGCACCCCACCAGCGTGCTGCCAGGCCAACACCGGTTCTCCAGGCATCGCCATGCCGATGGCGTTGGCGAGCTCGCGCACCGGCTCAGGCTGCACCCACGGGCGGGCGAACGCTCCGAGTCGCGAGCGCGCTCCGGCAAGAATGATCCAGTCGGGTCCGGTGATGAGTTCGAGGCCGAGGCGAGAACTCACCATCAGCATCCCTTCGATGGTGTCTTCGGTGAGGCCGGTGACATGGAAGGCACCGCCCTCGAGTCCCGAGGCGGTGAGCCGACACACGTCGCCCTCCCATCCGTGGGACAGGAGGGCGTCACGGATCGCGGTGGAGCGACCCGAGAGTGGAGAGACGATCACGCGCCCGCTGGTTCGGCCGGTGGGGCCCCCAGAATCGGAGCGCGCATGCCACTGGACTCATTGCGCGGCGCAGCGAACGGCGTTGCCGACGGTGGCGGTGGCAGGGTCGCCCGCGGCGGGAGCGGCTGGTTGCGTGCGAGCAGATCGAGATCTTCCCGATCGATCGTCTCGCGGTCGAGCAGCGCGAGGGCGATCCGGTCGAGCAGGTCACGATTTTCGGTGACGAGACGCATCGCCGTGGCATAGGCCTCGTCGATCAGCCGCTTCACTTCGCCATCGACCATCTGCGCCGTCTGTTCCGAGGTCTCCCGGCGCGATCCGAACTCGCGCCCCAGGAAGACCTCCTGTTCCCGTTCGCCGATGGCCATCAGCCCGATGACATCACTCATTCCGAACTGGGTGACCATCCGTCGCGCGAGGGCGGTGGCACGTTCGATGTCGTTGCCGGCGCCAGTCGTGACCGCGCCGTGGCCGAAGATGATCTCCTCGGCCGCACGACCGCCGAAGAACATGGCCAGCGAACCGATGAGCCAGTCGCGGGTGTAGTTGTGCCGGTCGGTCTCGGGCAGTGACGCCGTCAGGCCGAGGGCCCGACCGCGCGGGATGATGGTCACCTTGTGGACCGGGTCGCTGCCCGCCGTCTTCATCGCCACCACAGCGTGCCCAGCCTCATGGTAGGCCGTCAACCGCTTCTCCTCTTCGGTCAGCACCAGCGACCGGCGCTCGACGCCGAGCATCACCTTGTCCTTGGCGTTCTCGAAATCGCTCATGTCGACGGCGGACTTGTTGTTCCGGGCGGCGAGCAGCGCGGCTTCGTTCACCAGGTTCGCGAGATCCGCTCCGGCCATGCCGGGAGTGCCCTTCGCGATCATGGCCAACTGGACATCGGCCGCGAGCGGAATCTTGCGGGTGTGCACCTGCAGGATTCCTTCACGCCCCCTCGCGTCCGGCGCGTCGACCACGATCTGGCGATCGAAGCGGCCCGGCCGAAGCAGCGCCGGATCGAGGACATCGGGACGGTTGGTCGCGGCGATGAGGATCACGCCGTCATTCGACTCGAAGCCGTCCATCTCGACCAGCAACTGATTGAGCGTCTGCTCGCGCTCGTCGTGTCCGCCGCCGAGACCGGCGCCACGATGCCGGCCGACGGCGTCGATTTCGTCAATGAAGATGATGCAGGGTGCGTGCGCCTTCCCCTGTTCGAACAGGTCACGCACACGGGAGGCGCCGACGCCGACGAACATCTCCACGAAGTCGGATCCCGACATCGAGAAGAAGGGACGTCCCGCTTCGCCAGCGACCGCCTTGGCGAGCAGGGTCTTGCCTGTGCCCGGAGGCCCCACCAGCAGGGCGCCCTTCGGAAGCCGGCCGCCCAGGCGAGTGAACTTCTGCGGATCCTTGAGGAACTCGATCACTTCCTGGAGCTCGACCTTGGCCTCGTCGGCACCGGCAACGTCGGCGAAGGTGAGCTTGGGGGTATCGCCAGTGAGGAGCTTGGCCTTCGACTTCCCGAACGCGAACGCGCGGTTCCCGCCGGCCTGCATCTGCCGGAAGAGGAACCACCAGATCACGATGATGACCACCCACGGGAGTGCCTGGATCAGCAACAGCGTGAGGCCACCCTTGGCTTCCTTCGCGGTGATGTTGACGCCCGCCTGCTCGAGCCGCTGCATGAACTCGTAGGAGTTGGCCACGGGCAGCAGGACGGTGAACACCTTCACCTGCCGCGTCTGCTGCAACACGGGCGTGCGGAATTCACCCTTGAGCAGCTTGCCATCGACGATCTCGACCGCGCTGACGTTGCCGCCGTCGAGCTGGCGCGAGAACTCGGTGTAAGTGAACTCGCTGGGCGAGCGCTGCTTTTGCATGTACTGGAACAACGCCAGCACGATGAGAATGCCGAGGGCCCAGAGCGCCAGCGTCTTGCTCCAGGTTCCCATGTTGTTCGACGGCGGGCGAGGCACGTTGCGGTCTGGCATCAGATCAAGTCACCGATAAACGGGAGATGGCGAAAGTCTTCCGCGTGATCCAGGCCGTAGCCGACCAGGAAGGCGGGCGGTGCCGGAAAGCCCACCCAGCGCATCTGGGCGATCGGCTCCGGCAGCAGATTCTTGTCGAGCAAAGCACAGACCGCCACCGAGGCCGGGTTGCGCGCTTCGAGCAACTTCAAGAGATGAATCATCGTGCGCCCACTGTCGATGATGTCCTCGACAATGAGGATGTGCTTCCCCTCAAGTGGCGTCTCGGGATCGTAGAGCAGGCGCACGGTGCCGCTCGAGACGGTGCCGCTGCCGTACGAACTCGCCACCAGAAAGTCCAGATGCAGCGGACGGTCGATCTGTCGCACCAGGTCGCTCAGGAAGATGAAGCTCCCCTTGAGCAATCCGAGCACGAGCAGGTCACCATCGGGGTACGCCGCCGTGATCTCCGATCCGAGCTGGCGGACCCGCTCCGCGATCGTGGCCTCATCGAGGACGATCCGAAGTTCACGGCCGCCAGCGCGGCGCTTCATCTCAGGCGAGAGCACAGTCGACATGCAGGGCCTTGGTTCCTGGTTCGGGAATGCATGCATCTGCCCGGCAGATGCCCGGTACCCACACGATCGTCGCGCTACCCACCTCGGCAACGATCGGCCATTCTGGCCGACGCCCTGCCGGTACCCGAGCTTCTCGCAGCAAGACCGAGACCGCGCGGCTACCCTGTCCGTGGAGGGGACGAATCCGGTCGCCCCGTTGCCACGCCCGGGCGAAATATTTGCCGCTCGCCAGCTCGGCACTCCAGCCGCTCCGCACACTCGGCGCTGCCGTCGCCTCGGCGACACTGAACTCGGCCGACCCAACCCGCAGCGACTGCCCCGGCTCCAGCGGCACCGCCGCTTGCGGAGCGGTGACTGGAAGGCTCAACGTCAGCCGACCATCGAGGAGTTCCCCCTCAAGGCGGGCAGCGAGGCGAACCCTTCCCCGCCCAGCTTCGAGGAGACGGTCAATTGCGCCCAGACGACGCCGGCCGATGGGGACGCCGAACCGCCGCCCCAGGGCTGCCAGGACGGCGTGTCGCACCTCTGAACGATACCCCGACAGGGGGGGTGCGGCAACGGAAATGGCGTCAGAATTCGCTTCGAGGTCGAGCGCCGGGAGCATCAACGGGATCTGGTCCCAAGCGACCCTCGCCGCGGCCGACTGGCCGGCCGTCTCTCGAAGGCGCCGATCCACATCGGAAAGCCGGGTCCGAAACATTGGCAGGACGCTGCCACGGACCCACGAACGGAGGTGACGTGGGTCGCTATTGGCAGGGTCGCTCCAGGCCGCGATTCCCCTCAGGGCGAGATGCTCCGCGAGCTCTCCCCGCGTGACGTTCAGGAGCGGTCGAACCCAGATTCCCGATCGCCCCGCCATCCCGGCCAGCCCCGCCGGACCGCTGCCACGGAGCAGCCGGAGGAGGACGGTCTCGGTCTGATCGTCAGCATGATGGCCGAGGACCACGTAGCTCGCGCCGCAACCGGCAGCCATCGCCTCGAGTGCGGCACGGCGTGCCACCCGGGCGCGCGTCTCGGTGGCCGCCGGCCCGAGTTCCAGTCGAACACGGTGGAATGAAATTCCCCGCTCCGCTGCGGCCAGCGCCACGGTATCGGCGACGGCGGCACTCCCCGCGGCGATGCCATGGTCGACGTGGCCGACGACGAGAGGATGACTGTGCTGATCGCGGCTGAGATCCAGCAGGTCGAGGAGGGCGAGCGAATCGGGCCCTCCCGACACGGCGACGAGGCAGGTCGCCCCGGGCCTCGTCAGCCGCTCCAGTGCCGACGCCACTCGCGTGTGCAAGGTCATTCCGGTTCGAACGGCTCCATATGGACGAGCACATTCTCCACCGAGGGAACGGCAAGACGAATGGCGGTCTTCACGCAGCCGCTCAGAATGTGCGAATCGTGCAGTGGCATTGCCGGGTCCGCCTGGACATGCAAGTCGACGAAGTAACGGGTCCCCACCTTCCGCGCCTTGAGTTTCTCGATCATCTGGACGCCTTCCACTGCCTCGGCCGCGATCGCCACCTTCTGCAGCAGCGAAGTGTCCGGAGCGCCATCCATCAGTTCGTGCACAGCGGGACGAAGAATGAACGCGGCATTGACGCCGATGACGGCCGACGCAAGCATTGCCGCAGCCGCATCACACCACTCGTAACCCACGCCACCGAGCAGTGCCGCCGAGATGCCGATGAAGGCGGCCCCGGAAGTGATCGCGTCGGCGCGATGGTGCCATGCATCCGCGTGCACCGCCTGCGACTCGACATCACTCGCGACCCGCAACACGCGACGTGCCAGAAGCTCCTTCACCACCATCACCCCGATCAGCACGAGCAGCGTGTAGGGTTTCGGTGCGTGGTGCGGATCCCGGATCTGATCCACCGCCTTGACCGCGATGCCGAGCGCAGCGCCGCACAGCATCAGTCCGACGACGGCCGCCGCGAGCGGCTCGGCCTTGCCATGACCGTAGGGGTGATCGTCATCGGCCGATCTGGCGGAGAGTCGCAGCGAGCCCCACACGACGAGCGATCCGGCGATGTCGGCAACCGACTCGACCGCATCGGCGATCAGGGCGTAGGAATTCCCGAGGATTCCCGCGACACCCTTGATGATCGCAAGCAGGGCATTGACGAAGACTCCCGCCGCAGCGAGCCGGGCGCCTTCAGCCAACTTCGGCGCGGTCCGGGTTACCACTTGCTTGCGGTCATGGTGACAGTCGCCCGCGGAGCCACCCGCCGTCGGAAGTGCGCTGGTAGGTGATGCGATCGTGCAGCCGACTCGGCCTTCCCTGCCAGAATTCCATCTCGTCGGGCATCAGGCGGAAGCCGCCCCAGTGCGGGGGGAGCGGAATTTCGCCGCTGGCAAAGGACGCGGTGAGTTCTTCGACCTTTGCCTCAAGCTCGAGCCGGGTCTTGAGCGGCGCACTCTGGTGCGACGCCCAGGCACCGATGCGCGAGCCCTCGGGGCGGCTGTGGAAGTAACTCGCCGAGTCCTCGCTGCTCAGCCGCTCCACCGCGCCGCAGATCCTGACCTGGCGCTCGAGCTCGGCCCAGTGGAACACCAGCGCCGCACGAGGATTCTGCGTCAGCTCGGTGCCCTTGCGTGAGCGATAGTCGGTGAAGAAGAGAAAACCGCCGGCATCGACCCCTTTCAGCAACACGATGCGCGCACTCGGGCGACCGCCGGCATCCGCCGTCGCCAGCGTCATCGCATTCACCTCGAGCAGATCGGCGCGTTGGGCGTCGTCGAACCAGCGGCCGAATTGCTCGATCGGGTCGAGCGAGGTACTCGCCTCATCAAGGGCGGCGCGCGCGTAGTCGCGCCGGAGATCGCTGATCTTCACTGCCGCAGCTCCCGTAGCTGATGTTCAACTCGCACCAGTCGAAAACCGCGGGCGAGGTAGTTCGGCAACGCGGCGGGACCGTCGAGGGTACAGGTATTCAGGATCACCCGTTCGGCGCCGAGTTCCCACGCCCGTTGGACGGCGCGGGTGAGCAGCCAGCCGCCGAGTCCGCGTCCCACTCCCACTGCGGTCAGCCCGAAGTACTTGATCTCGACCACGTTGCCGAGCAATTCGAGTTCGGCATAACCGATCGACTCGGTGCCCTCGGCGAGCAGCCAGACCTCGACGCCGTCGCGGTGGATCTCGCTCTGCCAGTCTTCTGGTGTCCACGGGAGCCGGTCTTGCCAATGCCAGGGTCCGCCAACCGCGCGGTACATCGCCGCGGCCACATCGGCCGCTCGGGGCGGTTGCACCCGCCGCAGGGTGACGCCTTCGCCAGTTGCAGTACTTGGGCGCAATGCTGACCGACCAGCGAGTTCAAGATGACTCACCGTCACCGGAACGCGCGAGGTCACGCGGGCAGCACGACACCAGCGCAGCGTCCGAAACCGATCGTTACCGCACCGGTGCGTTCGCCCTGGGCGCTCAGCGTGAGCTCGTCGCCATCCTCGAGAAAACGGCGCTGCGTGCCATCGGGAAGCAGCAGTGGCTCGGCGCCGCGCCAGGTACGCTCGAGGAGGCAGCCGCGTGAGCCGGGAGTGCTGCCTGAGATCGTTCCGGTCCCCAGAATGTCACCGGCAAGCAGGTTGCAGCCGTTGCTGCCGTGGTGCACCACCAGTTGCGATGGGCTCCAGTACATCGCCTCGGCAAAGTCACCGCGGCTGACCCGGAAGGACGCATCTCCGCGATCACGCATCGGAGCCGTGCGCAGGAGGACCTCGAGTGTGAGCGCCCAGGTGGCATCGTCGGGGATCGCGAGGTAGTCGAGCACCGGCGGATCCTCGGCAGCCCGCTCCGGCATCGCGACCCGGAACGGTCGCAGTGCATCCACCGTGACGATCCATGGGGAAATCGTCGACGCAAAGTTCTTCGCGAGGAATGGCCCGAGTGGCTGGTATTCCCACGACTGGATATCACGAGCCGACCAGTCGTTGAGCAGCACCACACCAAAGAGCCTGTCGGCGGCATCCTTCGCGGTGACCGGCGACCCGATCGCGTTGTTGCCGCCGATGACCAGCCCGAGTTCGAGTTCGTAGTCGAGCGATCGGCTCGGCGCAAAGGTCGGACGCTCCGCATCGGCCGCCTTGAGTTGGCCGCTTGGCCGACGCACCGGCGTTCCATCAATCACGATGGAGGAGGCGCGACCGTGATAACCGATCGGCACCCATTTGTAATTCGGCAGCAGCGGATTGTCGGGACGGAACATCGAGCCGACGTTGGTTGCGTGAAACACGGAGGCGTAGAAATCGGTGTAGTTGCGGACCGTCATCGGCAACTGCATCGCCAGCGTCTGCTGGGGTCGAAGCGCCTGCCCGAGGCGTGGTGCCCACTGGTCGCCCGAGAGCGCCTCGGAAAGCGCATGCCGAACCGCTCGCCAGTCGGCCGGCGTCAGTGCTGCAAGTGGGTTGATGTCGCTGGCCCGCAGTGCGGCTTGCAGATGCGCCGGCAGCTCCGCGCCCCACCCGGCAGCGAGGGCAGCGGGGAGGTCGAGTGCCTCATCACCGATCGCAACGACCAGATGCCCCGAGTTCGCGTCAGTGCTGCTCACGCCGAACGGGAGATTCTGGATCGGGAATTCGGAATGACCTGCGGCGCTCGCGACCCAACTGCGGCGTGCGGGATCGTGAGTGACGTCGAGTGGAGTCATGCGACCGCCAGCGCGCGCAACTCGTCGACGGGCTCGCGGAAAGAGCAGGAGCCGAAACCAAGGAAGAGTTCGCGCCGCACCTGAAAGAGTTCCTCGGTCGAGTATCGCGTATCACGCCACGCAATGGCATCGGTCGAACTCGCGAACGCCGATGGCTCCTCTTCCTCGAGGATCTGCTGTGCCGTCTCACCCTCGCCGCCTCGCATCAGTTCGGCAGTGGCGAGCAGCACATTGACGAAACCGTACATCACGAAGCGGTCGGAGCGCGGCTCATAGGTCAGCGGAAAGGACCCGCGAAACGGATGATGCAAGCCGGCTGTGGCCTTGAACGGGACGTGGTGCACGGTGCACGCGATCAGGAACTGGGTCAGCGCTTCCGGGGCGGGAAAGAGTTCTGGCGAAGTACCGCCCGTGCGGATCTTGGCAAATGCCCCGATCGCACCGATCGCTTTCACCAACGGGCCATAGGGCCCCTCGGATGGCACCTCAAGGAATCGCACGAAGGTTGCCGGCACATCCTCATCGATCACGGTGATCTGCCCGACGTTGGCCACCCGGTGCTCGATCGCATCCACGATCACGCCACGCGCATCCCAGACCGCCTTGAACGCGTGGACACGTTGCATTTCGGTGGGGAGGATCGCACCGGTGACCGCGGCGAGCCGCCAGGGGTCGGCCGGGTCGGCGACGAGTCCCAGGCGAAGGAACTCTTCGCCGAACTCTGCCAGCCTGCTCGCGGCAACGACGAAGCGCCCCAGCATCGCGCGATCCGGGGAGCGGCGGTACTGCTCGAAATGGAGGATTGACTCGGCCATCCCCAGGCTGGCGGGCGGGAAGAGGCCGGCATAGTCGACGATCCCCCGGAATACCGTGCGCATACCCCCTCCACAGCCCGAAACAGGATGAGGCGGGAATCTAAGCGCGGACCATCAACCGCGGATCAACAACGGGGCAACGCCGTCGGTCTATTCGTTCACGAGCTCAAGACGGGGGATGCGGCGCAGGCGCGCGAGTCCCTGGGACCGAAGCTGGCAGACTCGAGATTCCGTTACCCCGAGTTCTTCGGCAATGTCCCGTAGCGGGCGCTCCTCAAGGTAGGAACGGCAGAGGACCAGGCGTTCCCGCCGTGGCAGCGCGTCCAGTGCGGCGCGCAACTCGCCATTCCGCTCATTGAGCTCGACGAGACCATGCATCAATTCGCCGCCATCATCGCCCAGCAGGTCCGCGAGCACACGCCCACCGGGTTCCCCTTCCAGGGAGACCGGCCCTGCACTCGAGGTCCGCTCGCGCCAGCGATGAATCGTGCTGTCGTCGACCCCGATATGGAGGGCGATCTCGGCGGCCGTGGCGGGACGCCCGAAACGCTGCTCGAGCTCCGCCGAGGCGGAATCCAGTTGCCGGGCGTGGGCCCGGTCGGTGCGCGAGAGCGGGTCGCGGGCGCGAAGTTCGTCGAGGATCGCACCCCGGATGCGCCGCATGGCGAAGGTCGAGAAGGCGAGACCTCGATCGATGTCGAAGCCTTCCATCGACTGGAGCAGACCGAGCGATCCTGCAGACACCAGTTCCTCGAGCGAGACGGCATCACGGACGCGCGGGGCGACTTCGCGAGCGGCGTGATGCACCAGGCCCAGATACCGGCCGAGCAGTTCGCGCCGGGCTTCGACATCACCGGCGTCACGCCAACGGCGCCACAGGGCATCCGTTGTCGTCTGTGTTGGTGCACGAGGCTGGAGTGGCGGCATGACCGAAAGTCACGCAAGAGCTGCACCACGCCATACCTGAAGAAAGTGCCAAACTTTCTGACGTTGCGCCAGCCCTACACCGCCCCGAAAGGCAGCGCTGATGCGCCTTCGCCCGATTTCAGCGCGGACGGCGTCCCAGCGCGCGATAGTACTCATCGACCTGGGCGCGATACTCGGGTGGAACCGCTCCGGGAGCGCCAAGAGCGGGATGATCCGCCGTCGAGAATTTGCGCCAGAGTCCGAATTCGAAGCTTTTGAGTCCGGCGATGATTGCTTCCTGCAACTTGTCGAGGCCCTGAGGATTGCCATTGCCGGCGGTGCGTTCGAACTCCTTCAGTTGGGCAATCGCCCGATCGAGGTCGCCGGTATCAACGCCGAGCGCAGCCACCTCACGGCGCAGCGACTCGGCCTGCTCACGACGCACACCTGCCTCTCGCGAAAGCTGACGGGTGCCACTCTGGGACGCGCCGCGCGGTGACGCGTCGCCCCCCGGTACGCCGTCCATCGCCCCGCCGGGCATGCCACGGTTGTCCCCGGGACGGCCGCTCTGCGCCTGCCCTCGCCCGGCACCGCCCTGACCTTGTCCCCCTTGGCCTTGTTGCCCCTGCCCCTGCCCTTGCCCTTGCCCTTGACCCTGTTGTCCCTGGCCTTGGCCTTGGCCTTGGCCCTGCCCTTGGCCTTTGCCCTGACCTTGCTGGCCCTGACCCTCGCCTTTCCCCTGGCCCGCTTGGCCCTGACCCTGTTGGCCTTTCCCCTGACCCTGCCCCTGAGTCGGCTGACCTTCGCCCGCCGACTTGGCTCCGTCGCCGCGACGATCGCGAAGTGACTCAAGTCCCTGCACCAGCTCGCGTGCCTGCTCGAGCGCCTTGTCCTGTTTGCGCGCCGGCGAACGACCGATCGCACCAGCGGCGGTGCTCAACCGATTTGCCACCGTGTCCAGTTGCTGGCCGATCACTTCCTCGAATGCCCTGGCGTAATCGGGCGCCCCGTTGCGCATCACGTTCTTGCTGTAGGCAATTCGCTCCGGCAACCTGGCGTCGCGAATGGCGCCGGCCGCTTCGCTCAGACCGGCGGCCGAACCGGGCTGTTCGCGACGAGTATCACGCGCCAGCCGTTCGCTGTCGCGCTCGAGCCCCTCGACCGCGGCCTGCAGTGCATCCTTCCGGGCATCGAGCTGCTTGGTCTGCGCCGCACGGTCCGCCGGCGAGGCGCCCGGGAGTCCGCCAACATCCTTCGCGATCTCGCGCTGCCGAGCGCCGAGTTCACGCGCACGCTCAGCCAGCGAGCGCACCTGATCCTCACTACCGCTGTTGCGGGCATCCTGGAGGGAACGCGAGGCGGCGCGCAGTCGCTCGGCCGCCGCCGCGCCCGCCGCCGCAGATCCGCTCCCCGATTGACGCATCGCGTCGGCGGCCTGCTGCAACTGTTGCGCAGTCTGGGCCATCGATTCCGACTTCTGCTCCCGCGCGAGTCGTTCCAGCCGTCGGGCTTCCTCTTCGACCTGTCGGGCGAGTTCGCGTTGCGAGCCACCGCCACCACCACTGCCACTCTCGCGACCGAGCCGCTCGCGCATCTGCTGCGCCTGCTGCTCCATCCGCTGATTTTCCTGTTGCACCCGCGCCGCCAGCTGTTTCAGTCGCTCGGCAACGCTGTCGACCTGTTGTGCGGCGGCGGTCGAACTCTGACTCTGCACTGCTTCGTACTGATTCTGGAGCCGGTCGGTCTCGAGCTGGAAGAGATCGGCGAGATCCTTCGCCTCGCTCTCACCGCCGCCGCCACCGCCACCGCCGCCGCCCTGTTGCCCCATCTGGACCTGGACTTCGCGGTAGGCCGCGTCGGCACGCTGGAGGTGCTGCAGCGACCGCTGCTGAGGTCCCAGCGCATCGCGCGGTGCGCCGGCCGCAAGGGCCTTGCTGGATCCCTCCATTTCCTTCGCGGCCTCCTCCAGTTCAGTCTGGATCGTGACGAAAGTTGAATCGAGTGACGCAACCCCGCGGCTCTTGACCTGCCCCGCAAGTTCGGCGACATCGTCCTTGAGCTTTTCCTGGGCGATGGTCAGTGTCCGGAGATTCTCCCTCCGCACCTGATCAGACGTCTTGCTGCTGTCACGGAGCAGGTTGAAGGTGGCGGCCGCGATGTCGCGCTGACGACCAGGCAACGCGCTCGCCTTCTGGCCACCACCTCCGCCGCCACCGCCACCCCCGCCGCCACCTTGTTCCGCCTGCTTGTAGTCGCGAGCAAAGCGTCGGATCTCAAGGAAATAGATGTCGCTCGACGCCTTGTTTCCGCCGCCGTCGCGCGCCTCGGCGTGATAGGCAATCAGGTCACCCGGCTTGAGTCCGAGCTCTTCGAGAAAGAGCGTGTGGGCTGCACGAAACTCGGTGTGGCTGCCATGCGCGCTATCGGCCAGCGTCACGCGTTGCTCCGGGCCACCATTCACGGTGTAGCGCAACTCGACTCCGGTCACGCCGAAGTCGTCACTGCCATTGACGCCGAGCGAGACTTCTTCGGTCGCGGTGGCCTTGGTGTCACGCCCTGGATCGCTGATTCGGATGGTCGGTGCGTGGTCTTCGAGCACTTCGACCGCGTACTGCACGGTGCCGGTGACCTCACTGCCATCCGGGGCGATCAGATCGACGCGGTAGAAGCCCGACCGTTCGACCTTGAACGACCCGCTGACGGACCCATCCGACGCCACACTCAGCGTCAGCGTGCGGCCGTCGTCGAAGTGGAGTGAGCCACTCTTCACCGGCAACGAGACATCGACCTTGAGCAGCGCAGTGGTGCCCTTCACCGCGGCGATGTCGCCGCCGTCCTCGATCTTTTCGACCTTGAGGCCGGTATACGCCGGGAAGTGAAGTTCGACGCCGAGTCGCTTGACCGCAGGGAGATCGGTGACCGTGATGCGGAAGGTCGGCGACCGGATACCGTCGGCCTCGATGTAATACGCACCACCCTTGGTGACATCGAAGATCCGCACGGCAAAGCGGGAGTTGAGCGAATCGCGGAGCATCGTCATCCGCACTGGCTCAGTTGCACTGTCGGGCGTGAACACGAATTCGGCGGCATCGGCCACGAATCCGCGACTCTCGGCCTTGAGGTCGAGTGCGGCGCCACGCGCCACCTTCACATTGCCGGGAGTGACGGACACCGCCCGCACCGGGACTTCGGCGGAGGCGGACCAGGGCACGAAGAGGGTGCGCGCGACATCACGCAGGGCGGCCGGGCCGAGCCAGATGAACAATGCCGCGACCGCCACCACGGCACTGAACGCGCCCACCGCGCGTCGCACGCGTGGCCGCTCGATGGCGGCGCCCTGTTCGAGCCGCTCCACCTCAGCCAGGGCACGCGCAATTACGCGGTGATCGAGCGCCGAAGCAGACTGGCCCTTGTTGTCGTGCGCGACGTGCACGGCGCTCACCAGCAGTTGCCGAACCTCTGGGGCATGCTCCTCAACGTAGAGGGCGAGGCGGTCATCATCGACGCGACGACTGACCGGAAGGAGAATGAACCGGATGATGGCGCCAGCGAGCAGCAGCCAGCCGACCACGCGCACGGCAATCGTCGCGGCAGGGCCACCTCCGAGCACTTCACTGAGCAGGAGCCCGACGACGAGTGCGAGCAGCACCGCAACGGCGACGGCAACTGCCCCCTCGAGCAGAAGTCGACGTCGACGATGTCCGCGCAGGACGGCGAGGGCGTGGCGTAGCGCTCCAGCATCGGTGTTGCTCACTCGGCACCTCCATCAGGCACGGTAACGATGCGGCCTGCGTTCGCACGCCAGCCACGACCCACCAGCCAGGTCTCGACCACCAGCAATAGGGCAACGACCATCAGAAAGATTCGCCAGAGTTGCTGGCGTTGTTCCAGCTCGGTCGAAGTCGGCGGCCCTTTGGTGGCCGCAGTGGTGTTGCTGTCGGCAACACCAAGGAGCAACTCGTCCGCATTCAATCGCGTCAGGTCCGACTCGGCAGCTGGCGGATTGGCGGCGACCATCGCGGCAGGCGCGCCCACGGCTCGCTCACGAAAGGCCGAATAGACCCCGGCCTCGGTCAGGACGATGGCGCCACCGTGCGCGCTGTCTGGCCGGAGGAGCTCTCCCGAAGGAGAGGATACCACGAGATCCGGGACCGCCACTGCCGGCCGCCAGGCCGCGCCGGTGGTATGCCAGAGGGGCGCGCCATCGCCACCGGCCGCGTAGAGCACCAGTCGACGGACGAAGGGGAGGTAGGCCGCTTGCCTCGGGAAATCACCAGCCCGGTCATCGAGCGGCGCCGCCACCAGCAACACTCGCCCCGCTGCTTCACGACGTTCGAGCAACGCCGGCAGCCCATCATCGAATCGCGCGAGCACACGCGCTCCCGACTGCGCCTCGACCCGGGCGTACCGAAGGTAGCGTGCGCTCCCGAGTGCCGCAGTCGCTCCGCCACGGAACGGACTGAAGATCGGGTGCTCCTCCACCAGTTCGCCCAGCGTGCCGCCCCGATCGGTGCTCCTGTCGGCGAGCCCGCGCAACCGACCGGGTGAGAAGCTGCCATCGATTCCGCGCGCGGCCAGCCGAGGTCCCGCCGCGATCACGACGCCGCCACCGGCGGCAACCCATGCGATGAGTGCGCTGCCGGTCGATCCGCTCGGCGGCGCCACATCATACAGAATCACGGCCGCGGCGCCGCGCAGCCCGGCGGCGTCAACGGCCCCCGATAGCCGTCGTTCAATGGCGATTTTCGGATCAGTTCCAATGGTGAGCGCGCGCTCGAGAAATACGGTTTCATCTGCAGTCGCGTCCGGCGGCGTCACGAGGATGACCCGCCTCGCTGCCTCGGCCGGGATCACCGCATTGAGCACGTCATCTGCGGCGAGAGCATCAGGTTCGACCGCGACTGTCACGGGAAGATCGCCGGCGGGCAGCGGGACGGGATCGAAGGCTACCCGGGTGCTGCCACTCGTCGGCAGGGTTGTTTCGCGGGTTCCGGTCAGCCGACCACCGAGTGTCAGCGTCACCTTCACCTTGCGGGGAGCTGGCAACGCGTAACTCCTGATCCGTGCGGCAACGACAACACTCCCGCGCCCCTCGCCAGCACGCTGCTCGATCTCGATGCTGGCGACGGCGCTGTTCGCAGCGCTGGAGGGGCCCACGGCGATGGTGCGAAGGGTGACGCCGGCAGGGAGCGAGACTCCCTCTGGTGCCCCACCACCGACTCGTTGCAGATCGGTGATCATCACCAGCTCGGCCGTGGCCGTCGAATCGCTGCCGAGCAGCTGCCGCGCCGCGCGCCATGCAGCGGCGTAGTGCGTGCCGCGTGCGCCCGGCACGAGCCGGTCGATCGCCGCAGTGGCGGCAGCGTGGTCGGTGGTGAAGGGCTGCGGTACCGAAGCTTCTTCATCGAAGGCCACAACGGCGACGCGGTCAGTCGGCGAGAGCGCTGCGATCACGCGGCGTGCCGAGTCGCGGGCCGCGTTCCAGCTTTCCCGATGCCCCATGCTCAATGATCGGTCGAAGAGGATCGCCACGCTTCGCCCCGCCCTGCCTTCTGCGGCGAGGCCGCTTTGAAGCAGCGGCCGCGCAAAGGCAGCGATCAACAGCGCCAATGCGAGCGCCCGCAACAACAACAGCGGCCAGTCGGTGATGCGTCGCCGCTGGGCGGTGCGGATCGGGATCCGCGACAGGAACATCAGCGAAGGAAATGGTTGCGGCTTCTCCCGCTCGCGCTGGCGCAGGTGGAGCACGATCGGCACGGCGAGCGCCGCGAGACCCGCCAGGAATGCCGGGAGCAGAAAGCCGAACGGCATCAGCGAAGCCGGGTGGCGAGCATCCGCCGGTCGAGGTAGCTGTGCAGCGCAGCATCGAGCGGCTGGTCGGTGGTGACGGGAACGTAGTCGACGCGATTGCGCGCAAGTCCGTCGCGGAGCGCCTGTTGATGCGCCGCCATCAGGGCGTGGTACTTCTGGCGCAATTCCTCGGGGAGCAGCGGCAGCCGTTCGCCGCTCTCGCTGTCCTCGAAGGTGACCGCGGTCTCCCAGGGGAGATCCCGCTCTGCCGGATCGAGCACGTGGAAGAGCACGACGTCGTGACCGCGAGAGCGGAGTGCGCCGAGCGTCTTCTCGAGCACTGGAGGCTCCTCGTAACAGTCGGAGATCACGACCACAACACCGGATCGCCCCCTGAAGCGTGCGACCCGCTCGAGCCCCTTGGGCAATTGTCCAGCGCCACCCGGAGCCGCCCGAGCGAGCGTGTGCAGGATCAGCTGCAGGTGTCGCGTCGACGATGGCACCACGTCCACGAGATCGCCGCCGATCGTGGCGAGCCCCACGCGATCACCTTGGCGCTGCGCGAGCCATGCCAGCGATGCGGCGAGGAAACGCGCGTAGGCGAACTTCGTGACCGCGGTGCTGCCGTAGTCCATCGAGGCGGAGACGTCGACAACAAAGAGCACGTCGGCGTTGGTGTCTGCTTCATAGGTCTTGAGGAAGTACTTGTCGGTACGACCGAAGAGCCGCCAGTCGATCCGGCGAAGGTCGTCGCCGGGTTGATACGAGCGATGCTCGGCAAAGTCGAACGATGACCCGATCCGCATCGAGCGATGCAGCCCGTGCAGAAAGCCATCGACGACCGTTCGTGCGAGCAGCGACAGATCGCCGATGCGCGCGAGAACGGCCGGATCAAGCAGCGTGGCTGGGGCGGTCCCCGTCACCTGCTGCTCACAATCCCGACGAGGGCACCGGCACGACCTTCAGCAGGCGATCCACCAGGTCATCCGACGTCACCCGCTCCGACTGCGCCTGGAAGTTCCGCAGGATACGATGCCGGAAGACGGGCCGGGCGAGGGCACGGACATCCTCGAACTCCACATGGGTCCGCCCCTGGACCAGTGCGCGTGCCTTTCCGCCGAGAATCAGGGCCTGGGCCGCGCGCACCGACGCACCGTACGCGAGCCACTGCCGGATGAAGTCCGGCGAGCCCTCCGAAGTCGGACGGGTCATCCGCACCAGCTTGACGGCATAGCGCACGACGACATCCGCCACCGGCACTCGACGTACCACGCGCTGGAAGGCGAGAATCTCTTCGCGCGAGACGACCGGCGTAATCGCTTCTGGTGGTACCGAAGTCGTGGCGCGGACCACTTCGACCTCATCCTCTTCGGGGAGGTAGTCGAGCAGCACTTCGAACATGAAGCGATCGAGCTGCGCCTCGGGAAGCGGATAGGTGCCCTCGAGCTCGATCGGATTCTGCGTGGCGAAGACGAAGAAGGGCGGTTCGAGATCGTAGGTTCGTCCCTGCACCGTCACCCGCCGCTCCTGCATTGCTTCGAGCAGGGCGGCCTGCGTCTTGGGCGGGGTCCGGTTGATTTCGTCGGCGAGGAGCACATTGGCGAAGATCGGACCGGGGAGGAAGGAGAGTCCCCGCTTCCCGGTGGCCGGGTCGTCCTGGATGACATCGGTGCCGGTCACGTCTGAGGGCATCAGGTCGGGTGTGAACTGGATCCGGTTGAAGCGGAGATCCAGAGCACGTGCCAGCGAATGCACCAGCAATGTCTTGGCGAGCCCGGGAACGCCAACCAGCAGGCAGTTGCCGCCGGCGTACAGGGCGATCAGCGCCTGCTCGACGACCGCATCCTGACCGACGATGACCTTGCGGAGCTCGGAGGCAATGCGCCCGCTTGCCGCGTGCAGACGCTCGGCGAGTTCCGCGTCATCGAGACGATCGAGTCCGGCCGGCGAAGAAGTGGTGGTCACGCGTCGTCCTTTGGGTCAGTGGGTGAGGGCATAGACTACGTAGTTCACGCCGAGCTTGTAGGCTTCGTTGGACGGGCCAACCGGGAAGAGTCCTTCGTCGGACCACTCCCAGTATTCCGAGATATCGTTGTTGTAGTTCACCATCACCATCAGCCGACCAGTCGGGTCGTTGTTCTCGAAGATCCCGTAGAACTCCGGCGGAAAATTGCCGTACGGAGGAACCACCAGCTTCGGATTGATGCGATAGAACGAATCGTAGATCGGATGCGATTCCGGCACGGGGATCAGCCGCGCCTTGGGAAGGACGGTCCGCATCTGGGTCTCGAAGTTGTCCCAGTCCCTGCCTCGGAAGTCATCGAAGATCATGAAGCCGCCCTTGAGCAGGTAGCTCCGCAGCCCCTTGACCTCGGCATCGCTGGGACTCCAGTAGCCAGGCTCGCACATGTAGATCACCGGATACTTGAAGATCGTCGGGTCATCAAGCGCGAGAATGGCGCTCCCGCCAATCCGTGCGCGGATGGTGCCGAGCTCGCTGAGAATCTTGGCGAAATGGCGCTCGCCTCGCGGGTAGTCGTGGAGCCAGGTTGGTCCCCTGCCGAAGCCGAAGCCACCGCCGCCGAGTGCCTGGGTGTAGCGGATCCGCACGAAGGTGAATTGACCGTCATACGGCACGTTGTCTTCGATCGTTACCGGCGCGCTCCGACCACGCCCCTGTGCCGAGGCATTCGAGAGTGCCCCGAGGCCCAGCAACATCGCGATCCCGTATTGCCGGATCATTCCCCACCTCCCGATGGTGTCGCCGCACGTAGCTCGAGTAAAAGTTCCTGCGCCTTCTCGAAGCCGGGCGCCTGTTCCAGCAATTGCAGTACTTCGCGTCGCGCAGCGGTTCGATCGCCGGACTTGGCGAGGGCGCGAGCGAGCTGAAAGCGCGCCTCCGCTCGATCGGCCGGACCCAGTGCCACGATCGCGCGACGCTCTCTCACCACCCGCGGCCAGTCCCCCAGGCGCTCGGCAAGATCTGCAAGGTCCTGGTGCACGGCCGGATTGATAGGATCGATGTAGATCAATCGTTCGAGCGCAGCAGCACTCCCGGCAAGGTCACCACCGCGCAACCGCAGTCGTGCCTCGACCCGATTGGCATCGAGCGCAGTCTCATTGCGAGAAGTCACCGTCGCGAGTCGCGCCGCAGCCGCGAGGGCGTTGCTGCTGTCGAAGGCGGCCAGTGCAATCGCGGGTGCATCGTTGCCGGCATAGCCCGGGAAGAGTTTGTCGGCCCGCTCGAAGAGCTGGCGCGCCACCTCGAGTTGCCCCGTGCCTGCCGCCTCGTGGGCCGCCGAGAGCGTCTTCACGAATTCGCCGGTCACGGGCCCGCTGCCGTCCCACGGATCAATGTTGGCGAGGGGCACGGCGAATTTGGTCTTGAGCCACGCGGCAAATCGCTGCTCCAGCACCTCTGGCGTGATGCGAAGCACCTGCTGGAAGGCCGCCGGTGTGTCTTTGCCGTCACGGTACGCGCGCAGCAGTGCCCGCAGCGCCTCAACACCGAACTGTTCCTCGATCATCTCGCACACCAGCGAGGCTTCGTAGTAACTATGGCCGATTTCCGAGGGGTGTCGCGGTCGCACCAATCCCTCATTGATCTCGCTGACTTGCCGCAACTTTCCCGCTTTGAAGCTGCCGAGAAAGTCGGGGCTCACGTCTGCTCCCCAGCCGCGATGTGTCCGGCGTTCTTCGAGCACGGAAAGCCCTTCCGAAATCCATCGCGGGACACGATTGTCAGACAGCCCGAGCGTGAAGGTGTGGGTGAGCTCATGCCAGGCCGTCGAGGCGTAGTTGAACTCCCCCGGCGGCCGCGAGGCTGGTGCATCCATCACCAGTACGCCGCCAAACGAGACGCCGAGTGCGCCGAGTCCGGTGAGCCCCACCGTGCGCACCGAGAAGTCGGCATGCCGCCGGAAGGCTTCCAGGCGTACCGGGGTCGGCGGCCGGTAGCCGTAGCGTACCGCAAGGGTGTCGTAGGCCTGCTCGAGCAGCGGCACCAGGTAGAGCCGCAGGAAGTCCGCGTCCTGTGGCGGCGCGACCACCCGGAAACGCGGCGACTCGATCGTCACGAAGCTCCGCATCGCATCGAGCAGGTCGAGCGTGTTCTTCTGCCAGAGGTTGTAGGGATCAAGCGCGAAGGCACGTTCCGCATGCCGACGCCCGCTCTCCATCTGGCCCAGCCGGAGTTCGTTGGTCGCGAGGACAGCGAGCGCCCGGGTCGAACCCGAATCCAGCGCGACCGCCATCGCACCGAAGCGCGCGGCATCACCGTAGCGCCGATGCCGCGCAGCCGCTTCGGCGACCTCTGCAAGAAATTCCGCCCAGTTCGGGTTGATCGCCCGCGCCGCGATCTCGGCGCGATTGAAGGCCACCGTGTCGCCGTGGAGCCAGGCGATGGCACCGAGCAGCGCCCAGCCGCCCACCGCCGATGCATCCTCCGCGACCGCGCGCCGCGCCAACGCTGCCGCCGTGTCATAGCGCTCGGCTTCGAGATGCAGCCGTCCGAGCAGGAGGGCGGCCGACACCGAGGTGGGGTCGAGGGCCAGCGCCTTTTCGGCGGCATCGGTGGCCTCCGGCTTTCCCTCAAACACCATCACCCGGGCCAGCCCCAACTGCGCGCGCGCATTGGCGGGATCGCGCCGAGCAACGGCCGTGAAGCCTTCCTTTGCATCGGGCGCATTGAACTTGTCGAGCAGCAGATCGGCCGCACGCAGCGGGGCATCGACGTTGGCGGGATCGCGGGCCGCCGCAGCATCAAATGCCGCGAGTGCCTGACGGACCGCATCCGGGCGACTCGCGCTGACCAGGACCCAGGCACGGCCGAGTGCCACCAGATCGGTCGCGCTCCAACCGGTCCCGCCGCTGCGCTCATACTCGGTGGTGACGGTGCCCGCGAGCAGGCGTGATCGATCGCGCTGACCGGTCTGCTCGGCAATCTCCGCCAACGACACCGTCGCCACTCGTCGGGACGCAGCGTCAGTCCGGATAATCGCACTGAAGGCCGAGTCGGCGGCAGCGAGTCGCCCGCGTGACCAGAGTGCATCAGCGGCAGCGAGCGTACCGGGAGATTGCGCGCCGGCTCCTGAGGCCAGAAGCACGGCCATCAGTATCGGCACCTGAGGGACTCTCATGGTGGTCCGCTCCGTTCGAGCGCACGCAACTCGCGAGTCTTCTCTGCGAGCAGGAGCAGTAGCCGCTCGAGTTCTCGCTCGTAGGAAAGGGAGTCGGTACTGCTCTTGCGCCCGCGCAGTGCCGCGACATCGTTCTCGATCCGCTGCCGCTCGGCCGCGAGCGCGGCGACCCGGGGATCGCTGCTACCGCGCGGCGGCCCGAAACTGACCTGGCGGGCGAATGCACCGTCGCCCGTCGTTGCCGCGGCCGGATCGGCGCTTCCCTTGCCGTCGCCATCGTCGTCGAGCTGGGCATGCTCGGTCAGCAGGCGTTGTTTTCCTTCGTAGGCTGCGCGCACCGTGGTACGCGCAAACGAGAAGGCCTCAAGTGCCGTGATGCGACCGTCTTTGTCGGCGTCGGCCTCGCCATTTCCCAACCCGATGGCGAATTGTTCCGCGAAGAGCGACTCGTTTCGTTCGGAGGACGCCTTGGTCGCGGTGATGATGACCCGCTGAGGAGCAGCGAGCACCGGCAGAAAGTCACCGCTCGCGCTCGCCGCGACCACGAAGACGACCCGCTGCTTCGCAAAGCGATCGAGCAGCTTGGCGTACTCCAGTGCCGTCAGGTCTGGCCCGGGGAGATCGACGCGCGACGTCGGCCCTTCCCCGCTTCCGTGGCCGATCAGCACGATCAGCACAGCGTCGCCCGGCGCAGCGCGCTGAGCCAGCGCCGACATTGCAGCGGCCACCCCATCGCGTGACGACCGGCCGCGCATCGCGACGGCTTGGGTCGGACCGCTCTCGGTCAGCAACCAGACGGAGGAGTCGGCAAGCTTCCACGACGCATGCGCAGCATCGAGGAGGCGCTCGGAAGCCGCCTTGAACGTCGCCGCATACCCTGGCTCGCCACTCAGCCCCGTCACAACGAGCAGATGCGTCGCCTGACCGCTCAGCGGTGCGAACGCCAACCCGAGCAGGAGACCCGCGATCGCAAAGGCCCTCATGCGAGCCCCCGATAGCGTCGAAAGCCCCACTCGGCCCCAAGGAGAAGTACCAGAAGGATCAGCACGATCGGCATATCCCAGAGATCGTGCGCATCCCGCGCCGCGATGCCGGCCGAAGTGAACTCCACATCATGCACCAGCCGCGAGACATCGTTCAGCGGGTAGTAGCGTCCGCCAGTCGCCTCGGCGAGTCGCGTGAGCACGCCGGTCCGCAACTCCGCCCGACCCACATCGGCGCCGGTCGTATCGGCCAGCAGTGCGGTGGCGCTGGAGCGCATCGTGTCGGCCCCGCGTCGCGCCGTCACCGTGACCTGGTACTGGCCCAAACGTTCGGCCACAACTTGTCCGGCATACGAGCCGTCGTCGTGCAGCGTCCACTCCAGCGGGACGTCGCGGATCGCGCCGCTCGGGTCGGTGACCTGCGCGGTGACCACCGCATCATTGAGGTCGAAGTAACCGGCATCGCTCACTCGCGCACGAATCGATACCGGTTGCCCCGGATCGACGTGATCTGGCGTCACGGTGACTTCCACGCGCTCGGGCACCTGATCGAGCGACCAGCGAAGCAACTGCCGCCACAAGAGTTGGTGGCTCTGATCTTCCACCGGCAGCCGCGGCGACATCTGCCAGCGCCACGAATCCTGGATCCCCAGGACGGCAGCCATTCCACGCCCGTAGCGCTCGATGACGAGCACGGGAATCTCGGGGCCATTTGCCGGTTTCCCCGATAGCAGCACCGTCGCCCCTTCTCGTGGCGGACCGAAGCGATTGACCGCCGAAAGTTGGGGGAGCGAGTCCCATCGCCGGAGCGAGGCGGCCGTCGCTCCCAATCGGAGTGCGGGATGGACCGCGCCTGCCGCAGTGGGATGCACGGTCAGTTCGACCACGGCAGTATCAGCGATCCGGGGACCGCGAGTATCGAACGCAATCGGCAGCACATCGGCGAGCGGGGTGCCATTCCAGCCACCTTCCGCGAACGACCCGCGGCCGCCGAGCGCGATGATGGTACCTCCGCGATGGGAGACGAAGTCCCCGAGCATGCGAAGCTGGTCACCGGTGAAGAACGAGGCCTCAACGCTGCCGAGCACAATCACACGATAGCGGAAGAGCTCCTCGCGTCGAGTCGGGAAGCCGTCGCGCAATTCGAGCGAATCATCGACACCGAGGCGAAGGTATTTCCCTTTCGCGCTCTGGAGCAGCCCGACCAGTTGCACACCGCTGTCGCCGGCGATGGCGCGACGGAGAAAGGCAAACTCCGGCCGAGGCTCTCCTTCGATATAGAGCACCTTTTCCGTCGCAGGGCGCACCCGCAGCGTCGCATCGGCGGAATTGTTTTGGGTAATGACTTCGCCACGAATCGGGAGTGCATGCACGGCAATCCGATGCAGTCCGGCCGGGAGCGGCGGCACCCTCAAGGCGACCGGGAAAACGTCCCGTCCGCTCGGCACCACCGCCACCTCGCTGGCGACCATCCTGCCATCGGCCTCGACCGCGACGCGAATCGTGTCGCCGGCAATGTTGCGCGCGCTGAGGAGGACTTCGGCTTCCACACCGCCGCCGAGCAAGGTCGATGACGGGAGTGAAAAGCGCTCGACGCCGACGTCACGGGTGAATCGCTCGCTGCCGACCCCGACCGTGTAGATCGGCACCTTGCGGGCGCGATAGCCGAGTAGCGGGGCCTCGAGATCGCCCGCGGCGTTGTCGGCGCCGTCGGTGACCATCACCACGCCGGCCAGCGGCAGGTCGGCCAACTCGGTGCGCACGTTGGCAACGGCAGCACCGAGGTCGGTGCGCGTGCCCGTTGCGGTGAGTGCAGCTGCGCCCGAGATCGGCCCACTATTCCCGGCGAACCGGAAGAAGCGGAGGACGAATTTGTCGGCGAGCTGGCGGACGAGGGCGGTCGAGTCGGCAAAGGTGCGTCGCACGGCTGCGAGGCGGGTCTGGCCGGCCACGTCGGGAAGGCGCATGCTGCGCGAATCATCCAGCACGATGGCGAGCACGTTGCGTTGGGGCACCGCCCGCGAGAGGACCAGAGATGGTCGCAGCAGGCAGATCGCCAGGACAACGAAGGCCGTGGCACGAAGGCAGCCCAGCAGGATCCTATCGCGCCGCGCGAGCGTGAGCCCGCGAGCAGAGATCACCACGACGACGAGCGCGGCCAATAACAGCACTGCCAGCAGCGCCGGAGGAAGGACCGGCGAGCGGGTCAGCTCCCCCTGGGCGAACTGTCGTGGGGAATACTTGAACAGCGCCGTAGCGATGGATTCCACGAATTGTGCCAGAAACGACCCCGAGGCGTGGGCCGGAGAAGAGATGGCCCGGACAGGAGTACTACGCCTGCCCGGGCCGAATTGTTGTGCGGGTCTAGTTCGACTTCTTGGACCAGGGCGGGACCACGCCGTTCATCCGGGCATAGGCGATGAGCTGACCCAGATGCTCGTGCTGATCGGCGATGTATTCGTTGAAGAGATTGGCGACGCTGTGCTCCTGCCCGAAGGAGACGATCTTCCCCGAGACGAGCTTCGCATCTGCCGCCTCAAGCACCGTGCGCTGGTACGCGAACGAGGCCTTCAGGTGACGAATCACCTCGGCCTTGGCCGAAATCTTCTCGAGCGCCGTGATCGCGACCCGCCCGGTCCCCATGTTCAGGTCCGCCGGCGGAGGCGCCCCCACGGTCATCGGCATATAGACATAGTGCTCCGAAGCGATATGCATGAGGACCTCGGACACCGATCGCACCCCGGGCGCCGGGCGCCAGGCATACTTCTCCTCCGGGAATGCTTCCGCGAGCCCGACCACTTTCTCCTCGACGTCCTTCATGTTGCTCAGGTATTCGCTCCGGAGCATGGCGGGCGATGCGTTCGCGCCCACATCCTGACCAGCCACCGGGAGGACCGCCACTGCAGCGAGCAGGGTCGCGCTGGCCAGCACGGTGACAAGGCGAGCGCTGTGCGATTGAGACATGATCGGGAAAACCTCGGGCAGGGTAAGGAGTGGGAACGCGACCGGGGTACCAAGGGTACGGGCGGGAGCGCCTTTTCGCACCCCCGCCCGTCCATCCTGACGACTCCAGTACATCATCGGGTTTCAGCCCGAACGCGCCACTCAGTCGTATCGTAGCGCCTTCACCGGATCGAGCTTGGACGCCCGGTACGCGGGCACCAGCCCGGCGCTGAGCGCGACAACGGCGAGCACCCCCACCGCGGCGACCAGGACGCCCGGATCGGCGCCTTCCATCTTGTACAGAATTGACTGCGCCACCCGCCCCAGGCCGATCGCGGCCACCAGCCCGATCACGGCGCCGATCAGCGTCATCATCCCGACCTGACGCAGCACCAGCATCCGGACCCGACTCGGGTCGGCGCCGAGCGCCATCCGGACCCCGAACTCGCGGGTGCGTTGCGCCACGGTGTAGGAGAGCACGCCATAGAGACCGACCGCGGCCAGGACCGTCGCCAGCAAGGCGAAGGTCGCCGAGAAGATCGAGATGAAACGATCGAGGAAGATGTTGTCGCGAATCTGTTCCGGCATCGTCTTGAGCTGCTCGACCGGAAGGTTCTGGTCGAGCTGTTTGACGACCCGGGTGATCATCGGCATCATCGACTTCGGGTCGACGCCACCCTTGACGTAGAAGTTGAGTGAGCCGACGCGCTTGTCCTGCATGTAGGGAATGAAGAAGACCGGCGGAACCTCCGCCTTCACGTCGCTGTATTTCGCGTCCTGAATCAGCCCGACGATCTCCATGTCGAGGCTGTCATTGCCCTGATCCATGCGATGGCCGATCGGGTTGGCCCCGAGCTTGAACTTCCGGGCGAAGGCCTGATTGATGATGGCCACCTTCGGCGCACCTTGCACATCGCTGCGGGTGAACTCCCGCCCCGAGAGCAACTTCATCCCCAAGGTACCGAAGTAGCCCGGCCCGACCTCGTTGTAACGGGAATTGTGATCGACGTCGGGTCCCTTGGGATAGCCTTCGACCCCGGCATCATTGCCCCAATTGCTCCCGGCCATCAGCGGAACCATTGCGGCCGCGACGCTGGTGACGCCGGGCGTCTGTGCGAGGCCATCCTCGAGTCGCTGGAAGAAGGCGAGAGACCGCTCCGGCGTATAGCCGTTGAGCTCCGGCGAGATGCCGAAGGTCACCACCTGGTCCACCTTCACGCCGAGATCAAGCTTCGTGACATTGGCCAGACTCTTGGCGAAGAGGCCAGCAGAACCGAGCAACGCCATCGCGAGGGCGACCTGCGCCGTGGCCAGCGTGGTGCGCCAGCGGGTGGCAGCGCGTCCGCCCGACGGCTGGCCACCCTGCTCCCGGATCGTGGAGATCAGGTCAGGCCGGGTCGCATGCAACGCCGGGAAGAGTCCGAAGAGCAGCCCGGTGACAACAGCAAGGATCCCGGTAAAGGCAATCACCGTGAGATCGAGGTGGGGCACGAAGGTCGACGTCGCCTGCTGCGGCAGGATGGCCGTCATTCCGCGCAGCGTCAGCACGGCGACCCCGAGCCCAACGGCACCGCCAATCAGGCCAAGGAGCAGGGATTCCGTGAGCAACTGCTTCAGCAACTGCGCCCGCGTCCCGCCGATGGCAAGGCGCACCGCCATCTCGCCCGAGCGCGCTGCGCCGCGTGCGAGCAGCAGGTTGGCGATGTTGGCGCAGGCGATCAGCAGCACCAGCCCGGTGATGCCGAAGAGCATCGAGAGTGGCGTCGTGGTCTGTTTGCGCACCGAGCTCTGGCCCAGCGAGCCCGGGTCGAGAACGACCTTCTTGGCCTTGAACTTCACCATCGTGGCTTCGCTCATCCCGGTCTGCAACGACGCCTCGACGTTGCTCAGGAGCGCGCTGTACTGGGTGTTGATCGATGCAGTCGCCTGCTCGCGTGAGACGCCCGGCTTGAGCCGGCCGAAGAGATAGATCCAGTAGCTGCGCCGGTTGTCGTATCCCTTCCACCCCGGATTCATCGTCCCGCGCATGGTGATCGGGACGAACACCTTCGGTAGGACCCCGAGGGAGGTGCTGTTGAATCCGCGCGGTGCGACCCCGATGATCCGCAGCGATTGTCCGTTGACGGTGACGTTCTGGTCGAGGACATTGGCGTCCGCGCCGAATGCCCCGCGCCAGTAGTCATAGCTCAGCACGGCAACCTGACCATCGCCTGGATTCTTCGCATCATCAGGACCGATCAACCGCCCGAGCGTCGGCACCAGGCCGAGCACCGGGAAGTAGGACCCCGACACCAGCATCCCGTCGCCATTCACCGTCTGACCGTGCGCGGCGAAGTTCGCCCCGAAGTTGACGTGCGCCGCAATGCCCGTGAAGACCTTCTGATCTCGCTGGAGGTCGAGGAACATCGGCCACGAGAAGACCTCGTCACAATCACCGATCTGGCTGCACGATTGCGATCCCGGGTTCGGACCGGGCGACTTGAAATTCACCAGCCGGGCGGGCTCGACCACCGGAAGCGGCCGAAGCAGCATCTGGTCGATTAGCGAAAAGATTGCGGCGTTGGCCCCGATCCCGAGGGCAAGGGAGGCAATCGCCACCATCGTGACAAAAGGCGTCTTGAAGAGCAGACGGAAGGCGAGTCTCAGGTTTCCCACAGGCAAGTCCTTTTGGAGGGCCTGATGCTCTGACGCACGAGCCTGCAATTTGGTTGCAGCGGGAAACGGGAGACGGGGTATAGGCCCGCATCTCCCGTTCTATTCCAGAATGACGGCCCTGCTCAGCGCTCGATCAGCTCCTTGAGTGCATCCTTGACCCGCGGGTCGTCGGAGCGTGACAACAGTGACACCGCCCGCTTCCGTCGATTGGCTGGCTCGGTGGGCGACTTCGCGATCGCCAGCAACCAGGTGGCGTTGTCGTTCCCCCCGGCGTTGGCGACAGACGAGAGGACGGCGTCCCGCTCGCGGTCGCTGTTGAGCGAGGGGTAGAGGTCGCGCAACAACTTGATATCCGACCCGGTGGCCTGCTCGCCGCCGATTCCCTGGATCGCGGTGACCCGACTCTCCTCACTCAGGTCGGTCCGCTTGAGCGAGGCGCGGACGAACTGCCTCGCCCGCGGATCACCGCTGCGCGACAGCGACGTGAAGGCCTGCTTGGCGAGCCAGGTATCAGCATCACCGGCATAGGTCACGAGGGTGGGGATCCCCTCGCCACGATCCAGGCCAGAGACGGTGCCGAGGGCCGCGGAACGGATCGACTCGTTTTCGTTCCGGTCCCGGACGAGCTGATCCAGAGCCCGCACCACAGCGGCTGCGCCAACTCCGCCACTCTCATCGCGTCGGCGTGACAGCCAGGTGATCGCACTGCGACGCACGTCGCGGGGACGCGACTGGTCCTTCGCAAGCGCGAGAAGGGTGTTGGTGACCTGAGTACTGTCGGCAAGCATCGCCGGCAGCATGGCATCACGCGCCGGCCGGCCCTCAAGCGAACCGGCGAGGCCGAGGAGGTAGTTCGCGGCGTCGCGCGTGGACACGGCACCCAGGTCGGCACCGCCTTCAGGATCATTTGCGAGCGGTCCGGCATAGGTCTCGATCTTGACGATTTCCTTGCCGGCGCGGGCGACCACGACGCGAATCGGTCCGACGGCGCAGGTATCGCGCCCGTTGCCGTCGCTGTTGTTGTACGACATGTAGTAGCCGCCATCCTCGGCGCGCATGAAAGTGCGGCCGTTACCGCACACACCATCACGCGCCGTGAAATGAAACTGGACCGGCCCATCGGCCGCACCGGCCACGCGACGCTCGAGCGTCTGAGCGCCTGCGGCGGGGGCAATGGCCGCGGCAATCGCGGCCAGCCCCAGGAAGCGGAGTGCGTTGTTCACTTGTCGAGGAGCTCCAGCAGGAGTTTGTTGGCGCGGGGATCCTTGCTGCGGGCGAGCACGGAGATCGCGAACCGGCGCATCTCCGGATCGGTTCCATTGCGGGCAATGTCGATGAGCTTGTCGACCGCTGCCGGCTCCTTGCGATTGGCAAGCGCCTGGATCAGCGTCTGACGTACGCCGCCCTGCGCCGAGGCGTCGTAGAGCTTCGCCAGCGCGGCGATATCCATGGTTTCGCCGAGGACGCCGATGATCCGGCGCCGTGTTTCAATCGGCTCATCCTCGTTGCGACTGATGTTGGTGAGCCAGGTCACGTTGGCGTCGCCGCCAACCCGGCTCAGGGCGTAGACAATCCCGTACTTGACACGCGGGCTGGTGACCTTGGGATAGGCCGCCCGCAACCAGGCGGCATCCTCGGTCGTCATCTTGTCCCCGCGGAGACCGTCGATGGCGGCGAGACGAAGCGGCTCCGGAGCGTCGTTCTTCTCGATCAGGGCGCGCATCGCGTTCCGGGCGCGTGGATTCGAACTCGAGGCAAGCACACTCGCCGCGACGCGCTGAATCCTTCCGGTATCGCTCCGCACCATCTCTTCGAGCGCGCTGAGTGCCGCGTCGCCGGGAAGCCGGCCGAGCCAGGT
>JBDSMX010000056.1:0-8510 GCA_039915645.1 Gemmatimonadales bacterium | reverse complement strand
TGACATCGGCGGGGCCGACAGCCAGCAGTTCCTCGCGCGACATCCCGAAGAGCCGCTGTGCCGCTTCATTCACCTCGACGTAACGACCGGAACGGACGTCGGAGACGGTGATCGCTTCCGGCGCCTGTGTCAGGAGCGTGCGATAGCGCGCTTCGCTGGTGGTCAGTGTTCGCTCGGCGCGGCGACGCCGCACGAACTCCCCACCGAGGAGCAGGCCGGTGATTGCGAGGACGGCGATGAAGGCCTGCAATTGCAGAAGCTGCGTGTCAGTGGGAGCGAGCCCGAAGGGACCCTGCCCCGCCATCGTCCCGCGCACGGCCATCACCCAGAGAATGGTGGAGGCCGCAGTGGCGCCACGCTGGCCGAAGCGCATCGTTGCCCACGCGCCGGCGGGAAAGGCGAGGAAGGTCACCGGGAAGTTCGCGGCGGTGGTCGGCGAAGTCCGGAAGAAGATCAACCATCCCGCGAACGCCACTGCGCCCACCATTGCGACGAATTCGAGCCGCCGGGCCGTGGTCCGGGGAAAGAATGGTCGCCGCCACCAGGTGAGAATGAAGGTGCCGATGACGATGGCGCCGAGGACGTCGGCGCTGAACCAGACCAGCCAGAGCTTGGGGAATTGCGCCGGGATGTGGAGCTCGACCCCGAGCGGGTAGGCGCCGATCACCGCCGCGACTGCGGGGCCCACGATAGCCCCGAAGAGGAAGACGCCAATCGCCGCAACCGACTCCGGCCGTTTTGAGCGCGGGAAGGCGCGCAGGTATATCCCCACGATAATGAGCGCCTCGACCGTGGGGGCCGTGAAGAACGCGAGCGAGACCGGGACCCCGTGACCCATCATCAGCGCCACGATGAAGGCGCCGAGCCCAAGCACTGGGGCGTAGCGGAGGCCGAAAAGCAGCAGTCCCGCCACGGCGATACCGGTGGCAGGCCAAACCGGCGAGATCGTGGCCGAGATGAGGTTGAAGCGATAGCCTAGCCAGATGGCCAGGAGGTAGGCAAAGAAGAGAGAGGCGGCCCGGCGCGGGCTGATGGGGAGGGAACGCGGCGAGGGCATGCGGGTAATCTACGCATCCGCGAAGCTTTGGACCCTACCGCCTCCCCTGCTCGACCCACTTGGTCGGATTCCGTTGGATGTAGGCCCTGGTCCGTCGCATCATCAGTGGCCCACGAACAATCCGCTCGTGAAAACCCCTCTGCCATACGATGCCGAGCCGAGGATAGAGCAGGTGAAGTTCACGCGACACGGCCGATTTGTACGAGCCGATGATCGCGGTGAGCGATGTCCCATGGCCTTGCTCGATGATCCGCGCCTTCAGCGATTGCCCAGCCCCGTTGCGAACGAGGCCATGCACATGGTCCGGCATAATCGCAAATGCATCGAGTTGCGCACCAGGGCAGTGCTTGGGGATCTCGTCCCAACAGCGCGCGGCAATTTCACCCGCAGGAGTGAGACGCAACTTGCCGTTGATCACATGCGCAAAATGCGGACGACGATGCCGTGTGTTGAAGGTGACGAAGTACCACGCGGTCAGGCGGTAATCGTAGTGCAGAAATCGGATCGGTTTCCTGCCGCGCATCATGATGTCACCGCATCGGTGGGGGATGCGATCGAAGAAAGGCGGGGTGGTCGGCGCAGGCGGGGCAGGTCGACGCGGCGCAGGGCCGGATGACGCGGGGGCACAGAGGGGCCGGGCATGCCCGGCCTGGGCGAGGCATGCCTCGCCCACGGGATGGCCGGGGTGAGCGCGGTGCGCGAAGGGCCGGGCATGCCCGGCCCGGGCGAGGGGTGGAAAGGGCCGGGCATGCCCGGCCCGGGCGACGTATACGTCGCCCACGCAGGGCGACGCATGCGTCGCCCAGACGGGGCCCCAAAAGCAACGCCCCGCCGAAGAGGCGGGGCGTCAAAGCAGAGCGTGGGGCAGGATCAGGCGTCGTCGTTGCCATCCTCGTCGAACACGAAGTCGCCGCCGGTGCCAAACTCCTCGTCCTCGGCGTCCTCCTCGTCGTCTTCGAAGTCCTCGTCCTCGTCATCGTCGGCATCTTCATCTTCGTCGTCGAATCCGAAGCCCTCGGTGTCGAAGTTCTCCTCCTCCTCCTCATCGAAGGGGCGCCGCATCACGGTGCCGCCATCCAGGGTCGCCTCGAGAGACGCCTCCCACGCAGACATACCAACCTCCACGGTTCCAATCCCAGGGTGAACAGGAGCTGCCACACGATTACTCATGATGCGTCGGCGACGCGATTCGCCAAACGCAGGACCTTCTTGCGCTCGTTGGCCTGCAGCGTCCGCTTGCGGAGCCGGATGTTCTGCGGCGTCACTTCGATCAGCTCGTCTTCCTCGATGTACTCGAGGGCGTACTCCAGAGTAATCTGGCGCGGCGGTTCGAGCGAGACGTTATCGTCGGTCGCCGTGGTGCGCATGTTCGTGAGCTTCTTTTCCTTGCCCACGTTCACGTCCATGTCGGCCGGACGCGAGTTCTCACCGACGACCATCCCCTCGTACACCTGCTCGCCCGGCGCCACGAACATCTGGGCCCGATCCTGCAGATTTCCAAGGGCGAACGCCACCACACTCGCCTCACGATCGGCCACCAGCACGCCGCGCTTGCGGCCGCTCAGCGGACCAGCCCACGGACCGTACTCAAGGTACCGGTGATTCATCATCCCGGTGCCGCGGGTGTCGGTCAGGAACTCCGAGCGATAGCCGAAGAGACCGCGCGAAGGAATCCGGAAGGTCAGACGCACCTGACCCTGTCCCGGGTTTCGCATCTCGGTCATTTCCGACCGCCGCGGCCCGAGCTTCTCCATGACGACGCCCATGTATTCCTCAGGCACATCGATGGTCAGCTCCTCATACGGCTCGAGGCGCTCGCCCTTGTCGCCTTCCTTGAGGATCACACGCGGACGGGAGACCTGGAACTCGTACCCCTCGCGACGCATCGTCTCCATCAGGATGCCGAGGTGGAGTTCACCGCGACCCGAGACGGAGTGCGTGTCGGGCGAGTCGGTCGGTTCCACCCGCAGCGCCACGTTGCGCTCGAGCTCCTTGAAGAGCCGATCGCGCAGCTGACGCGAGGTGACGTACTTCCCTTCGCGACCGGCGAACGGCGAGTTGCTGACGATGAAGTCCACCGAGATGGTGGGCTCTTCGACCGCAATGCCTTCCAACCGCTCGAGCTTGTCGACCGAGGTAAAGGTCTTGCCGATATCGAGGGTCTCGAAGCCGGCGAGCGCGATGATGTCGCCAGCGGAGGCGGTCTGGACTTCGATCCGGTGGAGGCCGTCGAAGGTGTAGAGCTTGGTGACGCGGTTGCGCTCGATCCCCGGCTCGTCGGTGACCATGCCCGGCTCGCCCAGCGGCAGCAGCGCCACCTGGTCGCCCACAGAAATGGTGCCATGCTCGACCCGACCGATGGCGATACGGCCCAGGAACGAGGAGAAGTCGAGGGTCGACACCAGCATCTGGAACGGCTCGCTCGCATCGCCCGTGGGCGCCGGCACCGTCTTCACGATGGTATCGAACAGCGGCTCGAGCGTCGTGCCCGGCTCATCCAGCTCGTGCGTGGCAGTGCCTGCGCGCGAGGAGGTATAGAGGAAGGGGCAATCGAGCTGCGCTTCGGTGGCGTCGAGGTCCATGAACAACGAGAGCACTTCATCGTGCACTCGCATCGGCTCGGCGTCGGAGCGGTCGATCTTGTTGATGGCGACGATCGGCTGGAGGCCGAGCGCCAGCGCCTTCCGCGTCACGAATCGGGTCTGCGGCATCGGGCCTTCGGCCGCGTCGACCAGAATCAGCACGCCGTCGACCATGCGGAGGATTCGCTCGACTTCACCACCGAAGTCCGCGTGGCCCGGAGTATCGACGATGTTCACCTTCACACCGTGCCAGGTAATGGCGGTGTTCTTGGCGAGAATCGTGATGCCCCGCTCCTTTTCGAGCGGATTCGAGTCCATCACGCGCTCTTCGACATGCTGGTTGGCGCGGAAGGCGCCGGCCTGCCGGAGCATCTGGTCGACCAGTGTCGTCTTGCCGTGGTCGACGTGTGCGATGATGGCGATGTTGCGAATTTCCACTGCAAACGACCCCTATGTGACAGATCCCAAGTACCCAAGGGCGGCATATATACCCGGGGCACCGGGGCACCGCAAGCGATCAATGCGCGTGGTTGTGCCCGTGATGATGCCCATGGCCGCCACCCGCCGCAGCCCCCGCCGGAACCTCGGCGTCCCCGCAGAGCTCACCCTCGCAGGCGCCCCCGGTCTCCAGCTGGATGGTGACATGCCCGATTCCGAGGGTCCCCATCTCGACTTCAAGCTGCCGGAGCACCTCCGGGTG
The DNA here is from genome assembly GCA_039915645.1 of Gemmatimonadales bacterium. Lineage (GTDB taxonomy): Bacteria > Gemmatimonadota > Gemmatimonadetes > Gemmatimonadales > GWC2-71-9 > Palsa-1233. Next base: position 4,171 of record JBDSMX010000056.1, on the reverse strand, counting down.
CTCTGTCAGGGCTGGGACGACTACGTGGGCACTCATCGCCACCAGCCCGCTTGCGACGGTCCAGACGTGAACGTCGTGCACCGCGCTCACGGCCGGATTCTGTCGCAGTCTGGTACCCACCTGCTCCAGTGAAACGTGGGCGGGGACGCGATCGAGGAGGATCGTGGCGCTCTCCTTCACCAGGCGCCACGCGCTGCGGAGGATGAGGACCGAGACCAGGACCGAGATGATCGGGTCGGCCGGCAGCCAGCCAGTGTAGTGGATCACCAGCGCCGCACCGATGGCCCCGACCGAGCCGAGGATGTCGCCCATGATATGGAGATAGGCGCCACGGACGTTCAGGTCGTGCTGATGATGACCGTGCAGCACCTTGAGCGAAACGATGTTCATCACCAGGCCGACCGACGCGACGATCCCGAACAGGGTGGCGTCGATCGGGCGCGGATGCTTGAGGCGATCGACCGCCTCGATGGTGATGGCGGCGCCGATCACGAAGAGCATCAGGCCGTTCACCAACGCCGCGAGCACTTCCCAGCGGAGGTTGCCGAAATGCTCGGCGGCACCGTTGCGACGCTGGGCGATGCGCGCTCCGAAGAGAGCGAGACCCAGCGCGGCGACGTCGGTCCCCATGTGCCCCGCATCGGCGAGCAGCGTCAGCGAATTGCTGACGAGACCACCAACTACCTCCACCAGCGTGAAGAACGCGGTGAGGGCGAGTACGATCGCGAGCTTGCGTGTCACCGGGACCTCATCCTTCGGCGGACCGATTCGGCGTGACCGAAGAGTCCTTCGGCTTCGGCGAGCGCCACGATATGCGGCGCCGCAGCGTCGAGGGCATCGGCAGAGTATTCCACCACCGAGGTGCGCTTGACGAAATCATATACCCCCAACGGCGAGGCATAGCGCGCGGTTCCCCCGGTCGGCAGCACATGGCTCGGCCCGGCGACATAGTCGCCCACCGGTTCCGGGGTGGAATGGCCCAGAAAGATCGCTCCGGCGTGCCGTACTCCCCGCGAGAGCTCTTCGGCGTCTCGGGTAACGATCTCGAGGTGCTCGCTGGCCCGGAGGTTGGCGATGGCGATGAGGTGAGCGCGATCGGGGACCAGGATGATCAACCCCTGCTGCGCCAGGGCCGCCCGCGCGATCGTGGCACGCGGCGCCTTCGCGAGGGCGCGTTCGAGGGCTGCGGGAACCGCGTGAGCGAGCTCCGGAGAGGTCGTCGCCAGCCAGGCGCCAGCATCTTCGTCGTGCTCGGCTTGGGCAACCATGTCGGCCGCGATGTCGTCGGCATCGGCGGTATCGTCGGCGAGGATCAGCACCTCGGTCGGTCCAGCAATCATATCGATGCCGACCTGACCAAAGAGTTGCCGCTTCGCCTCGGCGACCCAGCGGTTCCCGGGACCGACAATCTTGTCGACTCGGGGAACGGTGTCGGTGCCAAAGGCCAGTGCCGCGATCGCCTGGGCGCCGCCGATGCGGAAGACCCGGGTGACGCCGCTGAGGGCGAGTGCCGCGAGCACGGCATCGTTGACGCCGCCGGGCGGTGTGACGGCAACGATCTCGCCTACACCCGCCACAACGGCCGGGATCGCATTCATCAGCACCGAGGATGGATACGCCGCCTTGCCACCGGGCACATACAGCCCGACCGCATCGAGCGGTGTCACCCGCATGCCCAGAACGGTGCCGTCGGCCTCGCGCACTTCGAAGCCCGGATCGATCTGGAGGGTGTGATAGCGGCGGATCCGGTCGGCCGCGAAGTGGAGCGCCTCACGCAGGGCGGGCGGGATCCGGTCGAGGGCGGCGGCGCAGGTGGCGGGGGAGATCTCCCAGTCTGCTGGTGCCAAGTCGCTGGCATCGAAGCGGCGGTTGTACTCCATCACGGCGGCATCACCGCGCCTCGCCACATCGGCGATGATGGCGGCCACGGCGTCTCGCGTCACGAGGTCGCTGGCGGCAGCCTGCGGCAGCAGGGCCCGGATACCATCGAGGCCTGCCGGCTCCCGGGCGAGATCGTAGCTCCGGATTACCACCGGCTCTCCCCCACCTTCCACCCCGCTGCTTACCTTCCCCGTCATGGAGACCACCGCCTCGCCGCCGTCTATTTCGTGGAGCATCGCTGCCGTACTGGCACTGGTCCTGACGAATGCCTATTTCGTCGCCGCCGAATTCGCCCTCGTTTCTGCCCGGAAGACCCGGCTGGAGGAGAGCGCCCGCGAAGGCGACGGCAAAGCTACGCTGGCCCTCCGGGTCATCCAATCCCTCAATCGTTACATCTCGGCGACACAGCTGGGAATCACCCTCGCCTCCCTCGGACTGGGCTGGGTCGGCGAGCCTGCGCTCGCCCGCCTGCTCGAGGGATTCTTCCGCGGGCTTCCGGCCGCAGTCGCCGCCATCGCGACCCACGGCGTCGCAGTGGCGATCGCCTTCACCATCATCACCACCCTGCACATCGTCCTCGGCGAGCTGGTCCCCAAGACTATTGCGCTGCTCTTCCCGGAGACCGTGAGCCGGTGGCTGGTGATTCCGCTGATCGGCTTCGCCTGGGTGATGCACTATCCCATCGCGCTGCTGCACAACACGGCGCGCGCGCTGCTGCGGATCTCGGGGATCAAGGCCTCGGGCACCCACGACCGACTCCACTCGCCGGAAGAGATCCGCATCCTCGTCGAGCAATCGGAAGAAGGCGGCTCGCTCGGCTCCCAGGATGCGCGTCTGCTGGAGGGCGTCTTCGAGTTCAGCGAGAAGACCGCCGAAGAGGTGATGACACCGCGTACCGAGATGATCGCTCTCGAAGCGGATCTCACGGTGGAGGCTGCTGCGGATGCTGTCGCCGAGGCGGGGCGGTCACGCTACCCGGTGTACAGCGAATCGCTCGATGAGATCACCGGCGTCGTGCTCGCGAAGGACATTCTGCGCGCGGTGCGCCAGCGCCCCGGCGCCGTCGTCAAGAGCATCCTGCGCGAGCCGCTCTTCGTGCCGGGGACGCGTGAAGTCGAGGACGTCCTCACCGACATGAAGCGCCTCAAGACGCATCTCGCGGTCGTGCTCGATGAGTACGGCGGCACCGCCGGGCTGGTGACGATGGAAGACCTGCTCGAGGAGATCGTCGGCGAGATCTTTGATGAGCATGACGCCGTGGCGCAGGTCCACAAGTCGACCACGACCGACGGGTCGCTCACGCTCGATGGCGCGATGACCGTGGCCGACTTCAACAACCGCTTCGAGGCCGAACTCGATGATGCCGACTACACCACGGTGGGCGGCTTCCTCTTCGGGCAGCTCGGGCGCTTGCCGCGTGAAGGCGACCGCGTCACGGTGGCACCGTTCGATTTCCAGATCATCACCATGGCGGGCCGCCGCGTCGACACCGTGAAAGTGACCCTTCCTTCGTGAGTCGCTCCTCCATCGCCCCGATTCCACCCGGGGCACTCGATCTCACTGGCCCTGCCGTCCGGCAGCGTCGCGAACTGCAGCGTGCCGCGATGGCCGTGCTGGAGCAGGCGGGTTTTGCCGAGGCGATTCCGCCGACATTTGAATACGACGAGATCTTCCTGCGGGCCGGCGGCGCCGATATCGCCGACAAGCTGATCCGCTTCGCCGATGTCGATGGCCGCGTCCTCGCGCTGCGGTACGACTTCACCGCCGCAATCGCCCGAGTCGCAGCGACCTCGTTCGCGGACGTGGCACCGCCAATCCGGATTTCGTATTCGGGCAAAGTCTATCGTCACGCACCGGGGCGCGCGGGCAGGCCACGCGAGATCTTGCAGGTTGGTGCCGAGACGATGGGGGCGAGCGGCGTCGCGAGTGATGTGGAGCTGGTCCGCCTGACGCTGACTTTGCTCGGCACCCTCGGTCTCAAGGACTTCCAGCTCAATCTCGGCCACGCCGGCGTACTTGCGGCCGGCTTTGAAGCACTGCCTGCTGACCGCCGCGCCGAAGTCCGGAAGTGGATTGATCGCAAGGATCGCGCAGCGCTCGAGCAGCATCTCGCGGGACTCGATTCACCGGCGCGCGAACTGGCGACGCTTCCCTTCGTGATCGGCCGCCGGACCGTGCTCGAAGCGGCGCGCGTCAGCGCTCCAGAAGGGGTGCAGCCGGCGCTGATCCAGTTGCTTGCCATCGATGATGCGCTGACCCCTGCCGAACGTGAGCATGTGGTGTACGACCT
>JBDSMX010000170.1:0-18777 GCA_039915645.1 Gemmatimonadales bacterium | reverse complement strand
TTGCCCATCCCTTCCTGGGCGCGGGCATCGGCGCCACGACCGATTGGGCGCTGAGCTTTTCGACCCACAACATCTATCTGCGCCACCTCGCCGAGCACGGCATCCTCGGCGTGTGGATCTATCCGGTCTTTGCATGGGCGGTAGCGCACCGAGCGCCGAAATTGATTCGCTGGCCCACGGCCGTTGCGATTCTGCTGCTCGGGCTGATTTCCCACAACACGCTCGACGAGTGGCCGATTCTGCTCTTCGCCGCCTGGTGCGCCGCCACACCGCCCACACCGGACGGAAGGCCGGCATGAAGGTGCTGCACGTGATCGGTTCGCTCGACTCGGGCGGCGCTGAGCGCACGCTGGCAAGGCTGGTACGATCCACGGCGGGCGAGATCACGCACGAGATCATCACTTTCCGGGTCGCGGGTTGGCTTGAGCAGCAGGTGCGCGAGTCGGGGGTGACCGTGCGCACGGTGCCATTGCGGGGCCGGGATCTCCGTCAGGGATTGGGTCTGCTCCGCACTGCCATTCAGGCGAGTGAGGCCGACGTGGTGCACCCATGGATGCACCACAGTTGTGTCCTGACAACGCTGGCCATGCCGGCAGGTCGCCCGGTTGTCTGGGGGATACGGACGATGGCGCAGCCGTGGCGCGAACGGCCGACCACCGCAGCGGCGATGCTCGCCAGTGTCGTCGCCTCGCGTCGAGCCACCGTGATTGTCTACAACAGCCACGCCGCCGAGCGGAGTCATCGGCGCATCGGATACCCCGCTGCAACCGGCGTGGTGATCCACAATGGTTACGATCCCGACGCCCTCACTGCGACGCCCGCCGAGGCGACCGAGTGGCGTGGCGCAAAGGGCATTCCGGTCGACGCGCCGCTGCTGATGCAGGTCGGCCGTTTCCATCCGGTCAAGGGGCACCGGTTCCTGCTGCAAGTACTCCAGGGCAGCGATGTTCTCGGGTCCGACTGGCACCTTGCCTTCGTGGGCCGACCGGACGGAGTCGGGGAGGGCGAACTTCGAGCGGCCGCAGCGGCCGCCGGACTCGGCGGACGGTTCCACATTGTCGGCGAGAGTCAGGATGTACGGCTGGCGCTCGCCGCTGCCGATCTCGTGGTGGTCCCTTCGCTCTGGGGTGAGAGTTTCCCGAACGCGGTTGCCGAGGCGATGTGCTGCGGCACCACGGTCGTCGCCGCCGATCTGGGAGACACGCGGGAAATTGTGGGAGCCTGCGGCACGGTGGTGGCGGCTGGCGATCGCGAAGCGTGGGCCGACGCGCTCAGGCGGGTCACTCGCTCGCACGATCTCGAGGCGATGGGCCGCGCGGCCCGTGAACGCATCGGCAGCACCTTTTCGATTGACACGTTCACGAATCGCTATGCCGCAGTGCTCGAACGTGCTGCCGGGCGAGGAGTCTGACGTGTCAGGCCTCGGCGCACCGCGTACCCTGATGCTGGTGGTGACCGAGGACTGGTATCTCGCGAGCCATCGACTCCCGTTGATTCGTGCGGCCGTTGCGGATGGTTGGCGGGTGATCGCCGCGACGCGCGTCCGCGATCACTTAACGGTCATCGCCGAGGCTGGCGCAGAGGTCGTGGCGTTGCCGATGGCGCGGGAAAGCAGGAACCTCGCGGCGGAATGGGCCGCGTTCGCTGCCCTCACTCGGCTCTACCGGGAATACCAGCCCGACATCGTCCATCATGTCGGCATCAAGCCGATGCTGTATGGGGGCTGGGCCGCTCGTCGAGCCGGGATTCCGCGCGTGGTCCAGGCATTCGCAGGCCTGGGACATTTCTACACTGACGGCGGCGCGTCGTCGGCAAAGCGCGCGTTGCTCGAGCGACTGTTGCGCCCGGTCACAACGTCCCGGTGCACTTTCGTCCTGGTGCAGAACGACGACGACGCCGCAATCCTCCTCGGGCACGGAATGGCTGACCCACTTCGGCTGCGGACGATTCGTGGCGGCGGCGTCGATATCGAACAGTTTGCTCCGTCTCCGATCCCGGGCGGCATCCCGCTGGTCGTGCTGCCAGCGCGAATGCTCGCGAGCAAGGGGGTGCGCGAATTCGTCGACGCGGCCCGTAGGTGTCGTGCCAACGGAGTGCAGGCGCGCTTCGCGCTGGCCGGCCGACGCGATGAAGCGAATCCCGACGCGCTTTCAATCGCCGAACTCACCAGCTGGGTCGCGGAGGGCGCGGTCGAGTGGCTCGATCACGTCGCTGACATGCCGGCGCTGCTCAGGCAGACTTCGCTCGTCGTGCTCCCCAGCTACCGCGAAGGAATGCCCAAGGTGTTGCTGGAGGCGGCGGCGGTGGGGCGCCCGATCGTCACAACCGCCGTCCCGGGTTGTCGTGAGGTCGTGACCGATGGATTGAATGGCCTCCTGGTGCCGGCGCGTGATGCCGTCGCGCTGGCCGCGGCGATGCAGTCGCTGCTCAACGATCCCGCACGGCTGCAGTCGATGGGGAGTGCCGGGCGGCGCCGTGCCGAGGCCGAATTCACTGATGCGGGCGCTGCCGCTCACTACGTCGCACTCTATCACGAAGTGATGCAATGCTCGGCGTGACCGGAGCCGATGGATTCGTCGGCAGCGCGCTCTGCGAAGAAGCGGTGCGTCGCGGGGTCGCGGTCGTGCCGATCACGCGTCGTGGGGGCAAGGGGGCGCGGCCGATGGGGGATCTGGAGTCGCCGCAGTTTGGCCCGGAGCTCTTCGCGGGAATCGAGACCTTGGTCCATTGCGCCGCGATGGTGCATGTGATGGATGCCGATGACGCAACCGATCTGGCGGCTTTTCGCCGCGTGAACCGGGATGGAACATTGGCCCTCGCCCATGCCGCGCTGGCAGCGGGCGTGCGGCGCTTCATCTTCATCTCGACGGTGAAAGTGCTCGGCGAGCGGAGCCACGGCCGACCCTTCGCCCACGACGACCCGCTTGCGCCCGGTGACCCCTATTCAACGTCGAAGGCGGAGGCGGAACTCGCCTTGCGCGACCTGGTCCTTGGCACCAGCATGGAAGTGGTGATCGTCCGTCCCCCGCTGGTGCACGGCCCGGGAGCCGGAGGGAATCTCGCAGTGCTGTTGAAGCTGCTACGATTGCGAATTCCACTGCCACTCGCCGCGATCCGGAACTCGCGCGCCGTGCTGGGCATCGAGAATTTCGTCGATGCCTTGTTGCGCGCCGCGGTGGCACCAGGTGCCGCGGGGCAGGTGCTGATGCTTCGAGACGAACCGACGCTGAGCACCGCAGAAATCGTTCGTGCCCTCGGCGAGGGAGCCGGAATACAGCCGCTGCTCTGGTCGCTGCCCGAGCAGTGGATCCGGCGAGTCGCCGGCGTCCTTGGGCGCGAAGCTTATGCCGCGCGCGTGCTCGATTCACTCGATGTCTCGCTCGAGCATACGACAGCGGTGACCGGTTGGGTTCCGCGGCTGTCGGCGCAGGACGGATTGCGGCGCGTGGCCCGCAGCAGGGGGGAGTGACGATGGGCGCAGTGTTCGGCATCGTGGCAGTGACGGCGATCGTGACCTTCGTCACGGTCCTCCTGATGCTGGTCATCGGTGGCGAAGCGCTGCTCGACACGCCCAACGCAAGAAGCTCGCATGCCGTGCCCACGCCACGAGGTGGTGGATTGGGAATCTGGCTCGGTCTGGTGGCAGGCCTGCTCGTCTGGTGGATCTTCGAAGATGATGCGGGCGATTTCCCTCCGGTGACGGCGATGCTGGTAGTCGCCATCGTCACCGTGGTGTCATTCCTCGATGATCTCTATTCGCTGCCGTACCGGCTGCGCCTGCTGGTGCAGGGCGCCGCGACGGTGATGCTGCTCTGGGTCGTGGGACCGTTCGAAGTGGTGCAGGTTCCACTCGTGGGACTCTACTGGGTGCCACTGTCGGGCCTGCTGCTCTCGGTCTTCTGGTGCCTCGCGCTGACCAACGCGTACAACTTTCTCGATGGCATCGACGGCATCGCGGCGATCCAGGGGATCGTGGGTGGGCTGGCGTGGGGCGCCATCGGGAGCATCATCAATCAGCCGGTGATCACGTTGCTGGGGCTCATGGTCGCCGCGGGGTGTGGCGCGTTCATCTGGTTCAATTGGCACCCGGCCCGGATCTTCATGGGCGATGTTGGCAGTGCCACGCTCGGAATGCTCTTCGCCACCATTCCATTGGTGGCGAGTGCGCTGACCCATCGGGCAGGTTGGGCCGCTCCGGCAGGTGCGCTCATAGTCTGGCCCTTTCTGTATGATGCCGGGGTGACGATGCTGCGCCGACTGGCGCGCGGCGAAAACATCTTCGAGGGCCATCGGAGTCATTTCTACCAGCGCCTGGTGCTGGCGGGATGGAATCACCGTCGCACCGCCAGACTCTACGGTCTGCTGGCGCTTGCGACGGGGGCCGGGGCGGTCGGGCTGGCGGGCGGGAGCACGCTCGGTGGCGTGCTCGCCTGGGTCTCGGCCATCGTCACCTGCGTGGCGCTTCCCGTACTGGTGCAGCAGGCCGAACGACAGGCGCGGGCGGGGCTATCTTCCGACATTCCGACCATCTCTGGAGCGATCACATCCGGTCACTGATTGACGTCATTCCCCCGCGCGAACGTGTCATCCTGGTGGCGGCCCCGCGGAAGGGCAGCCCCGATGCGCAGAAGATGGAAGAGCACCTCGCGGAGCTTGCCCGTCTCGTGGATACGGCAGGCGCCGATGTTGCGGCGATCCTCACCCAGCAGCTCGCCACCGCAAGCGCCTCCACCCTGATCGGCGAAGGAAAGGTCGAGGAGTTGCGGCTGCTGGTGAAGTCGGCCAACGCCACGCTGATCATCTTCGATGAGGAACTCACCCCGGCACAGGGTCAATCGCTCGAGGAAATTCTCGGCACCCGCGTCATGGATCGCGCCGAGCTGATTCTCGACATCTTCGCGACGCGCGCCCGGACGCACGAAGCGAAGTTGCAGGTGGAACTGGCGCAGTTGCAATACATGCTGCCGCGGCTCACGCGGATGTGGACCCACCTGTCACGCACGCGCGGCGGCATCGGGTTGCGTGGCCCCGGGGAAACCCAGCTCGAGACCGACCGCCGGATGATTCGCCAGAAGATTTCGCTGCTCCGCGAAAAGCTCCTCGATGTCGCACGGCATCGCGAGACGATCCGGGCTGGACGATCGCCGATGCTGTCCGCCGCATTGGTGGGATACACCAACGCCGGCAAGTCGAGCATCCTCCGGGCACTCTCGGGGGAACATGAGATCTTCGTCGAGGATCGGCTCTTCGCGACCCTCGATACCCTGACTCGCGAAGTGGACCTCGGCGACAATCTTCGGGTGCGACTCAGCGACACGGTCGGATTCATCCGGAAACTGCCGCACCATCTGGTGGCATCGTTCCGCGCCACCCTCGAGGAAGCCGGGTCGTCCGATCTGCTGCTCCATGTGAGTGACGCCTCGCATCCCGAGTGGGAGGATCACCTCGATACGGTCCACCAGGTGCTGGCCGAGCTGGGGCTTTCCGACCGGCCGACGCTGGTGGTCTTCAACAAGCTCGACGCGCTCGAGGATCCCTCAGCCTTCGCGGCCCGGGCGCGAGAGCGGTACCCCGATGCCATTTTCACCACCACCATGCGTACCGACGGACTCTTCCCCCTCAAGGCCGAACTGCGGGGGCGGGCGGAGGCCATCCGGCCGGTGGTACGCGTCCTGCTTAGTCCTGGGGATGGCAAGCGTCTCGGAATGCTCCACCGCGTCGGCGATGTCCTGGGTCAGAGCCTCGACGGCGACCTGCTGGCCGTGACGGTGCGACTCGAGCCCTGGCGCACCGAACAGCTTCGCCGGGACGGGATCGATATCTCCCCGGCCTGATTCACACTGACCCGCCCAATCGGACGAGGCACATGAAGCATCTGGTCACTGGCGCAGCCGGATTCATCGGCTACCACACGAGTGAAAAACTGCTGGCCCGTGGCGACGAGGTGGTCGGACTCGACAACCTCAACGCGTATTACGATCCGACGCTGAAGCAGGCGCGGCTCGAACGGCTGCGCCGGTATCCGAATTTCCGTTTCGTGCAGATCAATCTCGAGGATCAGTCGGCCATGGATGCGCTCTTCCGTGCCGAGCGCTTTCCTCGCGTGATTCACCTCGCGGCGCAGGCCGGTGTGCGCTACTCGGTGACGCATCCCCACGCCTATATCCAGAGCAATGTGATGGGCTTCCTGCACGTGCTCGAGGGTGCGCGGCACTTCGGGGCGGAGCATCTCACCTTCGCTTCGACGTCATCGGTATATGGCCTCAACACGGCGATGCCGTTCTCCGTGCACCAGAACGTCGATCACCCGGTGTCGCTCTATGCCGCCACCAAGAAGGCCAATGAGCTGATGGCGCACTCGTATGCGCATCTCTATGGCCTGCCCGCAACGGGACTGCGTTTCTTCACGGTGTACGGCCCGTGGGGCCGTCCCGACATGGCACTCTTCCTCTTCACCAAGGCCATTCTCGAAGGGCGCCCGATCGATGTCTTCAATCACGGGAAGATGCAGCGCGACTTCACCTATGTGGCTGACATCGTGGAGGGCGTCGTCCGCGCCTCCGACCGGGTCGCGCGGCCGAATCCCGACTGGGACTCGGTGCACCCCGATCCGGCCACGAGTCCGGCACCCTATCAGCTCTACAACATCGGCAACAGCGCCCCCAATGAGCTCATGGAATTGATCGGCGCTCTCGAGGCCAATCTGGGCAAGGTGGCCGAGAAGAATTTCCTGCCGATGCAGCCGGGCGATGTCCCGGCGACCTATGCCGATGTCACGGATCTGTCGCGCGACTGCAGTTTTCACCCCGGCACGCCGATAACCGTCGGAGTGGCACGATTCGTCGAGTGGTATCGCGAGTACTATGGGGCCTGAGGAGGGCTACTGATGCGCTATTGGCAGGCCATTCGGCGGACAGGCTGGCTGGTGATCGCCCTGCTGGGTGCCGTCCTTCAGACCAGCGCCGCCCAGCAGGCCGGATCCGGCGATCCCCTGCGCCCGGGCGATGTGCTTCGGTTGCGGATCTTCCAGGAACCCGAGATGTCGGGTGAGTTCCCCCTCGATGAGCGCGGGTCGGTCACCTTGCCTCGGCTCGGGACGATTGCGGTATCCAGCTGGCCGGCCGATTCCATCCGGCCAAGGCTGACCAGGGCTTTTGGTGAGTTCCTCCGGGATCCCGTGGTCGAGGTCACCGTCCTGCGGCGGATCTCCGTCACCGGCTCGGTGCTCAAGCCGGGGCTCTATCCGGTCGACCCCTCGATGACGGTCTCCGATGCCCTGGCGCTGGCCGGGGGAGCCTCCCCGGACGGTCGACGCGACCGGGTCGAGCTGCGCCGCGGCACCACTCGGTCGCTCGCCTCGCTCGATCGCGCCTCGATCATTGCCGACCTGCGACTCCGGTCAGGTGATCAGCTCTTTGTCCCCCAGCGTAGCTGGCTCTCACGGAACACCTGGCTGGTGTCCACCCTGATCGGCGCGACCGCAACGGTCACTACCATCGTCCTGACGCGGTAACCCATGGCATCCCCCCTGCCTGCGCGACACAACCCGGCCGGCGCCCCGATTGCGCCATTCGATCCCAACTTCGCCAGCGGCTTCGGCGGCTATCCGCCGCCACCGAGCGAGGACCGGCTCGAGCTCCGTGTCATCTGGGCCGTCCTGCGACGGCACTGGTTCCTCATCCTGCTCTGCGTCGGCGTCGCCGGCGCAGCAGGTTGGTACCTCACCGATCGAATGACCCCGGTGTACGAAGCCGCGGCCACGTTGCGGATCGCCGAGAGCGAGTCCGCCGTCCCCGGCCTCGAGGTCCTCAAGGATCTCCGAGGGCAGGGCAGTGAAGTGAATACCGAGGTGGAAGTCCTCAAGAGTCGCGCCTTCGCCGACAGCGTCGTTGCCCGGCTCGGGATGAGTCTCGGCGTAGTCGAACCGCGCCGGGTACCTCGCAGTCGCCTGATTTCCTCGGCCGTCATCGCGCCGACCTCCGATACCGGTCAGATCGTCATTGAATCATCAGGGAACCGGACCACGGTCGCCGGACTGCATGGCCAGACCGTGGTGGCCAAACCAGGTGATACCGTACAGATCGGTTCGGTGAAGCTGGTCCTCGCGCGGGGCATCGCCTCGTATCCCCGAGTGGTCCTCTCGCTCTCCGCTCCGACCGCGGCGACGCGTTCCTTCGTCGAACGTTTGCGGGTGACCCGGCCGAACCGCGATGCAAACATCATCACCGTCCGCTTCCGCCATTCCGATCCCGAAGTCGCGGCGGCAGTGCCCAATGAACTCCTCTCGGTTTTCCTGAGTCAGCGCGTGGGCACGCGACGCACCGGCGCGCGCAGCACTGTGGACTTCCTGCGGGCACAGATGGACACGCTGGGTATCGAACTGCGCGGCGCCGAGGACTCGCTCAAGGCATTCCGGGAAGGCTCGCAGGTGGTCGCCATTGAGACGCAGGCGCAGGTCTCCGTCGGCAAGCTTGCAGAACTCAAGGCCGAGCGTGACGAAGTTGCCTCTGAGTTGCAAGCACTCGACTCGGTTCTGGTGCGCAATCTGGCAGTGGGAGCGGATTCCAGCGGTGGCTCTGCCTATCGCAGACTCCTCGCATTCCCCACCTTGCTCCGAAACCAGACCGTCTCGGTGTTGCTCGCCTCGATGACTACCCTCGAAAATCAGCGCGCGACACTGCTCACCCGCCGGACGATGCGCGATCCGGACGTGATCACACTCACCGGTCAGATCAACGGCGTCGAAGGGCAGATTCGCTCACTCGTCGTGAGCTACACCGATGGTCTGCGGGCCCAGGTGGCCGCCTATGACCGTACCCTGGCGCAGTCAGGAAGTCAGCTCAGTGCGATTCCCGCCAAGGAAGTCCAGTTGGCTCGCCTGATGCGCAGCACCACCGTGCTCGGCGATCTCTCGACATTGCTGCAGACGCGACTGAAGGAGGCCGAGATTGCGCAGGCCGTCGAAGATCCGAGCGCACAGGTTGTGGACCGGGCAGTCCTCCCCGAGCAGCCGGTCTCGCCGCGTCGGGCCGTGAATCTCGCCCTGGCGCTGCTGGTCGGCCTCTTCCTCTCGGTCGGTGCTGTCTTCGCGAGAGAGTTGTTGGACAACAAGGTGCATTCACGCGAGGATCTCCAGCGTGCGGCCGCCGTGCCCGTGCTTGGCGTCATTCCGCACTTCCAGCCGGAGCGCGCGACCACCACGGGTCGTCTCCGCCGGCCGTCGGCCGCGCAGATCGAATCGCAGGCAGCCGGTGGCGCCGTCGCGTCCACGTCGCTCGTGGCCGCGAGTCATCCGGCATCGACGGTGCTCGAGGCCTACCGCGCGCTCCGCACATCGCTGGCCTTCGCGCTCGCCGAGCGCCCGCCCAAGATTGTGGTGATCACCTCACCCACACCGGGCGACGGCAAGTCGACATCGACGGCCAATCTCGCAGCCTCGCTGGCGCAGCAGAAATTGAAGGTGCTGGTGATCGATGCCGATATGCGTCGTGGTGCACTGCACCGGACGTTGGGCGGCGTGCGTCAGCCGGGCCTCTCGGAGTTGCTTACCGGCCGCGCCGAACTTGCCGCGGTCTTGCAGCCGCTCTCGTTCGACGGCATCGGCCGCATCGACTTGATCAGCACGGGCACGGTGCCGCCGAATCCTGCCGAGCTCTTGTCGTCCCATCGACTGACCGACTTGCTCGAAGCGGTCGAGCCGCTTTACGACACGATCCTGATCGATTCGCCGCCAGTGAACAATGTCGCCGATGCCCTGGTGTTGGCGCCGCACGCCGATGGTGTCCTGCTGGTCGCGCGAGGCAACAAGACCGAGCGAGGCGCGGTGAAGTTCGCGATGGAGCAGCTCGCGAGCGTCCGGGCCAAGGTGATGGGCACCGTGCTCAACGATTTCGACACCCGTCGGGCCGATGCATACGGTGGGTACTACGCCGGGACGGGCTACGGCCCGGTTGGCGAGGACTGAGCGCCGCACGATGGCTACAGCCATGCGGAATCGGACCCTCCTGCTCGCCGATGCAGGCCTGCTCTTCCTGGCCTCGATCGTCGCGTTCGCGGTGCGCTTCGAGAGCATCGCCGATTTGCAGCAGCACATCCCGGACGCCACCGCTTACCTGATCCTCACCCTGCCGGTACGACTCGGCGTCTTCTGGAAGGCCGGCGTCTATCGACGGCTGTGGCGCTACGCTGGCCGCGATGATCTGATGAGCCTCGTGGGCGCGGCCGGCCTCGCGGCGTTCTTCAATCTCGTACTCGGCGCCTTCTTCATCCGCGCGGTCGGTATCAGCGTTGGCCGGGTACCGCTGGCCGTGCTGGCGCTCGATGGCGCCATGACGCTCGGACTTCCCGCACTACTGCGATTGAGCACGCGCGACCGCGATCGTCGTCAGGGTCGGCGCGCAGGCGAAAACGGTTCGCGAGGGCGGCCGGTGCTGATTGCGGGTGCTGGCGCGGCCGGACGGATGATCGTGTCGGAATTGCGGCAGAATCCGAATCTCCGGATCAATCCCCTTGGCTTCGTGGATGACGCCCCGGAAAAGCAGGGCAAGCTCTTGTCGGGTCTGCCTATTCTCGGGACGCTCAACGACCTCGAGGCGGCCGTGCGCGCCACCGGCGCGGTGGAAGTCATCGTCGCGATGCCGACGGCCCCGGGAACCGTGGTGCGCGCCATTGCCGAGTCCGCGCAGCGCATCGGAATCGCGGCCCGCACTCTGCCTGGACTCTTCGAACTGGTGTCGGGTCGGGTGTCGGTCACCGCGCTGCGCAAGCTCGAGATCAGCGACCTGCTCCGACGCGAGCCGATCAAGACCGACCTCGCCGGCGTGCGCGCCATTGCGACCGGCCGGCGCATCCTGATCACCGGTGCTGGCGGCTCGATCGGCAGCGAACTCTGTCGCCAGCTCGCCGACTTGGCCCCGGGCCGCCTCGGACTCCTGGGGCACGGCGAGAATTCCATCTTCGAGATCCAGGCCGAACTCCGTCGCCGTTTCCCGGAGATTCCCTGTGATGCCATCATCTGCGATGTTCGCGATCGCGAACGGCTGCGCATTACCTTCGAGACCTTCCGGCCAGAGGTCATCTTCCACGCCGCGGCGCACAAACACGTCGGGCTGATGGAACGGAATCCCGAAGAGGCGATCACCAACAATGTGATCGGCACCCGCAACGTCGCGGAGCTGGCCGGGGAATTTGCCGCGCAACGCTTCGTGCTGATCTCGACCGACAAGGCGGTACGGCCCACCAGCGTGATGGGCGCCTCCAAGCGGATCGCAGAACAGATTGTCCAGGAGCTCGCGCCGCGGCACGCGACGAACTATACGACGGTGCGATTCGGCAATGTGCTCGGATCGCGCGGCAGCGTGGTGCCGATCTTCCTGCAGCAGATTCGCGCGGGCGGCCCGGTCACGATCACCCACCCTGAAGTGCGGCGCTATTTCATGACCATTCCCGAGGCCGTCCAGCTGGTGCTGCAGGCCGCCGTGATCGGGGAAGGGAGTGAAGTGTTCGCGCTCGATATGGGGGAGCCCGTGAAGATCCTCGATCTCGCGCACGACATGATTCGGCTCTCGGGTCTGGTTCCCGAGCAGGATGTGCAGGTGGTGTTCACCGGGCTCAAACCCGGCGAGAAGTTGTACGAGGAAGTCTTCTTCGATCCGAGTCTTACCGAGCCGACGACGCATCCCAAGGTCCTGCGTGCCCGGATGCGGCCGCATTCGCCAGTGCTACTGCACTCGGTGGATGGTCTCGCAGACTTGGCCGCCGCCGGCGTTGATCGGGACATCCTGCGCCGCGCCATCCAGCGCCTGGTCCCCGACTATGCGCAGGACGACCTGCCAGTACTCTATGTCCCGCCCGAAGCCCAGTCGGTGAGCTGAGCTCAGAAGCTCACACCGACGCCGAGCCCGCCGTAGAATTTGCCCGCGCTGGTGTTGTTCTGGGCGAAGACCGTCGTCAGCGAATCACTCTTGCCCGCCTGATAGCCGCCTTCGGCACCAATGCGCATCCGACCGATCAGGAGCGCGAGGTTGGCGGCGGCGGTGAGTCGCATGCCGGAGAACTTCTTTTCGATCGCCGATTGCAATGCGCCGTTGGCGGGGTCGCGGTAGAACACGACCGCTTTGCCACCCAGCAGATCGGCGCCGCCCCCGCCCGCAAACTCGATCCAGCGGAATCGCTTCCCCAGCATCAGTCGGACATTGATGGCCGAGGCATCGAAGGTGTACGCCGCAAGGTCGCCCTCGGTGACCTTGCCCACCGTCACGGTCGGGGTACCGCGCTTCATGGCGGTGAGTGACACTAGCGGGAGCTTCGGCCCAGCCATCGCGAGTCGCAAGCCCCAGTCGAGCTGTACGGTGTAGCCTGCCAACGTGCGCGACCCCGGCACCGGCGTGAACGACTCCGACGCATCGGCCGGGATGAGCAACGCCGAGAGGATGAAGTCTGCCGCGACGGTGCCCATCGGCATTTTCTTCTTCAACAGGCCGGCCGAGAGGTCGGCGCGTGGAGCGTAGAGTCGGACGCGTCGGTGCATCCCGACGGTATCGGCGGTGCCGTCGTAGGCGAGATCGGGGATGATCGCCTGGACGGAATTCGCGCGGAGCGAGAAGTAGAAATGGCCGAACCGGCCGCCGGCCGCTGCTCCCGCGGTGCCGATGACAGGATTGCCGCCGCTGACCAGCAGGGCAGCGAGTGGGTGGAGCATGGTGACGCCATCAAGTGCAGCAGCGCAGACTTTGCCAGCTTTGACGGAGAGATTCGTGGGGCAGGCGGCGACGGTGTCGGCGGTGGTCTGCGACAGCAGCGATACCGGCGCGGCCAATGTCAGGGTGGCGAATACCAGCAGACGAGCAGCGCGCACAGCGGCTCCAGAAAGAGTGTTGCTCCATGGAAAAGCAAGAAGCGATCCACAAGCACCACTCGATATGGCAGATCCAAGTTATTGCACTGCAATGACTTGACTAGGCGCCCTCGAGCGACTCCGGCCCCGCAATCCCGGCGGTTTCTGCCGCCCCGGAAGCATTGACCGCCGGGAAGAGATGGTCGACACCACTCGAGCGAAGCGGCGCCTCGACCGCTGTCTGCCAAGGTAACTCCGGCCACCACCGCGTCACGGGGATCTGCGCCGTGAGTTCGAATGATTCTCCGGGCCTCGGCGTCGCGACCGTGATGGCGGCCTGGCGAGCCGCGACGAGCGTCCGCTCGATCGGTTCGGTCCAGCCGTGGAGGGCGAGATCGAAGAGCCCCCAGTGAATCGGCAGCAGCACTCCACCGCGAACCAGCTGATGGCCTCGGATCGCCTGCTCCGGACCGAGGTGCACATCGGCCCAGAGCGCATTGTAGGCGCCGACTTCCATCATCGAGAGATCGAAGGGGCCGAGGCGTTCGCCGATCGCCGCGAACTCATCCTGCATCGCGGTGTCGCCGGCGTAATAGACCCGGTGGCGCGGCGACGCAAAGGCATACCCGGTCCAGAGGGACTGGCCGTGGTCGACCAGCCCGCGCCCCGAGAAGTGACGCGCCGGCGTTGCCGTGATCGTGAGATCGTCCAGGTGAAATTCTTCCCACCAATCGACTTCCACGATCTGTGCCGGCGACACGCCCCAGCGTCGCAGGTGCGCTCCGACGCCCAGTGGCATGAGGAAGCGGAGGCCAGCCGTTGCCAGTCGGCGAATCACGGCCTCATCGAGGTGGTCGTAGTGATCGTGCGAGAGCACCACGAGGTCGAGCGCAGGGAGATCGGCCAGCGCGATGAGCGGCGGAAAAAAGCGTCGCGGACCGATCGATGCGAAGCCGGAAGCGCGATCGGACCAGACCGGATCAATGAGGATCCGGCGTCCCGATATCTCCAGCAGCATGGTCGAATGTCCGAACCAGGTCACCCGCAGCCCGCTGGCCGGCGGCACGTCGAACTCTCCCTGTCGGCGAGTGACCACCGGGAGCGGCGCGTCGGGTATCCGGTTCGGACTACCGCCGAAAAAGAATTTCAGCGCCGCCGTGAGCATCGAGCCATCCTTGCGCGGGAGGACGGTGCGAAACCTGCCGTCTCGCCACTGCGGCGAAGCCGAGAATCGCGTCCGATCCAGGCTGGACGCACCAAAGCCGATCCCTTCCCGCAGACTGTGCCAAATGCTCACGCGTGCTTCCTCAGCCGGGGCAGTTCCGCTCAGCTGACAAGCTGGGCGTCGAGCTGCATCGGAACCGCGGCAAGTGCCCTGGAGATGATACAGTTGCTCTTGGTCTCGGTGGCGAGACGCATGAACGTGTCGGCATCGACGCCCGGAACCACGCCTCGGGTGACCAGGTCGATTCCGCTGATGCCGAACCCGGCCGCGCCTTTTTCAAGATGGACCGTTGCGGTGGTGTCGACACTCGTGGGAGGGTGGCCAGCCGCCGAGAGGGCCGCAGCGAGCGCCATCGAAAAGCAGCTTGCGTGCGCGGCGCCGAGAAGTTCCTCGGGATTCGCTCCGCCGGCGTTGTCGAAGCGCGAGAGAAAGGAATAGGAGCCCTCAAATGCTCCACTCCCCAGCTTGACGTGTCCCTGGCCGGACTTGAGGTCGCCAGTCCAGCGGGCTTCTGCGTTGCGATCCATGACTATTGCTCCTGGTGAGTCAGCTATTACGAGTGAGGGCGAAGTAGATCACGTAGAGCCAGCCGAAAAACCCCTGGAGAATTGCCCAGAGTATCGACTTGTGGAGGCTCCACGAAATGGTGATGGCGAGGGCACTCCCGAATCCGATCCCGGCCCTGGCGGCGTCGCGCGGATTGCTCATTGTTGAATCCCGGGGAAATTGTTTTAACCTGCTCGTCCTGTCCGCAGCGCCCGCGCCCACACCGCGAAGCCATTCCGTTCCGCCTGCGCCGCCGCCCGCTCGTGATCGTAGGCGATACTGATGTGCTCTGGCGTCCAGCTTCCCGCCACCGACTCGATGATCGCGTAGCGGGCGTGCGGCGAGCCGGTTTCCCCCACATAGGGCGTCGGCTCCGGATCGAGAAACGCCGGCAAGCCCACGCTGCCAGGGTTGACGACCAGCACGCCTCCAGTCAGCACGCTTCTCGGAAAATGCGAATGACCACAGAGTAGCAACTGTGCCGCGACCACTCCCATTCGCTCCTGAATCTCGGCGTCGGTCGCGAGCCGGAAGCGGCCATGCTCGATGGTTTCGAGCAGATAGGTATTGTCATCGGTCGGCGTGCCGTGCGAGAGCATCACCAGGTCACCGTGCATCGCCGTTGCCGGGCGGGCCGCAATCCACGCCAACTGGTCGCGACTCAGTCGCTCGAACGCAAAGCGATCCGAGGCAAGGTGGGTCGCCGGGTCCTCCAGCAACTGTCGTTCGTGATTGCCACGGATCTGCGTCCACGGTTGCCGCATCAGCAGGGCAGCCGTCTCGAACGGCCAGAGCGGGCCCGAGACGTGGTCACCGAGGTTCACCACCGTGGCGACCCCGCGCCGCTCGATGTCTGCCATCACTGCTTCGAGTGCTGGGAGATTCCCGTGGACATCCGAGATGACGGCGAATCTCGAGCTGCTGCTCACGGTGCGGCCTGGGCGGTGAAGGCATACCGGCCCGAACCCACTTCGAGCACCACGTCACGACCCACCTGAGTCGCTGAGATCACGCCTTCGATGCCGGCAAGGGGGAGGCCGTGCTCGCGAACGCGATCAACCGAAGTGCCCCACAGCGTGACCCGCGCAGTTGTGTTGGTCGGGATCACGACATCGAGCGTGAAAATGCCGCCGGCGAGCTGCCAGGAAGATGCCAGCTGGCCATACCCGGTTTCGAGTGCGGCCTTGGCGCTGGTCAGTCCTGCGCCGACCCGCGGAGCGATGATGGCGTGCTGATAACCGGGCCGTGCAGGGTCGAGGTCGATGCCGCCAATGGTCCGGTACATCCAGTCGCCGATCGCGCCGAAAGCATAATGGTTGAAGGAGTTCATCGAGATTTCCTGGAACGACCCATCCGGCCGGATGCCATCCCAGCGCTCCCACATCGTGGTGGCGCCGCGAGTGATCGGATAGAGCCAGCCGGGATAGTCCTTCTGCTGCAGCAGCAAGAAGGCGGCGTCGAGATGCCCATTGGCCGAAAGCGCCTGCGTGAGCTCGGGCGTACCAAGGAAGCCGGTCGAGAGGTGGCCATCGTGCCGGCGAATATCCTCGACCAGCCGGTTTGCGGCGCCCGACAGTTCCTCCGGCTCAAGCAAGCCGAAGTTGAGGGCGAGGGCATAGGCGGTCTGGGTATTCTCGCCAACGCGGCCGTTCGGCGAAACAAATTCCTTGCGGAAGGCGGCGCGTACCGCGAGGAAGAGCGCACGGTAGCGCGTCGCATCGGCGCTGCGACCGAGGACGTCGGCGGCCTTGGCAACCAGGTCAGCGGAATGCGCCAAGTAGGCGGTCGCAATGAAATCCTTGCCGGTGGTGGCACCCGGGTACGATGCATCGTCGCTGTGCCATGCCAGCCAATCGCCGAAGTGGTCGTCGCGATTCCAGATCAGCGAGGGCCCCGCGCGGCCACGGGCATAGTCGACCCACTTGCGCATGCTTTCGAATTGCCGCTCGAGCGTGCCCCGGTCACCGTAGGTGAGATACATCGTCCACGGCACCACGGTCGATGCGTCGGCCCAGCCGGCCGCTGCCGCAAAATGGGTCGAGTCTCCGCCGAGCGGATTCGGGATGACCCACGGCACGGACCCTCCCGGATGCTGATCGGCGGCGAGGTCCGCGAGCCACTTCGCAAAGAAACCGGAAACATTCATGTTGAAGGCCGCGGTACGTGCAAAGACCTGCGCATCGCCGGTCCACCCCAGGCGCTCGTCGCGCTGCGGGCAGTCGGTCGGGACATCCAGGAAATTGCCGCGCTGACCCCAGACGATGTTGCGTTGCAACTTGTTGAGCATCGAGTCCGAGGTCTCGAAGGCGCCGGTCTCCTGCAGATCGGTATGCACCACGACGCCGGTGATCATCCCCAAGGTGGGCGGTGTCTGCAGTCCCTCGATCGCCACATATCGAAAGCCGTGGTAGGTGAAGTGCGGCTCGAATACTTCATCGCCGCCCCCCTTGAGGGTGTAGCGATCGGTCTGGTATGCGGCGCGAAGATTGTCGGTGTAGAGGTTGCCAAGCTTGTCGAGCACTTCCGCGTGTCGCAGCGTGACGGTGGAGCCGGCGGGGCCATTCACAGTGAGGCGCACCCAGCCGGTGATGTTCTGGCCGAGGTCGAAGAGGACCTGGCCGTTCGGCGCGGTGAACATGGTGAGCGGCCGGACGGTCTGAGTGCGCCGTACCGGTTCCGAGACCGGTGCCACCAGCGCTGCAGTTGTGTTCTCGGCGAGGGCCACCGGCCGCCAGTCCCGATCATCGTACCGCGCGGCGTCCCAGCCGAGACGCTCGCGTCGTGCGTCGTAACTCTCGCCGCGATAGATGTCGGCGTAGGTGATCGGCCCGGTGGCGCTCTTCCACTCGCCATCCGAGTTCACCCGCACCATGCGGCCATCGCGATAGCGGATCTCGAGCTGCAGCAGGAGCCCGACGCTGCGGCCATAGTCGTTCTTGCGACCCGAGAAACCGAGGTAGCCGCGATACCAGCCATCGCCGAGGATCGCGCCGACGACATTGTCACCCGCCGTCAGCATCCTGGTGACGTCATAGGTCTGGTACTGGATCCGATTGTGGTACGAGGTCCAGCCAGGCGTGAAGAAGTCCTCCCCCACGCGCTTGCCGTTGAGATGCAATTCGTAGAGGCCGCGCGCCGTGACATAGATCCGCGCGGATGCGATCGCGCCCGCAACGGTGAACGGTCGCCGCAGCATTGGCGCCGGTGCGCCGGCGGAATCCGCGGCCGCGTTGGCGGCTCCGATCCACCGGGCGCTCCACTCCTGCGGCGTCAGCAGTCCGGTCTCCCACCACGCCGGTGCGCTCCACGGCGAGACTCGACCGGCCGCATCCCAGACGCGCACCCGCCAGAGATATCGGCTTCGCGACTCGAGCGCCGGGCCATCGTACGGCCGGTACAGCGAAGCGCTGCTCGCAAGCCGACCCGAGTCCCAGAGCAGCGACTTGCCGCCGGCCAGCAGCTTGGCCTCATCGTGCGCCACCTGCACTTCATACGCCGACTGGCTCACGTTTCGTTCGTTGCTCTCGAGCCGCCAGCTCAGGCGCGGGTGCAAGACGTCGGTGCCGAGCGGATTGATGCGGTATTCGTGCTTGAGGCCCACGACGAGCACCGGCGCACTCTTCTGGGCATGGAGCGGCGCAACCAGCAGAGCCAGTCCCAATGCACCGAGGAGTCGACGCATCAGTGGCGACCGTCGGGGTGACACGCCATGTCAATGATGACGGTCGACGCGAGGATGAGGACGGCGTCCTCGCTACTGTCAATGTCCACACCATAGGTGTCGCGGAAGGCAAACCATTGCTTCGAGACCGTGGCCACGATGCGGCCTCCACGAGTAAAGGTGTACTCGTGGTCGGTGAAGGTTCCCTCGGCGGTCAGGTCGTCGGGGCCCGGCACGTCCACCGTGAAGACGCAATGGAAGAGCGTGAAGAGTTCCTTCTTGACGACTGCCGCGATCGCTCCATCGCGGTAGAGCTCGTACGTCGGTCCCCACGCGAGGAGCTTCTGCTTGATGAACGCGAGCTCGTGGCCCGACATATCCTTGAAGGAGAGTTGCTTGCCCAGCGAGATCGCCTTGCCATCGACGAAGTAGTGGTCGGCGCCGCTGGCATCGCGAATGGTGAAGTCATCTCCCCACGACAGCAGCTTTTGTTGCATCAGATATTGCATC
>JBDSMX010000117.1:0-32378 GCA_039915645.1 Gemmatimonadales bacterium | reverse complement strand
GCTGTTCGCCGGTTAAAGTGGTACATGAGCTGGGTTCAGAACGTCGTGAGACAGTTCGGTCTGTATCCGTCGTGGGCGTGGGAGTGTTGAGGGACGTCGTCCTTAGTACGAGAGGACCGGGACGAAGCGACCGCTCGTGTACGGGCTATCCTGCCAAGGGTATCGCCCGGTAGCGATGTCGCGCGAAGATAACCGCTGAAAGCATCTAAGTGGGAAACTTTTCCCAAGATGAACACTCCTAGATCTTAAGATCTCTAAAGGGCCCAGGGAGACTACCTGGTTGATAGGCCGCAGATGCAAGGCGTGCAAGCGCTTCAGTCGAGCGGTACTAATCGCCCGTGAAGTTTGATCTCTCCCCAAGTTTTTGTGTGATCGTTCCCGTGTAACAACCACATCATCCCATGCTTCAGTTGCCAAGACTCTGTCAAAACAGATATTGGCTGGCGACCAGCGCGCAGGGGCCACACCCGTTCCCATTCCGAACACGGTAGTTAAGCCCTGCAGCGTCGATGGTACTGCCACCGCGAGGTGGTGGGAGAGTAGACCGTCGTCAGCCACCCCCATCGCAAAGCCGGATTCCGTTCGCGGGATCCGGCTTTGTCGTTTTCCACCTCTGACTATCTTCCTGCCATGACTCGCTTCGGCCACGTTGCCCTCGCTGGCCGACCCAACGTCGGCAAATCGTCGCTCCTCAACGCCCTCCTCGGCACCCATCTCGCCATGGTGTCGCCCAAGGCCCAGGCGACCCGCATCCCGACCAGCGGCGTCATTACCGATGAGGAAACCCAGCTCGTCCTCATCGACCTCCCCGGCTTGCTCGATCCCGCCTACCTGCTGCAGAAAAGCATGCGACGGATGGCCCTCGAGGCGCTCAACCAGGTCGATCTGGTGCTGCATCTGCACCCCGCGGCCGACGCGCCGGCACCGCCGTTCCTCGAGCTCGTTCCCGATGCGCCGCCGTTCCGTGCGCCGGTGATGACCGTCTATACCAAAGGCGACCTGGTCTCTTTCGCGCGCCGACAGGTGCTGAGCGAGGAAGCGATCGTCACATCGGCGCAGGACGCCAATTCGGTCCAGCGACTTCTCGCCAAGATCCGCACCCTCCTCCCCGAGGGCGCCTTCCGTCACGACATCGACGACATCGGAACCCAGCCAGTCCGTTTCTTCGTCGGCGAATACCTTCGTGAAGCAGCCTTCGAAGAGCTGGGTGAAGAGGTTCCGTACTCCTTCGCCGCCGAAGTCGATGAGTTCCGGGAGGACCGCAAGCCGGTGTACATTCGGGCGACACTCTATATCGAGCGCGAGTCCCAGAAAGGCATCGTCATCGGCCACAAGGGAGCCACGCTCAAGAAGATTGGTGCCCACGCCCGCATTCGTCTCGAGGAGCTCCTCGGCGAGGCGGTCTATCTCGAAACCTGGGTCAAGGTACTGCCGAAGTGGCGTCGTTCGGCGACCGCGCTGGCCCGGTTCGGTTTCCCCGTTGCTGACGACGAGAACACCTGATGGCCCTGCCGACCGAACTGCTCGACATCCTCGTCTGCCCCAAGTGTCATGGGGACCTCGAGTATCGCCACGAACCCGCCGAAGTCCTCGTGTGCCACGCATGCCGCCTCGTCTATTCCGTCGAGGATGACATTCCGATCATGTTGATCGACGAAGCCAAGCCCCTCACCTGATTCCCGTGACCATACCCGATCAGTTGCGCGCAGATGCGGCCACGCTCGCTGCGTCGCTTGAGGCCGATTTCGTCGGCACCGAACACCTCTTCCTCGCCTGGCTCGAAACTGCGACCGGGCCCGCGGCCGACACCATGCGAACGGCCGGGCTGACTCCCGAGGCCTTCCGCACCTTGCTCGCCTCCGGCAAACAGCGTCGTCGTGGCCCTGGGCCAGTGGCCGCTCCCGGCGGTCTCTCGTCGCAAGGTCAGCGCGTGCTCGAGCTCGCCGCCGAACTCGCAACGGCCGATGACCGCACCGAGAGCAACGCCGACGATGTCATCCTCGCGATGATTCGGGAGCCGCGCGGCGCACTGGCCCGGGCCCTGAGCGAATTCCAGCTCAAGCCATCAAAGTTGCGCGCCATCATCAGGCCCGGCTCGGCCGAAGTCTCCCGACCGGAACGCGAGCCTCGTGAGCCCCGCGAGCCGAAGGAACCGAAGGAGCCCCGCGAACCTCGCGAACCGAAGCCGCCGCGTGAACCCCGCGAGCCGCGCGAGAAGCAGGAACCGAAGCCCAAGCAGGAAGCGCGGCCGAAGCCGGAGCCCCGTCCGAAGCCGGAAGCGCGGCCGCGACGCGATCCTGAAACCGATGACATCCCGTTTGCGCGCGCGCCCGAGCGTCCGCGACTCACGCCACCGCCGAAGCCGCCACGCGTCGTGCCAGAAGAAACGAAAAAGCGTGGCTGGCCGCTCTCGAGCGTGCTCTTCCTTGCCGTGCCGCTCGCCGTCTACCTCTCGCAGACCAACGGCGATCCGGTCTGGATCTTCGTCGCCGCCTGCGTCGGCGTCCTGCCCCTCGCTGGCCTGATGGGCCACGCGACCGAGCATCTGGCCGAGCGCACCGGCCCGACCCTCGGCGGTCTGCTCAATGCCACCTTCGGGAACGCCGCCGAGTTGATCATCGCGATCGCGGCATTGCGCGCCGGATACGTCGATCTCGTGAAGGCGTCGATCACCGGATCGATCCTGGGGAATCTGCTGCTGATCCTCGGGCTCTCGCTCGTCGTGGGGGGGAGTCGGCGTTCGCTGTTGTCGTTCAACCGGACCAATGCGGGAATGGGCGCAGCGATGCTGGCCCTCGCCGTCGCCGGCCTGATCTTTCCCGCGCTCTTCCATGCGACTCACCCCGAAGCGCTCATCGGAGTGGAGCTCCACCTCTCGGAAGCGGTCGCCACCGTGCTGGCCGTGACCTATGGCTTCTCGCTGCTCTTCGTGCTGCGGACCCACAAGCCGCTCTTTGGCGGCGGCGGTCATGGCGGCCTCGATCGACCGGCGTGGGGTGTGGGGAAGGCGATCGGTTTGCTGGCACTGGGCACGGCCGGAGTCGCCGTGATGTCGGAGATCCTCGTCCATCAGGTCGGGGCAGTCACCGCCAATCTCGGGCTCTCGCAAGCCTTCCTGGGTCTGATCATCATCCCCATCATCGGCAACGCCGCCGAGCACGCGACGGCCATTGTCGTGGCCCGGAAGGGGCAGACCGACCTGGCTTTCCAGATCGCGCTGGGGTCGAGCACTCAAGTTGCGTTGCTCATTGCGCCGATACTGGTCTTTGCTGGAGCCTTTATGGGGGTGGCCGGGATGAACCTGGTCTTCTCCACCTTCGAGATCGTGGGGCTCTGCATGGCGGTGATCGTCTCTGCGTTCATCACCCTCGATGGCGAGTCGCACTGGTTTGAGGGCGTCCAGCTGCTGGCGCTCTATGCCTTGATTGGTGCGGCGGCGTGGTTTATTTGACGCTCCTGTCCGGTCCGCGTACGTTGCCTGTCTTGACCCTCGTCCCGGAGTGCCGGCGTGCGAATGCAGCGGCGCATCCTACTCTACTGCGGCGCCGATGATCGGCCACCGCCCGAGCTCCTCGGGCGGTGGGCGGCGGCACGCGATCTCGCCATCGAGGCCTACGCCTCACCGGCCGAGGTCGAGGCACTGGTGCTGCGCGGACGCGGGGCGCTGGTCTTCGTCGATGATGACCCGACGTCGCCCGAACGGGAGGCGATGGTCCGTCGGCTGAAGGCCGATTCGTTCACTGCCATCGTACCGGTGACGGTCCTCACCCGGGGTCACGATGCCGCGGTCAACTGCCGCTGGTACGATGCCGGGGCGGACGAGATTCTCACGCCGCTCTTCGACCCGCAGGAACAACGCGCTCGCCTCGATGCCCTCGTGGCACGGACCGAACGCGATGTCGCCGTGCATCCATCGACCCGGCTCCCCGGCACCACCGAGATCGAACGCGAGATGCGGCGACGGCTCGACTCGAGTCTGCCGTTCGCGGTCTGTTATGCCGACCTCGATCACTTCAAGGAATTCAACGATCGCTACAGCTACTACGACGGCGATCGGGTCATCTACATCCTCTCGCGCATTCTTCATGATGTCGTGCGCGGGATGCTGGGAGCGGATGGCTTCGTGGGACACATCGGCGGCGATGACTTCATCTTCATCACCTCGCTCGGTGATCATGCGCCGGTGTGCAGCGAGATCCTCGCGGTCTTCGACGAACTGATCCCGTTGCAGTACAGTGAACAGGATCGGCGTGCCGGCTACTTCTTCGGCAAGGATCGGCGCGGTCAGCTGCATCGGGTGCCGCTGATGACGCTCTCGATCGGTGTGGTCACCAACCAGCACCGTCGCTTCACCCACCCGGCGCAGGTGAGCGAGCTCGCGACCGAGATGAAGAGTTACGCCAAGACGTTGCCGGGATCAGTGTTTGTCGTCGATCGTCGCCGTGGAGACCAGGAATTGCGGAGTGGTCCCGGCGGACGTGACGCCCGCTCCTCGTGAGGAAGTCATGAATGTGACCTGTCCGCAGTGCGCGACGGTGTTCCGTGTCGATCCGGCCAAGGTGCCGGAGCGCGGGGTCCGCGCCCGCTGCTCGGTGTGCGCCGCCCTGATTGCCGTGCATCGTCCGGTGGCGTCGCCCGTGCTCCCGCGCGAATCCGCGCCCGCGATCGCTGCCCCGGTACCGATGCCGCCTCCAGCGGCTGTGCCACCGCCACCAGCGTTCGAGCTGCCGCCTGCGCCGATGCCAAGCCCGACGCCGCGCCCGGCACCTGCACCCGCCGCGCCACCGCCTGCGCCTGTCAGCGTCTCGCCAGCGTTCCCGAGCGTCGAGTTCGACGACACGCCGATCCCGCCGCTCTCGCCGCCGTCGGTCCCGTTCGCGACGCTGCCGAAGGATTCCGCGATGCCGCCCGCGCCGCCACCGCCGGTGGCACCGCTCCCGCCACCGAGCGGCAATCGGTTCAGCAATCCGTTCCTCCAGCAGGATCCGTCGACCCGGGCTCGCCGCCTGGCGCGCGCCCTGGTCTCCGACCTCGTGGTCTATCATCCCGAGAAGCGGCAGCGCGGGCTGGCCGAAGGCAACCTCAAGGATCTCTTCGCCGAGGAGATCCGGAAGAGCTGGGAGGAGTACACCGAACAGGTCGGCGAGGACGTCGCCTCGACCACCCCGTATTTCACCGAAGCGCTCAACGAGATTCTGGCCGAGGGACGCGCACTCTTCGGCTGATCCCGCTATTATTCCTGCTTGACGTCGGGCCGTTCGCCGTCGCCCACCGTGGGGCGGGTGAGCGGCCCGATCCGCACCGGGACGACAGGAGCAACCGATGGCTGATCTGGCAGAGCGTGTGGCGGGGCTGAAGAAGCAGGTTCTCGAACTACGAGACTTCCTTTGACCTCGATCACCGGATAGCCCGACTTACCGACCTCGAAGCCAAGCAGGCCGACTCCGCCTTCTGGGCCGACGCGGCGCGTGCGCGCGAGCAGGTGCAGGAGATCAAGACGCTGAAGGGGTGGATCACGCCCTATCAGGATCTCGTGAACCGGATCGCCGACGCCGAAGGGTTGCTCGAACTGCTCGAACTCGAACCCGATCCCTCCCTGTCGCAGGATCTCGAAGGCGAGATTGCGCGCATTTCGCGCGAGCTGCAGAGCTTCTCGCTCCAGACCATGCTGCAGGGTCCCGACGACGGCCGCGATGCCATCCTCACGATCCATCCCGGCGCCGGCGGCACCGAGTCCCAGGACTGGGCCGAGATGCTGATGTACATGTATCGTCGCTGGGCGGAGCGGAAGGGATTCTCGGTGTCGGTGATGGACCTGATGCCGGGAGAAGAGGCGGGCATCAAGTCGGTCACCATCGAGATCAAGGGACAATACGCCTACGGATTCCTGAAGGCCGAGAAGGGCGTGCATCGTCTCGTGCGCATCTCGCCGTATGACTCGCAGGCGCGGCGCCATACCTCTTTTGCGTCGGTCTTCGTCTACCCCGACATCGATGACAGCATCGTGGTGGACCTCCGCGACGAGGACATCAAGATGGATGTCTATCGCGCGTCGGGCGCCGGTGGTCAGCACGTCAACAAGACATCGTCCGCCGTGCGCCTGACCCACGAGCCCACCGGACTGGTGGTGACCTGCCAGCAGGAACGGAGTCAGTTCAAGAACAAGGACACCGCGATGAAGATGCTTCGCGCGGCGATCTATCAGCGGATGCTTGAAGAACAGGAAGCGGCCAAGGCCCTGGTGGAAGCCACCAAGACCGACAACTCCTGGGGCAACCAGATTCGCTCGTACGTATTCCAGCCCTACACGATGGTCAATGACCACCGGACCGAGCTGAAGCTGTCGGATGTCCAGGGTGTGATGAACGGCGAACTCGATGAGTTCATCGAGGCGTATCTCAAGCGGTTCGGAGGCAAGGCGGCGTGAGCGAGCATCTGCTGGAGCGGACCCATCTCGAGGACGCTCGTCGCGCCAAGCGCACCGAGCTGGAGGCCAGCGGGGTTGCCGCATATGGCTACTCCTACGCCCGCAGTCACCTCGCGGCCGAGGCCATCGCGCTCTGGGACGATGCGATGGGCGAGGATGGTCCCGCAGTCCGGATTGCCGGGCGTCTCGTCGCCTGGCGAGGGCAGGGAAAAACCATCTTCGCCCACCTCGAAGACGTCTCCGGTCGGGTCCAGCTCTACCTCCGTCGCGATCAGCTCGAGGCGCTCTGGTCGACGATCGAGCGACTCGATCTCGACGATCACGTTGGCGTCGCAGGGCGGCTCTTCCGCACCCGGTCGGGCGAGATCTCTGTCGCAGTGCGCGACATCGAGCTGCTGGCCAAGTCATTGCGCGCCCTCCCGCGCGGCAAGGTCGAGACGCTTCCCGATGGCAGCACCGTCCTGCACGGCGGGCTGACCGATCCGGAAGTGCGCTACCGTCAGCGATACGCCGACTTCGCCGTGCACCCGGAACTTCGCGAGACCTTCCGGCTGCGTGCTCGCGTCATCGGCTATATCCGTCGCTTTCTCGACGAGCGCGGTTTCCTCGAAGTCGAGACGCCGGTGCTGCAGCCACTCTACGGCGGTGCATCTGCGCGTCCCTTCGTGACGCATCACAACGCCCTTGACATGCCGCTCTTCCTCCGCATCGCCGACGAGCTCTATCTCAAGCGGTTGATCGTCGGGGGCTTCGAGCGGGTCTACGAAATCGGTCACGATTTCCGCAACGAAGGAATGGACCGGACCCACAATCCGGAATTCACCATGCTCGAGTGGTACCAGGCCTATGCCGACTACCGCGACGTGCTGGCGATGTTCGAGGAGCTCCTCGCCGGGATCGTGCATTCGTCACTCGGGACGCTGATCCTCGAACGGCAGGGTGTCTCGCTCGACTTCACCGCGCCGTATCGCCGGGTCTCCTTCGTCGAGGGGATCAAGGCGACCAGCGGGATCGACGTGCTCAGCAACAGCGAAGAGGAGATGCGCGAGTATCTCCGTCGTCAGGGCGAGCCGGCCGATGCCGTGGCCACCATGGCCGGCGGACGGCTGCTCGACGAAGTGTTCAAGGCCTCGCTCGAGCCGACCCTCGTCCAGCCGACCTTTGTCCTCGACTATCCCAAGGCGCTCTCGCCACTCGCGAAGCCGCACCGCGATGATCCGCGGCTGACCGAGCGCTTCGAGTTCTTCGTGCTCGGCCGCGAAGTGGCCAACGCGTTCAGCGAGCTCAACGACCCCGACGATCAACGCAGCCGTTTCGAGGACCAGGTCAACCAGCGTGCCGCGGGTGACGATGAGGCGCAGCAGTTCGATGCCGACTACATCCGGGCACTCGAATTCGGGATGCCTCCCACGGGCGGGATCGGCGTCGGCATCGATCGCCTGGTCATGCTGCTGGCGGACGAGGCCTCGATCCGTGACGTGATCCTCTTCCCGGCGATGCGTCCCGAGAGCGACGGCAGTCGCCCGGACGAGAGCGAGTAGTCCACGATGGCGAAGTGGTGGCCCACCGCACTCGAGCGACGGATCGCGCTGCGCTACCTTCGCGGGCAGCGCGGTACCCGGAGCGCGTCACTGCAGACCACCATCGCGATCGGCAGCATCGCCGTCGGTGTCACTGCCCTCATCGTGGTGCTGGGAGTGATGAACGGGCTGCGCGATGACCTGCGCGACAAGATCCTCGTCGGCTCACCGCACGTGCACGTCCTCACCTTCGGGGCCAACCTCGAAATGCCGGACTGGCGAAACCAGCTCCGCAAGGTGCAGAAGTATCCCGGCGTCATTGCGGCCGCCCCTGAAGTGACCACGATGAGCATCGTGACCAACGGCGCCGGTTACCCGGAGGGCGTCAAGGTGCTCGGCCTGGAGCCCGGCGACGGGATGAAGGTGGTCACCGATGTGCAGAGTGCCATCGTCGAAGGCGACGGCAATTTCAGCACGACTGCGCCGGACGTTCGCGGTGCCGTGGTGCTCGGAGCAGGGCTCGCGCGCCGGCTGAGCGTGCGCCCGGGTGATGTGGTGACGATGGTCGAGCCCAACTTCCGCAAGATCAATCGCGCCCTCGGCATGCCGACACCAGTCTAC
Source organism: Gemmatimonadales bacterium (assembly GCA_039915645.1). GTDB lineage: Bacteria > Gemmatimonadota > Gemmatimonadetes > Gemmatimonadales > GWC2-71-9 > Palsa-1233. The sequence goes on along the minus strand of JBDSMX010000117.1, from coordinate 23,810 downwards.
TGGCGTTTCGAAGTCACCGGCACCTTCCAGACCGGGATGTACATCTACGACAACGAGTTTGTCGTGATGACGCGCGCGCTGGCGCAGGAGTTTGCGGGCCTCGACAGCGCCGTGACCGAGATCGGCCTCCGTCTCGCCAATCCCGACGATGCGCCGCGCCTCGCCGCCGGTCTCGCCGACCAGCTCGGTTATCCCTACCGGGCCGAGGCGTGGCAGGCGCAGAACGCCACGCTCTTCAGCGCGCTCGAGCTCGAGAAGCGTGCGATGGGGCTGGTGATTTTCTTCATCATGATCGTCGCGGCGCTGAACATCGTCGGCACCTTGACGATGGTGGTCGCGTTCAAGACTCGCGAGATCGGCATCCTGCAGGCGATGGGGCTGCCGTCGAGCGGGGTGGCGCGGATCTTCCTGGCACAGGGAGCGATCATCGGCATCATCGGTACGTCGATTGGCCTGGTGCTGGGGCTGGTGATTGCGGTGGTCGTCGATCGTTCCGGCGCCGTGAAGATCGATCCCTCGGTGTATTTCATCGATCACCTGCCGGTGCGCATCGAGCCGCTCGATGTGGCCGTGGTTGTGGTGGCGTCGATTCTGGTCGCCATTCTCGCGACCATTCCGCCGGCACGCAGCGCCTCGTCGCTGGTGCCGGTCGACGCGATCCGGGCCGAATGAGCACCCTGCTCGAGGCGACCGGACTCACGCGGCGTTTCGTCGGCGGCGACGGCGCGGCCTTCACGGTGCTCAACGGCACCGAGTTGACACTTGCGGCCGGCGAGTTCATCGCGATCGTGGGTGCGAGCGGCTCCGGGAAAAGCACACTGCTGCACATTCTAGGCGGACTCGATCGCCCCGATGGCGGCGACGTCCTCCTCGAAGGCGTGTCGTACGCCGGACTCAGCAACGAACAGCTCACCGGGCTGCGGAATCAGCGACTCGGCTTCGTCTTCCAGTTCCATCACCTGTTGCGCGACTTCACCGCCCGCGAAAACGTGATGATGCCGCTGCTCATCGCCGGCATCGACCCGAGCGAAGCACGTCGCAGAGCCGACGCGTTGCTCGACCGGGTCGAGCTCGGGGTCCGCGCCTCGGCCCGGGTCACTCTGCTCTCTGGCGGCGAACAGCAGCGCGTCGCACTCGCGCGAGCGTTGGTCACCGGCCCGGGGTTGCTCCTTGCCGACGAACCGACCGGCAACCTCGATCCCCCGACGGCTGCGCGGATGCACGATCTCCTCGCGTCACTCGCGCGTGACGCGGGGACCGCTGTGATCGCGGTGACCCACAATCGCGAACTGGCGGCGCGCGCCGATCGTGTCCTCGCCCTCGATGGCGGGGTGCTTCGACTGGCCGAGGCGGTCGAGGCCCATCCGTGACCCCGTGTCAGGCGTGCCACGTCCGGGATGCGGAAGTCGAGCTCACCCAGGTGATGGGTGACGAGGTCACCACGCTGCGGCTCTGCGGCAAGTGCGCCGCCGAGCGTGGCACTCCCACCGAATCCCAGGTGACCGATTCTCCGTTGGGAGCTTTCCTGGCCGCGATGGGGCAGGGTGCCACTCCGCTGGCAGCTGCGGCAGCGACCGGAGAGCCGTGCCCGACCTGTGGCGCAACGCTGGGCGACTTCCGGGCATCGGGACGACTGGGATGCGCCGATTGCTGGGTGGCATTCGAGCGCCCGCTGCGCGATCTCCTGCGGCGAGTCCATGGCGGGACTCGGCATGTCGGCCGGCGCTACCTCCAGGCGGCCGAGGCAGGGGATCCATCTTCGGACCTGATTCGTGAACGGCTCCGTCTGCGCGAAGCGCTGCGCGATGCAGTCACCGCGGAGCATTTCGAGCTCGCGGCGGAGCTCCGGGACCGGCTCAGAGGGCTCGAAGGGTGACCGACTCCGTAGGCGGTGGCGGCGAGGACGATCTCCCCTGGCTTGCTGCCAGCGGCCCGTGGGCCGACCTGGTGGTCTCTACCCGGGTCCGGCTCGCCCGCAACCTGGTAGGGGTTGGGTTCCGGGGGCGGAACAGCGAGGCCGACCGTGAGGGGGTCCTGGAGCAGGTTCAGGCCGCCGCAGCCGACGCACCGTCCCTCGCAGGGGCCACGCTCCACCGGCTCGACCCGCTCCCCCTGGAGGGGCGCCAGTGGCTCCAGGAACGGCAGCTGGTCTCTCGAGAGCTCGCCGGCCTCGACCCGGGTGGGCGGGCCACCGGGGGTGGTGCGGTACTGGTTGCCGGGGCGGTTGCGGTGATGCTGAACGAGGAGGACCACCTGCGCATGCAGGGGCTCCGATCGGGCTTTGCACTCGACGAAGCGCTGGCCGATGCAGAGCGCGCCGATGGTGAGCTTGGAGCGCGACTTTCCTTCGCCTTCCACCCCGAATTCGGCTATCTTACGGCCTGTCCGACCAATGTCGGCACCGGGCTTCGCGCGTCGGTGCTGATCCACCTCCCGGGCCTGGTTCTTACCCGCGAGATCGCCAAGGTGCTGCAGGGTCTGGCCCAGGTCGGCCTGACCTATCGCGGCCTGTATGGCGAAGGGAGCGCGGTCCTCGGGAATCTGTTTCAGCTCTCGAATCAGACCACCCTTGGCAAGTCGGAAAGTGAATTGCTCGATCACCTCGGGCGGCTGGTTCGCCAGGTGATGGAGTGTGAAATCCAGGCGCGCGACGTGCTTCGGCGCGATGCGGCCGCGGTGCTCGACGATCAGGTCTGGCGGGCGTGGGGAGTTCTGAGCCACGCGCGTGCCGTGACCTTCGACGAACTGGTCGAGTTACTGAGTGGCGTCCGGCTCGGCGTCAGCCTCGGCATCCTGCCGCCGCTGCCGCTGGGGACAATGAACCGGTTGCTGGTGCTGGCGCAGTCTGCGCATCTGGCACGAGCGGCCGGGACCAGCCTTGAGGATGAGGCTCTGGCGGTGCATCGGGCGACGCTCGTGCGCCGTCTGCTCGCAGATGAGGGGAGGGCACGATGAACGGCTACAACTTCACCGACCGGGTGCGAAAGGTGCTGCAGATGGCGCGCGAGGAAGCCGCGCGACTGCACCACGAATACGTCGGCACCGAACACATTCTGCTCGGCCTCATCCGCGAAGGCGAGGGCGTTGCCGCAGCCGTGCTGACCAACCTCGGCGTGGATCTCGAGGAAGTGCAGCAGAAGATCGAGGAGACGGTCAAGAAGGGGAAGTCGGCGGCTGCTGCCGGCCCCGAACTGCCGTACACCTCGCGTGCCAAGAAGGTGCTTGAGCTGGCGATGATGGAAGCGCGCGAACTGAATCACTCCTACGTCGGGACCGAACACCTGCTGCTCGGTCTCCTGCGCGAGGAGAAGGGGATCGCGGCCCAGGTGCTCACCGATGCGGGCGTGACGCTCGAGCAGTCGCGCGCCGAAACATTGCGCCTGCTTGGCAGCGATCTGCCGCCGGCGCCCGGGGCGACGTCTTCTGCTGCGCCGAGTGGTCCGCAAGCCGTGCCGCCCAAGAGCGAGAAGAAGTCCAAGACACCGGCCCTCGATCATTTCTGCCGCGACCTCACCGTGCTGGCGGCGGAAGGGGCGCTTGACCCGACGATCGGTCGTGCCAAGGAGATCGAGCGGGTGATGGAGATTCTCGCGCGCCGGAAGAAGAACAACCCGGTCCTGATCGGCGAGCCTGGTGTCGGCAAGACCGCGATCGTCGAGGGCCTCGCGCTCCTGATCGCGAATGGGCAGTGCCCCGATGTGCTGCGCGATCACCGCGTGCTCTCGCTCGACATGGCCGCGGTTATCGCGGGCACCAAGTATCGCGGCCAGTTCGAGGAGCGGCTCAAGGCGGTGATGAACGAGATCGCCGCGAGCAAGCACGTCATCCTCTTCATCGATGAACTGCACACGCTGGTCGGCGCCGGTGCGGCCGAAGGCGCGATCGACGCCTCCAACATGCTGAAGCCTGCGCTCGCGCGCGGTGAGCTGCAGTGTGTCGGTGCCTCGACGCTCAACGAATATCGCAAGTACATCGAGAAGGACGGCGCTCTCGAACGCCGGTTCCAGACCGTGATGGTCGAGCCGCCGTCGATCGAGGAGACGATCGAGATTCTCAAGGGATTGCGCAAGAAGTACGAGGAGCATCATCGGGTCACCATTCCCGATCTGACCCTCAAGGCAGCGGCCGAACTCTCGGAGCGCTACATCACCGACCGGTTCCTGCCGGACAAGGCGATCGACGTGATCGACGAGGCCGGCGCCCGCGCGCGGCTTGCATCGCAGCATCCGCCCGCCGAGGTGGGTGAGTTGAAGCTCCAGCTGGAGAAGGTCACCGCCGAGAAGGAAGAGGCGATCCGCGACCAGAACTTCGAGAAGGCGGCGGCGCTGCGCGATCGTGATCGCGAGTTGCAGCAGCAGATCCGGAGCGTGCAGGAGGAGTGGGAGAAGGAACGCCAGACCAAGCGCCCGGTCATCGACGAAGAGGCGATCGCGTTCATCGTCGGTCGCTGGACCGGAATTCCGGTCACCCGCATCCAGGAGGCGGAAGCGTCGCGCCTGCTGCGGATGGAGGACGAGATCCACCAGTCGGTGATTGGCCAGGACGAGGCGATCCACGCCGTGTCGCGGGCGATCCGTCGCTCGCGTGCCGGCCTCAAGGATCCGAACCGGCCGATCGGCTCGTTCATCTTCTCGGGCCCCACCGGGGTCGGCAAGACCGAGCTGGCACGCGCACTGGCGCGCTTCCTGTTCAACGATCCGACGGCGTTCATCCGGGTCGACATGTCGGAATACATGGAGAAGTTCTCGGTCTCGCGCCTCATCGGCGCGCCACCGGGCTACGTCGGCTACGAGGATTCGGGAACGCTCACCAAGGCGGTCCGTCGCAAGCCCTACTCGGTCGTGCTGCTCGACGAAATCGAGAAGGCGCATCCTGACGTGTTCAACATCCTGCTGCAGGTGCTCGATGAAGGGCACCTCACCGACAACTATGGCCGGGTCATCGACTTCAAGAATACTGTCGTGATCATGACATCCAACGTCGGCGCGCGTGATATCATGCAGGGCAAGTCCCTCGGTTTCCACTCTGGGGATGGCGAGCGCAGCTTCGCGAAGATGTCCGAGACCGTGAAGGAAGAAATCGGCAAGGTGTTCAACCCGGAGTTCATCAACCGGCTGGACGACGTCATCGTCTTCCACCCGTTGTCGAAGGAACACATCGCGAAGATCGTCACCGTGCTGCTCCGGGATGTCACCCGGCGGATCGGCGACGAGGTGCGGCTCACGCCGGCCGCGATCGAGTTCCTGGTGAACCACGGCTATGACCAGAGCTATGGCGCGCGGCCATTGAAGCGCGCGATTCAGCGATACATCGAGGATCCGCTCAGCGAGCGCATCCTGAGCGGCGACGTGACGCCGGGCGAGGAGATCGAGGTGGATGTGGCGCCAGATGGAGAGAAGCTTTCATTCCGAGCCCTGACCGGGACGCAGGCCTGACCGCCGCGATGTTGAACCGTCGCGCGGGAGAGTCTCGTTCCTGGTGGCGCGGGGTGCTGTTGATTGCGGTACTGCTACTGCCGCTCCGCCTCGTCGGCCAGGACCGCCAGGGGCCGCCGCCCGAGTTGCCGGCGGTTGACAGCATCAAGGTCGAAGGGAACGCCCGACTCACCGCCGAGCAGGTTGTGGCGGCGTCGGGGCTACTGGTGCGGACCAAGATCTCCTACCGCGAGATCCAGCGTGCCGTCTCCGCGCTCTATCTGACCGGGCAGTTCGATGATGTCTCGGTGGAGCAGCGCGAGGCTGCCAGCCTGCTGGTGCTCGCGATCGTCGTGAAGGAGCGCCCGATCCTCCGGAGCTGGACGCTGAAGGGTCCGGCGAAGATCTCGATGGGCTCGGTCAAGGAGCGCATCAAGCTCCTCGAAGGTCGACCGATCGACCGTGCCGCGGTGGCGAAGGGGCGCTTCGAGATCGACTCGATGTATCGCAAGGAAGGGTATTACACCGCGCAGGTCACGGTGAAGGAAGAGGCGACGACCGATGGCGGTGTGCGGCTGAACTTCCAGGTCGACGAAGGGAATCGCGTCTCGATCGCGCGCGTCGACGTGGTCGGCAACACCCACTTCACCGACGAACAGATCGTCGCGAATGTCGGCTCCAAGCCCGAAGGCTTCTGGTGGTTCCGACCCGGCGCGTATGACGAGCGCGAGATCGATCTCGACAAGCGGGAGCGGCTGCCCAAGTGGTACGGCGGCAAGGGGATGATTGACTTCCAGGTCGTCAAGGACACCCTCCTCCCGGATCCCAAGACCGGCAAGGCCGTGTTGCAGCTGACCGTGGACGAGGGCGAAGTCTTCCACGTCGGCACGCTCGAGGTGCTGGGCAACCACCGCTTCTCCTCCGAGGAGCTGATGGCCGGTCTGTCGTTCGGGACCGCCGATCAGGTCGGCTCGGGGAAGGAGATCGGCGGCGTCTTTGATCGCAACGCGTGGGAAGCGGCCACCGACAAGATCAAGGATCTCTACACCAACAACGGCTACATCACCGCGCAGGTGGAACCCGAGCAGTCGCGTCGGGTCAAGCCGGACGGCACGCCGGTCCTCGATCTCCGCTGGCGCATCCAGGAAGGCGCGCCGGCCACGATCAACAAGATCTACATCACCGGCAACGAGGTCACTCACGAACGGGTGATTCGCGAGGCGGTCGTCCTCCTGCCAGGCGAACTGTTCAACAAGGACCGACTGCTCCGCTCCTATCAGAACATCGGCAACCTCGGATTCTTCCAGCAGCCGATGCCGAGCCCCGGCGTGGACCCGGCGCCGAACGGTGTCGACGTCGACATCACCTTCCACGTTGAAGAGAAGCGCACCGGCAACGTGAACTTCGGCGCCTCCGTGGGCCAGGGCACCGGTCTCGGCGGCTTCATCGGGCTCGAAGAGCCGAACCTCTTCGGCCGGGCCAAGCGCGGCAAGCTGCAGTGGCAGTTCGGCAAGAACATCAATGACTTCTCGCTGAGCTACACCGACCCGGCGATTCAGGAGTCGCGGGTTAGCGGTACGGTGACGCTCTACAACTCCCGCCAGAAGTACACCATCGGCGACCTCGGTCGACGTCGTCAGGAAGGTGGCTCGCTCCAGTTCGGCCTGCCGTTCCTCGGTTCGCGTTACTCGCGTGTCTTCGCCAGCTACGGCTTCCAGAAGATCCGCTACACCGATGGCTCCGCCGATCTGCAATCGCGCTTCCGTTGCTCGCCCTGCACCCGTTCGACGGTCGGGCTCTCGTTCCTGCGCGACACTCGCGTCGGCCTGCCGTTCCCGGTGGCCGGGTCGCAGGTCTCGATCGGGCTGGAACAGAACGGCGGTATCCTCGGCGGCACCGGCGACTACCAGAAGATGGATATCGATACCCGCTGGTTCACCCCCCTCGGGCGACTCGGCGGCAAGTCGGAGAGCTTCGGCGGTGGCGTCCAGTTCACCCTCGGCTTCACGGCCAAGTCCGGCTTCATCTTCGGAAACCCGGGCGGCTTCTTTACCGAACTGTATTCGCTCGGTGGCGTGCAGTACGGCGTGCCGCTGCGTGGTTACGATGAATTCTCGATCACACCGAATGGCTTCGATGCCAACGCCGCCGGGTCGGCGGCCAGTGCCGATGCGTTCGGCAAGTCGTACGCGGCCTTCACGGTCGAATTCGGTGCCCGGCTCTCGCAGTCGCTGTACGTCAACACCTTCTTTGACGCCGGGAATGTCTATCGCAGTGTCCGGCAGTACGACCCCACCCGCCTCTTCCGGGGCGCGGGCGTGGGCGCGGCATTAATTTCCCCGCTTGGGCCGATCGGGCTGGACCTGGGCTACGGGTTCGACCGGACCGACCGGACGGGGCGCCCGGCTCCAGGCTGGAAGCTTCACTTCCGGCTCGGGAACTTCTTCTAGGGTCGCACCGTGCGACCCCATATTCACAGCAGTTCGACAAGGACGAAGCAATGACGCGTGTTGGTCTCCCCATTCGGGCCCTGATGTTCCTCTCGCTGGTCGCTGGTACGGCTACCGTTGCCTCGGCCCAGACCGGCGCTGGCTGCAAGGTGGCCTACGTCGCGGCGCAGCCCGTGCTCGCGCAGACCCCCGGCTACACGGCGGCGGAATCGATCTGGACCAAGGAATTCGAGGGCTATCGCAGCGAGATCGCCAAGCTGACCGATTCGCTCAACAAGGACGCCGCCAAGTTCGAGGAATCCTCGGCGATGCTCTCGCCGACGAATCGCGACGCCGGCCGCAAGAAGCTCGAGGCCCAGCAGGCGGCACTCGACGCACGGCAGCAGGAACTCACCCAGCGCGCGGGCGCGCGTCGGCAGGAACTGCTGGCGCCGATCGAGTCTCGCGTGACGGCGATCATCGAGGGGATCCGTGCCGAGAACAACATCACGATGATCTTCGACGTGAGCCAGCAGAGTTCGAATATTCTCACGGCCGACAAGGCGTGTGATCTCACCCAGCGTGTCGTGGATCGCCTCAAGTCAGGCAGCACGGCACCGGCTCCGGCGCCAGGCGCCAAGAAGCCCTGAGTCAGGCGACGACGGGCGCGTTGACGGCACAGGCGGTCGCCGACTTGGTCGGTGGCCGCCTGTCTGGTCCCGGGGACGTGGCGCTCAGGCGCTGTCGATCCCTCGAGGCGGCGGAGCCTGATGCGCTCGCCATGGCGACCGGCGGTCGTTACGTCGCCGCGCTCGCGCTGACGCAGGCGGGCGCCGTCCTCGTCACCGAGGCACTCGCGCTCGAACCCGGTCCTGCCACCCGCATCGTCGTTCGTGACCCGGCTCGCGCGATGGCGCTCGTTGCCACGGTCCTCCATCCGCAAACAACCAGCAGTTCCCGGATCGCCACCACGGCGCAGATCGGCCATGGCACTGCATTGCCGGCTGATGCGCAAGTCGGCGCATATGCAGTGATCGGCGACGATGTGGTGCTTGGCGCCCGGGTGCGCATCGGACCGCACGTCGTGATTGAGGACGGGGCAATTCTCGGTGATGATGTGCATCTCGATGCCCACGTCGTGGTGCACGCCGGCTCCGAACTCGGCGCTCGCGTCTGGTGCAAGGCCGGTGCGATTATCGGGGGTGCCGGGTTCGGATTTGTCTCCGATGCCGCAGGACATACGCGCGTGCCGCAGGTGGGCGGCTGCATCCTCGAGGACGACGTCGAAGTGGGCTCGTGTTCCTGCGTCGACCGCGGATCGCTCGGGGATACCGTCATCGGTCGCGGCAGCAAGCTCGACAATCACGTCCATGTCGGTCACAATGTCCGGATGGGCACGGATTGTCTGCTGATGGCCGGCGTCGGCGTGTCCGGCAGTACCGTGATCGGCAACCGCGTCGTGCTGGCAGGTCAGTCCGGCGTGGCGGGGCACCTCACGCTGGGAGATGATGTGAAAGTCGGTGCCAAGTCGGCAGTGATCTCGAGCGTGGCCAGCGGGATGTCGGTCTCCGGTTACCCGGCACGTCCGCACCGCGAGTTCCTGCGCGCGCTGGCGGCGCTCTATCGTCTTGCCCCGCACCACGAAGCACTCGAAGAACTCGCCTCGGAGCGCGAAGATGGCTAGGCGTACCCTTGCAGGTGTCGCAGAACTTTCCGGCACCGGTCTGCACACCGGTGCCCAGACCACGGTGCGCCTCAGTGCAGGCGATCCAGGAAGCGGCATACTCTTTCGGCGGACGGATCTCCCAGGCGCGCCGACGATTCCTGCACGCAGCGGACAGGTCGATGCGACGGAGCGGCGCACTGGCCTCGCCGCAGGGACGGCAGTCGTGCAGACGGTCGAACACCTCCTGGCCGCCGCACACGCGCTGCAGCTCGACGACCTCCTGATCCAGCTCGACGGACCGGAGCCCCCGATTCTCGATGGCTCGTTCCTTCCCTGGCTGGATGCGATGGAGCAGGCGGGTGTCCAGGAGCGCGAAGGTGACCCGGCGGTGCTGCGGGTGCTCGAGCCCTTTACCGTCCAGGAGGGCGATGCACGGTACGTGGTCGCCCCTGGCAATGGGCTGCGGATCACCGCCACCATCGAGTGGGATCATCCGGTGATCGGGCGCCAGTCGTCGAGCTTCGACGTCTCGCCCGAAGCCTTCCGTCGTGACATCGCACCGGCGCGGACCTTCGGCTTCGTGCACGAAGTCGAGGCACTGCAGAAGCGCGGCCTGCTGCAAGGCGCTTCACCGGAGATGGCCGTCGTCCTCTCCGACACCGCGGTGGCCACTGGTGAGCTCCGCTGGCCCGATGAATTCGTCCGTCACAAGATCGGCGACATCCTTGGTGATCTGGCGCTCCTCGGCGCACGCCTCGAAGCCCACGTGATTGCCGACAAGCCGAGTCATCAGGGAAACGTCGCGCTGGCGAAGGCACTCGCGCGGCTGGGGTCCCGGACCGATCCGACCCAGGTCGACATCACCCGGATCATGAGCGTCCTGCCGCACCGCTATCCCTTCCTGCTGGTGGATCGGATCATCGAGATCGAAGCGGGTGTTCGCATCGTCGGCACCAAGAATGTCACCATCAACGAACCGTTCTTCGCAGGCCACTTCCCGGGGCATCCGATCATGCCGGGCGTGCTCATCGTCGAAGCGATGGCGCAGGCCGGCGGCATGCTCCTGATGGACAATTTCGACGACCCTGCCTCGAAGGTCGTCTACTTCGCCTCGCTCGATGGGGTCCGGTTCCGGCGCCCGGTGGTGCCAGGTGATCAGTTGCGATTCGAGGTCGAGTTGCTCCAGTTCCGCGGGCGCACCTGCAAGATGCGCGGCCACGCCTTTGTCGAGGGGCGCGTCGTCTGCGAGGTGGAGAACATGATGGCGACGGTGAGAGACCGATGAGTCAGCGCATCCATCCCAGTGTGCTCATCGATCCGTCCGCGGAGCTGGGCACCGATATCGAGATCGGTCCGTTCAGCATCGTCGGTCCCGGGGTTACGGTTGGCGACGGCTGTCGGCTGGCCGCACGCACCACCCTCGAGCGGAACGTCCGGCTTGGCGAACGGGTGCACGTGGGCAGCGGCGCGATCATCGGCGGACCGCCGCAGGACCTCAAGTATCGCGACGAGGAGACCTGGGTGACGGTGGGCGACGGCACCATCATTCGCGAATACTCGACCATCAATCGCGGCACCGCGGCCTCGGGACTGACGTCGGTCGGCAGCGAATGCTTCATCATGTCCTACGTCCATCTGGCGCACGATTGCCACATCGGTGATGGCGTCATCATCGCGAACGGGACCCAGCTCGCCGGGCATGTGACGATCCAGGATCGCGCGGCGCTCTCCGGACTCGTCGCGGTGCATCAGTTCGTGACGATCGGGGCGCATTGCTTCATTGGCGGTGCCACGCGCGTGAGCCAGGACATTCCGCCGTTCGTGAAGGCCGTCGGCAATCCGGTGGAACTCTACGGCCTCAATTCGATCGGCTTGCAGCGGCAGGGCTTTCCGCCCGAGACCATCGCGGCATTGAAGCGCGCCTATCGTCTCTTCTTCAATTCCGATTACAACCTCAGCCAGGCGCTCGAGCGTGCCAACACCGACCTGCCTGATCTCCCGGAAGTGAAGCGCTTTCTCGAGTTCGTCTCCTCCTCGCAGCGCGGCGTCCCCGCGTGATCGAGCGGCTGCCGGTCGGTGTCGTCGGCGTGGGGGCCCTCGGGCGCCATCACGCCCGGCACTTCGCGTCGATGCATGGCGCCGACCTGGTGGGAGTGTACGATGCCGACCTCGCGCGAGCCGCTGCGGTGGCGGCCGAAGTCGGCTGCCGGGTGTTCGAGACGATCGACGGCCTGCTCGGTGCGGTGCGCGCCGTCTCCATTGCGGTGCCGACCTCGTACCATCGCAACGTCGGGCTCGAATGCCTTGGCCGCGGTGTCGCAGTCCTAATGGAGAAGCCGATCACGGTCACGCTCGCGGAAGCGGACGAACTGCTGGCCGAGGCCGATCGTCACGGTGTCGTCTTCGCGGTGGGACACATCGAGCGATTCAATCGTGCGGTGCGTGCGGCGCAGACCGTCCTTGAGCGCCCGATCTTTCTCGAGGGAATCCGCCTGGCACCTTTCCAGCCACGCGGGACCGATGTCGCGGTGGTGCTTGACCTGATGATCCACGATCTCGATCTCGCCAATCACCTGGTTGGCGGTGAGATCGCTGTGGACGTCCGTGCCAGCGGTGTCTCGGTCCTCTCACCGCATCTCGACATGGTGAACGCCCGGGTCGAGTTCGCAGGCGGGGCGGTGGCCTCGATGACGGCATCGCGTGTCGCCCGCGATCGCGTGCGTCGGATCCGCATCTTCCAGCCGTCGGGCTACGTATCACTCGACCTCGCGACCGGCACCGGCTCGTTCATGCGCCTCCGTCACGGTTGGCGGCCCGGCACCGGCAGCAGCATCGAAGAGATCGTCGAGACCGTGCCGCTCGAGGCACCCGAAGCCGATGCCCTCGGGCTGGAACTCGCCGCATTCGTTGCGGCCGTGCGCGGTGAACGCGCCGCCATCGTCAGTGCCGCCGAAGGACGCAGCGCTTTGGCGCTCGCCCTCGATGTCACGGCGGCCGTCCAGCGTGCCCCGGTTCCTGCGCTCGGGCGATGAACCCGCGGATTCTGGTACTCGCGGGGGAGCCGTCGGGCGACCTCCACGGCGGACGTGTCGTCACCGCGCTGCGAGAACGATTTCCGGACGCGACGATCGATGCTGTCGGCGGGCCGCGAATGGCCGCTGCCGGCGCCACGATCCGACGCTCGATCGACGGACTTTCCGCGATGGGGCTGGTGGAGATCCTCGACAAACTTCCCGCACACATCCGGTTGCTTCGATCGCTGCGGCGAGATTTCGTCAATCGGCGCTATGACCTGGTCATTCCGATCGACTATCCCGGCTTTCATCTGCGTGTTGCCGAATCGGCCAAGCGGGCGGGGATCAAGGTGCTCTGGTACATCGCCCCACAGATCTGGGCGTGGCGTCCACAGCGTGCCGACCGTTTTTCCCGCGCCGTCGATCGCCTCGCCGTGATCCTCCCGTTTGAACCCGGCTTTTTCGGGCGCGTCGGCATTGCGACCGACTATGTCGGCCACCCGCTCGTCGACGGCGAAGCGCTGCCGAGCCGCGAGGCAGCACGCGCCGCCCTCGGCATCCCCGACGAGGCGCGAGTACTTGCCCTCTTCCCGGGCTCCCGGCACGGCGAGATCCGGCGTCTCTGGCCCGCCTATCGCGATGCTGCGCGCCAGGTCCTTGCGGCCGGCGGATGCACGCATGTGATCGTGGCCGCGACGGCCGATGGTGACTACCCCGATGCTGGCGAGTTCACCCTCGTCGCCGATCGTGGCGAACAGGTTCTCGCGGCGGCTGATGCGGTGCTGGCAAAATCGGGAACGACGACCCTCGAGGCGGCGCTAGCCGATGTGCCGATGGTTGTTGCGTACCGACTCAATCCGCTCACCTTCGTGATGCTTCGACGCCTGGTGACGGTGCGCTGGGCCTCTCTCGTGAACCTGGTGGCAGAGCAGGAAGTCGTCCCCGAACTGATGCAGGGCGCGGTGACAGCCGAGGCGCTCGCGCGCGCGGTGCTCCCGCTGCTCGATCCCACTGGCGACGCCGCCCGCACCCAGCGACGCGGCCTGGCCGAGGTGCGCCGACGGCTCGGCGGGCCCGGCGCGAGCGAACGGCTCGCGGCCCTTGCTGGTCAGATGCTTGTCGCGTGAAAATCCCGGTACCCGCGAGTGTGGTCCGCACCGTTGGCGGACCGATCGTCCGCGCATTGGCGCATTCCTGGCAATTCCGACTGCACCACGCGGAGCGGTGGCACCGGCTCCAAACGTCCGGTATCCCCTACATTTACCTGCTATGGCACGAAGCGCTCTTGCCGCTGCTCTGGCATCATCGTGCCCAGGGGATCGCCATCGTGGTGAGTGAGGCACGCGAGGGGGGCTATCTGGGTGATTTCGCCACCCGCATCGGATACCGGTTGCTCCCCGGCTCCTCCACCCGAGGGGGCCTTCGCGCGTTGCGTGGCGCCGTCCGCGTGCTGCACGACAACGTCCCCGTCGCCTTCACGCCGGATGGTCCGCGCGGACCTCGTCGCGAGGTCAAGCCCGGCATCGTGCGCGCGGCGCAGCGAGTCGGAGCGCAGATTCTTCCGTTGCACGCCGAGGTCGACCGCGCCTGGCGATTGCGATCGTGGGACCGGATGGTCATCCCGAAGCCGGGAGCCTCGGTTCGGGTCGGCTACGGCGAACCATTTGCGGTTGATCCCGGCCCCGATGGATTGGCGCGAGGAATTGCGCGCTGCGAGTCGGCATTGATCTCACTGGAGTCGGAGCTGCACGCCTGATGCCGCGACGTCGTGGAGATGGCCATCGCCTGATTCGCTGGCTCTGGACCAGCGGGCGACTCGATGCGCGCGCCGCCCGTGCCGCATTGCTCCCGGCAGGCGGACTCTGGCGGCTCGGCATGAATGTCCGCACCCTGGCCTATCGGCGCGGATGGTTTGCCACCCATGAGTTGCCATTGCCCACCATCGCGATCGGCAACCTCACTGTCGGTGGCTCGGGCAAGACGCCGATCGCGGGCTGGGTGGCTGAGCACTACCTCGCGAGTGGACACCGCCCCGGCATCCTGTTGCGCGGGGTGGGTGGCGATGAAACGCTGGTGCATCGCGAGGCGCTCCCGGGCGCCGTCGTCGTCCCCAACGCGGATCGTCGTGCCGGGGCGATCGAAGCCGTCGCTCAGGGCGCCGACGTGCTGGTGCTCGACGATGCGTTCCAGCGTCTCGATGTGGCCCGCGACCTGAATATCTGCGTGGTGAGCGCCGAGACGCGGCGCGCAGTGCGCTGGCCGTTGCCGGCGGGTCCGTGGCGCGAATCGCCGGTCGCGCTCGAACGCGCCGATGCGCTGATCGTCACGCGCAAGCGTGCTGATCTGGCGACCGCACAATCGGTGGCGGAGGAATTCGGTCGCATGGTCCGCGGGCCGACGGCGATCGCCCGCCTTGACCTGGCGGTGCTGCGGGGGCTGGTGAGCGGCGTCGAACGTCCGGTGGCGTCGCTCGAAGGGAAGCGGGTGGTGGCGGCGAGTGCCATCGCCGATCCGGATGCCTTCGTGACGCAACTCAAGCGCACCGGAGCGCAGGTCCAGGTCGCCACCTGGAAGGATCACCATCAGTTCCGCGATGAAGATGTCGCCTGGCTGGCGCATGCCTCCCGGCGAGCCGATCATGTGGTGATGACGGCGAAGGATGCCGTGAAGCTTCGGACGCGCTGGCCAGTCAGTGTGCCGGAACCGCTGGTTGCGACACTCGCCGTGACCTTCGAGTCCGGTGAGGCCATTCTCAGGGAAGCCCTCGACCTCGTGGTCGCCCGCCTCCACTGACGCATTACACCCCAAGGTCCACGACGGACCGGAGAATTGTCACATGTCCAGCAGCAAAGGCGTGAAGGCGAAGCCGCTCATCAAGCCGGATCGGGATCGCCGGTTTGCCTCCGAGGAAAATCCGTTCGAGGCGATGATGTCCCGCTTCGACATCGCGGCGACGCACCTGAAGCTCGAGCCGGGACTGTACAAGGTGCTGCGGGCGCCGGAGAAGCAGCTGATCGTGTCGGTCCCCATCAAGCGGGACAACGGCGAGATCGAGGTCTTCACCGGCATCCGCGTGCTGCACAACACCTCGCGCGGGCCGGCCAAGGGCGGCATCCGCTTCGACCTCAACGTGACGCTCGATGAAGTCAAGGCGCTCGCCGCGTGGATGACCTGGAAGTGCGCCGTGGTCAACCTGCCATTCGGCGGTGCCAAGGGCGGCGTGATCTGCGACCCGACCACGATGTCCGACGGGGAACTCGAACGCGTCACGCGTCGTTACACCTCCGCCATCATCGATCTGCTCGGCCCCGATTCCGACGTGCCGGCGCCGGACGTGAACACCAATGAACGGGTGATGGCGTGGATCATGGACACCTACTCCATGCACAAGCGGCATACCGTCACTGCCGTGGTCACCGGCAAGCCGATCGCCATGGGCGGCTCGCTCGGGCGTCGCGATGCGACCGGCCGCGGCTGCCTGGTGGTGACCAAGCGCGCACTGCAGCGGCGCAAGCAGAAGGTCGCCGGCGCCACGGTGGCGGTGCAGGGCTTCGGCAACGTCGGCTCGACGGCGGCGCGGCTGATGCAGGCCGAGGGGATGAAGATCATCGCCGTGAGCGACAAGAGCGGCGGCGTCCACAACCCCAAGGGACTCGATGTACCCGATGTGCTCGAGTGGCTCAAGAAGAATCGCGTGCTCGACGGCTACCCCAAGGGGAAGCCGATTTCGAATGAGGAACTGCTGACGCTCAAGTGCGACGTGCTGGTCCCGGCGGCACTCGAGAACGTGATCACCAGCAAGAACGCCCATCAGATCCAGGCAAAGATCATCTGTGAAGGGGCGAACGGACCGACCACGGCGCAGGCGGACGCGATTCTCGAGGAGAAGGGGATCTACGTGATCCCGGACATTCTCGCCAATGCCGGCGGCGTCACGGTCTCGTACTTTGAGTGGGTCCAGGACCGCGGTGGCTATTTCTGGGACGAAGAGACCGTCAACGAGCGCCTCGAGAAGATCATGATCAAGGCCTTCGACGAAGTCTCCGAGATGTCGGAGAAGCACTCGGTCTCGATGCGAATCGGGGCCTACATGCTGTCGATCGACCGGGTCGCGGCGATGCACCGTCTCCGCGGAATGTATGCCTGATGCAGTTGCACCTCCTCGCGGTCGGCAAGCTGCGACCCGCCTTCCGCGAGGCGTGTGACGAGTACCTCCGCCGCCTCCGACGCGTGGTGTCGGTAACGGAGCGCGAGGTGCGTGAGGCGGGAAGGGCCGGGAGCGTGGCACAACAGCAAACCGACGAGGGAAAGCGATTGCTCGAGGCCTTGCCCGATGACACCGAACTGACGCTGCTCGATCTCGACGGGGCACCCTGGTCGAGCGAACAGGTGGCGGAACAGCTGCAGCTGTGGCGGCTGCGTGGTCGTGATCACGCGCTTGTCATCGGTGGTGCGGTTGGTGTGGCCCCTGCCGTGCGCCAGCGTGCCACGTCGAGCTGGAGCCTCGGCCCGCTGACCTTGCCGCACGAACTCGCGCGCGTCGTGGTCGCCGAACAGCTCTACCGCGCCACGACCATCCTCAATGGTGAGCCGTATCACAAGGGGAATCGCTGATGCGGCTCTTCTCACACCCGGTGGCTGCCGGCGCGCCGGTTCGGCCGCGTGCCGCGACCTGGCCGGAGGCGCTCACGCCGGCATTGCTGCAAGTCCCAGGCACTGAGGCCGCGATCGCCGCCCTCCGCTCACCCGGTGCGCTGGTGGTCACCACCGGTCAGCAACCTGGCCTCTTCGGCGGGCCACTCTATACCGTGCACAAGGCACTGGCTGCTGCGGCCCTCGCGAGCGAGCTGACGACGCGCTGGCAGCGACCAGTGGTTCCGCTCTTCTGGCTCGCAGGCGACGACCACGATTTTTCCGAGGCGAGCAACGCGTCCTGGCTCGACGCAGATGGCGTGCTGCAGGAATGGCATCTCTCACCCCGTGACCCAGCGGCCCCGCAACGCTCGATGGCGCGCGAGGCCCTGGGCGTCGAGATCCTCAGCGGTCTGCGCACCCTTGAGCAGAGCCTCCCAGGCAGTGAGGCCCGAGACACCACCCTCGCCTGGCTGCGACGTCACTACGTGCCCGGTCATACCCTGCACGCGGCCTATGCCGGCGCCATCGCCGAACTGCTGGCACCCTGGGGCATCGTCTGCATCGATCCGACCAGCGCCGTGTTCAAGCACGCGCAGGCGCCGCTCCTCGCGCGCGCACTGGAGCGCGCCAGCGAACTCGATGCCGCGCTTGCGGCACTTCCCGATGCCGGAACCGGGATTGCGGCGGGCGATGGCGCCACGCTGGTGTTCTATGAAAACGATTCGGGCCGTGACCGGTTGCTCGTGGATGGCGACGGGTTCCGTGGCCGCCGCACCGGCGTGACGTTCACGCGCGAAGCGATGCTCGCGGAACTTGCCGAACACCCGGAGCGATGTTCGGCCAATGTGCTGCTGCGGCCCGTGGTGGAAGCGTCCCTGCTGCCCACCGTTGCCTATGTCGCCGGTCCCGGCGAATATCGCTATCTCACTCAACAAGCTGCCGCGCTCTATCCACTCCTCGATGTCACGCCGCAGGTGCCGGTGCCACGTTGGACCGGGACTGCCGTCGAGCCCTGGTCCGAGCGGCTCCTCGACCGCCTCGGCCTCTCGCTCGAGGCGCTGCTCGATGATGATGGTTCGGTCGGACGCGGAATTCTCCGGCGTGATCTCCCAGATGAAGTGCCGATGGCGCTGGCCCAACTCCGTGATGCCATTTCCGCGACCACCGTCACCCTGAGCACGGCCGGGCGCAAGATCGATGGGGTGCTCGATCGGGCCATTGCCTCACGCCAGCGCCGCCTGTCGCAAGTCGCCGATGATCTCGAGCGCGTGCTCGAACGGCACCTCCGCAAGCGAGGCGACATCGCCTACGCGCAATACGTTCGTCTGCGGACTGCACTGTGTCCGCGTGGCGCACCGCAGGAGCGGGTCTTGAGTGTGCCGTCGTTGCTGGCACGGCATGGTACCGAGTGGCTCGAGGCGGTGCGCTCCGCCGCCGGCACGTGGGCCGCGGGACTCGGAACCGACCCCGGCGAGGGGTAGCATTCTTCCATGTCGCTCATCGGGGTCGTGCTCATTGTCGCGCTGGCCTTCCCGATCATCTCGATCGTGATGAGCGGGCCGATCGGGCGTCGTTTCGGTCGACGACGCGGCACGAGTGTTCGTCCGGCGCCGCTCGAGAACGAGGAAATGGCAGACCTCCGTCGCCGGCTGGACCAGGTCGAGGGCGAGGTCGACATCCTCCATAGCCTCGTCACTCAGCTCCGCGAGGAAAACGAGTCACTGCAACGCCAGATCGAGTCCGGGCCGTCACACTCATCGGGCTCCCGGTGAAGACCCCCAATCGCGGCTCCTACTTCGTGGCGGCCGGCATCCTGCTCAGTCGCATTGCGGGACTCGTCCGGCAACGAATCTTCTCGAAATATCTCGGCATTTCCGACGCCTCAGATATCTGGAATGCCGCCTTCCGGATTCCGAATTTTCTCCAGAATCTCTTCGGGGAAGGGGCCCTCTCCGCCTCGTTCATCCCGAGCTACTCGCGCCTGCTTGGCGCCGGGCGCGACGAGGAAGCGCGACGTCTCGCCGGCGCGGTACTCTCGCTCCTCGCGGCCACCGTCGCCATCCTCGTCCTTGCTGGCGAACTGGCCACACCCTGGCTCGTCGACCTGATCGTGCCCCGGTTCACACCGGAATCGCGCGATATCACCACCACGCTCGTCCGGATTCTCTTTCCCGCTGCAGGGCTGCTGGTACTCTCCGCGTGGTGCCTCGGCGTCCTCAATTCCCACCGCAAGTTTCTCCTCTCGTATGCCGCGCCAGTGGTGTGGAACGCCACCATCATCCTCACGGTGGTCTTCGGCGCCGCCGGCAAGAGCGAGATGCGATTCGTTGTGGTGGCGGCATGGGGCGCGGTGCTTGGGTCCTTTCTACAGATCGCCGTGCAATGGCCGGCGGTTCGGGCGGTGGGAGGCGCGATCCGCCCGCAAAACTGGCGCGGCGTGGAAGGCGTCCCGCAGGTAGTCCACTCCTTCCTCCCGAATCTGATTTCGCGCGGCGCCAACCAGATCAGCGCGCTGATCGACGTCTGGATAGCCGGATTCATCCCGGGCGCGATCACCGCGATGGGCAACGCCCAGGTGCTCTATACGCTGCCGGTCTCGCTCTTCGGGATGGCGATCTCGGCGGCCGAGTTGCCGGAGATGTCGCGGGAGCGGGGTGACCCGGAGGCGGTCGCGCAGGCGCTGCGCGTCAGACTCGACGCCGCGACCCAGCGACTCGCGTACTACATCATTCCCTCGGCGGTCGGATTCATCTGCCTCGGTGGTGTGATCTCGGCGGCCGTGTTCCAGTCCGGCAAGTTCAATCACACCGACAGCCAGTATGTCTGGATCGTTTTGGCGGGCTCCGCCATCGGACTGCTCGCGTCGACGCTCGGTCGGCTCTATGCCTCGACCTTCTACGCCCTCCACGATACCACCACGCCGCTGCGCTGTGGCTTGGTTCGGATCGTCTTGACCGGTGTTCTTGGTCTGCTTGCGGCGCGGGTACTGCCCGGCCTCCTCGGTGTCGACCAGAAATGGGGTGCGGCGGGTATCACTGCCTCGGCGGGAATGGCGGGGTGGATCGAGTTCACGCTTCTCCGCCGCGGACTCCGTCGCCGCCTCGGCAACTTCTCGCTGCCGCGCACCGAGCTCGCCAAGCTCTGGACCGCCGCCGTCATCTCCGGCGCTGCGAGTACTGCAATGCGCCTGGTGCTTCCGGATGGCGCCGCACCGATTCCCGTGCTGCTCGCCACGGTGCCGCTCAACGCGGTCGTCTTCCTCGGCATCACCACCGCATGGGACATTCCGGAGTCTGCCGTGCTGACGGGGCGGATCCGGAGGGTGGCGGCGCGACTCTGGAGTCGGCCGTGAACGAGGCGCTTCAGCGCAAGCTCGACACACTGCCGGATGGCCCAGGTGTCTATCTCTGGAAAGGCGAAGCCGACGAGGTGCTCTACGTCGGCAAGGCGAAGAATCTCCGCAACCGGGTGCGGTCGTATTTCGCGACCGACTTCGCCGACTCTCCCAAGAATCGGTGGCTGCAGCGCACCATCACCGATGTGGAGACGATTGTCGTTGCCAACGAGGCGCAGTCGCTGCTCCTCGAGAACAACCTCATCAAGGAATACCTGCCGAAGTTCAACGTCCGGCTCAAGGACGACAAGAGCTACCCGTCGATCGCCGTGACAATGGGCGACGCCTTTCCGCGGGTTCTCGCCACCCGACGGCGCGACCTGGCGGGCGCACGTTATTACGGGCCGTATACCGACGTCGGCGACATGCGGCGTACCCTCGGCCTGGTGCGCCGGATGTTCACCGTGCGCTCGTGCAGTGACGACATCCCCCGCGAGCGCCGTGAGCGACCCTGTCTCGACTACCATATCGGTCGCTGCAAGGCGCCCTGTGTCGCCTGGCAATCGGAAGCGGACTATCGGGCGATGATCGGCGAAGTGGTTGAGTTCCTTGAGGGGCGCACCGTCGACCTCAAGGCCCGTATCCGGACGATGATGCAGTCGGCGAGCGAGCACGAGGACTTCGAGCGGGCGCGCGATCTGCGCGATACCCTCAAATGGCTCGAGCAGGTTGAATCACCCGCCACGGTGGACGTCGTCGGAACCGGCGATGCCGATGTGATCGGCTACGCGCGCGATGGCGACGATGCCGCCGGGGTCCTCTTTCGTGTGCGGGATGGCCGGGTTGTGGGGCGGGAGCATCGCTTCCTCGAGAACGTCGAGGAGACGCCTGACGAAGAGGCACTCGCCGCGTTCCTGATCCGCTGGTATCTCCCGGTGGAAGGGAAGGTGCCTCGTCTCGTGCTGCCATTTCCGCCTGCTGAACTCACGGCGCTCGAGGAGCTCCTCCCGGGACAGCGGGTCGCGATTCCACAACGCGGGGTTGCGTCCAGGTGGCGTGACCTCGCCGACCAGAATGCCCGGCATCTGCTCGAGTCGCTGCGGATGGAAAGCTTCGAGACTGACGAACGTGCCGAAGATCCGGTCTACGCGCTTGGGCGCGAACTCGGACTATCGAGCGTGCCGCGGACGTTCATCGTCATCGACATCTCGACCAATCAGGGCCGCGACACGGTGGGATCGCTCATCACCTTCGAGGCCGGCCGCCCCAAGAAATCGGAGTATCGCAAGTTCAAGATCAAGGGGATCGCGCAACAGGATGACTTCGCGGCGATTCACGAGGTGGTGTCGCGCTACTTCCGGCGCCGCATGGACTCTGGCGAGCCGTTTCCGGATCTTGTCGTCATCGATGGGGGCAAGGGCCAACTCTCGGCGGCACTCGATGCGATGACGCTGCTCGGGGTCGCCCACGTGCCCCTCGCGTCGCTCGCCAAGCGGGACGAGGAGATCTTCCTCCCAGGCAGGAGCGACTCGATTCGGCTGTCACGTCGAAGCCCTGCGCTGCGCCTGCTGCAGCGCGCCCGTGACGAAGCCCACCGCTTCGGTGTCGCCTACAACCGGAAGCGACGCAGCGAACGCACCATCACGTCCGCGCTGCTCGACATTCCCGGCGTCGGTCCATCCAAGCGTCGTGCACTCCTCACCACGTTTGGTTCTCTTGCAGGTGTCCGCGCCGCGACGCCTGCCGACATCGCGGCCCTCCCCGGCTTCTCCGAAGCAGTGGCCATTCGCATCCTCGACCATCTGAAAGCGAACAACTGATATGGACTGGCATCTCGAGTGTTCTGATTGCGGCACCACTGCCTCGGCGGCCGGACTGCCGACGGTCTGCACCTCGTGCGGCCGACCCTGGCTGGTCCGCTACCCGGATCGCATCCATCCCACGACCGAACGTGCCGAGGTGCGGCGCCGTCACGGAATGTGGCGTTTCCGCTCGTTCCTTCCGCTCGTTGGCGACGAGGCTCCGGTCACCCTCGGCGAAGGAGACACTCCGCTGCTGCACGCGCCGCGACTTGCGGCCGAGCTGGGACTCGGCAACATCTGGATCAAGGATGAATCGACCAATCCCACCGGGGCATTCAAGGCGCGCGGCCTGAGCGCTGCCATCACCCGTGCGGTCGCCGCCGGGGCGACCCGCTTCGTGATTCCCACCGCAGGCAACGCCGGAGTCGCGAGCGCGGCCTACGCGGCGCGGGCCGGTGTCAGCGTGCGAGTCTTCGCTCCCCGCACCACGCCGGGAACCATCCTCTCGCAGATCATCGCGTTCGGTGGTGAGCTGATCCTCCTCGACGGCCACATCGGCGACTGTGGCAAGGCTGCTCGGGCGTGGGCCGCCGAGACCGGGGCCGTCGATCTCAGCACCCTTCGCGAGCCATATCGCATCGAAGGAAAGAAGACTCTCGGCCTCGAGATGGCCCTCCAGCTCGGCTGGAAGCTCCCGGCGGCAATCATCTATCCCACTGGCGGGGGGACCGGCCTGATCGGAATGTGGAAGGCATTCCACGAGCTCAGGGCCGCCGGATGGGTGACCGATCCGATGCCCCGGCTCTATTCGGTCCAGAGCACCGGCTGCGCGCCTATCGTGCGGGCCTTCGAGAGTGGGGCCGACGCGGCCGAGGCATGGGTCGACCCGTGGACGGTGGCGAGCGGCCTACGCGTGCCGGGGCCGCTGGGCGACAAGTTGATGCTCAAGATCCTCCGCGAAACCGAGGGCGGGGCAGTCGCCGTCGAGGATGCCGAAATGACCGAACTGGCCGGACTCGGGACCCGGGCCGAGGGAATCGATTTTGCCCCCGAAGGAGGGGCGAGCCTTGCCGCCGCCGTGGAGCTGCAGCGGCGTGGCCAACTCGCTCCCGAGGAACAGGCCATCCTCTTCAATACCGGGGCGGGGTGGCTCTATCGGAACCCGGACGATTTGCTCTCGTCGCTGACCTGAGGGATATTGGACGGCTGTTCGGCGCCCTTCGTGTGGACGAAGAAGCCCCGGACGTCCCCTATCCCCGGTAGGGTGGGTGCAGCAACGCCGACCGACCCCGCGGCGTAGTCAGATGGCTGGTGTGGTTCCCCAGGCGGACACGTCGGTCCGCCTCGTCGATCCGATTCGAGGAGCAGAGATGCGAAAGATTGGTCTGATGATGCTGGCGGCGGCCGTGGCGGCACCGATCTCGGTACACGCCCAGGATTTCAACCAGCGCGTGAAGCGGGCAATGTCGAGCAAGTATCAGGCGCCCCTCTGCCAGCTCAAGGGTGGCGATTTCCG
>JBDSMX010000025.1:0-8276 GCA_039915645.1 Gemmatimonadales bacterium | reverse complement strand
CGCACGAGCGCGCCTACGTTGAGTTGACGGTGAAGCGCGAGCCGCGCGGTGCGGTGTCCCGGCACATCGTCGATCTCCTCAAGGTCGGGGATGAAATCGCAGCAGGCGGTCCGGTCGGCAAGTTCACTTTCACGGGCACCGAGGCGGACAGCGTTGTCCTGCTCTCGGCTGGCGTCGGCATCACTCCGATGATGAGCACCGCACGCTATCTCACCGAGCAGTCCTGGCCGGGCGACATCTATTTCATCTATTCCTGCCACACCGAGGCGGATTTTATCTTTCAAAAGGCCATCGCCGAGCTGGAGCCGCGCAACCCGAAACTGCACGTCGTGGTTACGATTTCGAAGCCGGGTCCGGACTGGAAGGGGCCGCGTGGACGCATCACCAAGGCGCTGCTCACCGAGGCCGTGCCCGACCTTGCTTCACGGCGAGTTCACGTCTGCGGACCAGTGACGATGATGGACGCGGCCAAGGCGATGCTCACCGAGTTGGGCGTCACCGCTGAGAACTTGAAGAGCGAACAGTTCGGCGCCGTGAAGCCCGCTCCGGCTGCTCCCGGAACGACGGCGAACCCGAAAGCGGCCGCGACGGGCCCGTTGGTTACATTTGCGAAGAACAATAAGTCGGCCAAAATCCATGTCGATCTCCAGATTGGAGATAGTCCGCCGAAGCAATCCATCCTGGAGCTCTCGGAAGAACTTGGCATCGGCATCGACTTCTCCTGCCGCATCGGCACCTGCGGCGTGTGTAAGGTGAAAATGACTTCCGGCGAGGTGGACCAGGAGGTTCAGGACGCGCTGGACGAAGACGACAAGAGCAGCGGCATCATCTTGGCCTGCCAAGCAAAGCCAAAAACCGAAGTCACGGTGGAGGCGTAGCGATGGAAGGCCGTGAACGCTTCATTGTCACCAGTGTGTTCACGCTGCTGGTGCTTGCCTGGCTTGGCTTCCTGCTGCATGTCTCCCCGCGCTTTGCCGGCAGTGGCATCGGGGCGGTGTTTGGAATCTCCGGGGCGGTGCTCATGCTCGTCCCGCTCGTCTACGTGGTCGCGAAGCGTATCCGATTCTTCAGAGAGCGCGTCACCAAATACGTTTCGTTGCAAATGTGGCTCTCGATTCACATCTACACCGGCATTGTGGGGGCGCTACTTGCGCTTATCCACACCGGACACAAGTACACCAGCCCGGTCGGCATCGCGCTCACCGCGACGATGCTGCTCGTCGTCGTCAGCGGGTACGTGCTGCGCTACCTCACCCCCTTCGTCAATCGCGACATGAAAGACAAGCTCTTGCTCTTGCAGACCGCCAGGGGCGACCTCGACAGCGCCTGGGGCGTGTTGGAGCAGTCGGCCGCTGAAAGGGAGGATCTCCCGACGATGCCGTTGCTGACTGCCGGCCTGGCCTCGATGGTGCTGTCGTTTGCCTCCGCCAGCCCAGCCGGCCGAGTCACCACCCTGGCCGAGGGCGTCGCGGATCTCGAGTATTCGGTTCGGACGGACGAGCTGTTGCGACGCTGGTTTTCGCGCGCGCTGAAGGCTCACATCGTCCTCTCGGGGGCTCTGTACGCATTGCTCGCCACGCATGTGGCGTCTGGCATCTACTTTGGGCTCCGGTGGCTCCGATGACCAAGCTGGTTCTGTCGATCGCGCTCGTCATCGTCGGGGTCGCAGCAGGGACGCTTGCCCTGTTGCACTTCAGAACCGCCCAGATCGCCGTCCAGCATGCGGTTAGTCCGGGGGACCTCTCGCCCCGGCATGCCTACCTCGCCGATCGATGCGAGTCGTGCCACGAGTCTACGGTCGGCGTGACGGTCGCAAAGTGCACGGTCTGCCACGCGACCTCGGAGCGACTGCTCGGTCGTCAGCCGACCGAGTTTCACGCCAGCATCAGCGAGTGCGCGACGTGCCATATCGAGCATCAACGCACGAACGTGCGCCCGCTCGTGATGGACCATGTCGAGCTTGCCCGTGTGGGGGCACGCACGCTCGCACGCGCGTCGCGCCAGGACGCCGACAGCGCCGCGACCCTGGCTGCTCTCGAGACGTGGCTCCGCGTTCGCGGCCCCGAACAGTTCGATGCGACCTCCGCGCGGGAATCCCTCAACTGCGCCGGGTGCCACGATCGCCGCGATCCCCATTTCAAGCACTTCGGAAGCGACTGCGCGCAATGCCACGGGATGGAGACCTGGACGGTGAGCGGTTACCAACACCCGTCCTCCAGGTCCAAAGAATGCATGCAATGCCATCAGGCGCCGCCGAGTCATTTCATGGGGCACTTCTTCATGGTCTCCCAGAAGTTCGCCGGCAAGAAGCACGCGCGCGTGGACCAGTGCTTCGAGTGCCACAACACGACCAGTTGGAACGACATCGTCGACGTCGGGTTCTATAAGCATCACTGAGGCGATGGAGGAGAAGATGGTCCGGGCGCGTATAACCACGCGCGTAGTGGTCCATGGTTGCGCGGGACGCATGCTCAGCGAGACTCGTCCGGGGTGTCCACGCACGAGCGCATCGATCCGCGGCAAGCGATCCTCATACACACGTACGGCACGCGCGCATGGGGACGCCCGAGATAGTGGGTGACGCGTGACCACCACTGTCGGAGCTTTCCCGTCGGAGCCCCTCGCCCGGCCGCCGCTCTGTGAGGCGGAGGCATGCACGCTGGTCATCTTCGGTGCGACCGGGGATCTCGCGCGTCGGAAGCTCCTCCCGGCGCTGTATGGACTCCAGTGCGCTGGTGGCATGAACTGCTGCTGCGAGATCATCGGCACGGGGCGCACACGCCTTACCGACGAGCAGTTTCGTGGCCGGGTGCGTGAGGCCCTCGCGGAGTCGAATGATTGGATCGAGGCCAACGATTCGCGGTGGCAAGGTTTCGAGCGGCGCCTCCACTACATCGTCGGCGATCCGAATGACGCCGCTTTCTATACGCGCCTCGCCGCCGATATGGACGCCAGGCGACGAGCTGGGGCCAATCCGAACCGGCTCTTCTACGTCGCGACGCCGTCGTCCTCCGCAAGATCCATCATCGAGGGACTCGGCGCGTCGGGACTGGCAAGAAACAAAGCCGGCTGGTCGCGTCTCGTCCTCGAGAAGCCGTTCGGTCGTGATCTCGAGTCGGCCCGGGAACTGAACCGGGTCGTGAGCGATGTCTTCCCCGAGGAGGCGATATTTCGGATCGACCACTATCTGGGGAAAGAGACGGTCCAGAACATCGTGGTCTTTCGTTTCGGCAACACGATGCTCGAGCCGGTCTGGAACCGGAACTACATCGACTACGTGGAGATCACCGCCGCTGAGACGCTCGGGATCGAATCCCGCGCCGCGTTCTACGAGGAGACCGGTGCCTTGCGCGACATGGTCACCAATCATCTGCTGCAGTTGCTGA
The DNA here is from genome assembly GCA_039915645.1 of Gemmatimonadales bacterium. Taxonomy (GTDB): domain Bacteria; phylum Gemmatimonadota; class Gemmatimonadetes; order Gemmatimonadales; family GWC2-71-9; genus Palsa-1233. The sequence goes on along the minus strand of JBDSMX010000025.1, from coordinate 4,890 downwards.
CGTTGATCGCCATGGAGCCGCCGGTGGCGCTCGATGCGGATGCCCTGCGTGATCAGAAGGTGCAAGTCCTGCGCGCGATGTCCCCCATGACGGTCGACGAGGTAAAGCAGCGGACGGTTCGCGGTCAGTACGGGCCCGGAACGGTGGCCGGCCAACCGGTGACGGGGTATCGGGACGAACCCGGCGTCCGCGCCGCGTCAAACACGGAAACCTATGCCGCCGTCGACTTCCGGATCGACAACTGGCGATGGGAAGGCGTGCCATTCTACGTCCGCACCGGCAAGCGCTTGGCGCGCCAGCGGACCGAGGTAGGGGTCCACTTCAAGCGAACCCCTCAGGCGCTCTTCGCTCGCACACCTCAGCAATATGTGGAGCCGAACGAGATCACACTGCGGATTCAGCCTGACGAAGGGATCACCATCGGCTTCGCGGCGAAGCGGCCCGGCGACGAGTTGCGATCCATCGGCGTCGCGGCGGACTTCTCGTATGCGGAGAGCTTCGCGGGGAAAGTGCCGAGCGCGTACGCGACTCTTCTGCTGGACGTGATGCAGGGCGACTCGACCCGCTTCACCCGGCGCGACGAGGTGGAAGCCGAGTGGCGCATCATCACGCCGATCGAGCAGGCGTGGACGCAGATGGCACCCCCGGGATTCCCCAACTACGTGGCGGGCAGCGATGGGCCGCCGGAAGCGGAGGGACTGTTGCAGAACAGCGCGCGGCGATGGCGGCCCATCGCCAGCGCGGTGCCGCGGTGATGAAGCCGGCACTGAGCCGTCTTCTCCGAGGCGCTCGATCCATCTGCGCTTCGAGGCAACGCGATGGATCGCGGTACCGCCGAGCATTTGCGGGCACACGTCACCGGGAGGACTTTGTTCCCCGTCTCCTACGAGGCGGGCGCAGCCCTCCCGTCCCCCTCTCGCGCGATTAAGAGACGCGGCATCGCACTAACCAATAGAGTGACAACGAAGGAGCACGCCATGATGAAGTACAGCGCACTTGCAGTCGTCGCATTCTTTTCCCTGACCTTACTTTCCTCTCACGTTGTGGCCGCCGAGACTGATGGGGTCATGATGAAGGACGGCAAGATGATGATGATGAAGGACGGCAAGGCGACGGGCCCGATGGACCACGACATGACGATGACCGACGGCCACAAGGTCATGCCAGACGGCTCGATGAAGATGCCGGATGGGAAAGAGATGCGCATGCAGGAGGGCCAGATGATGATGATGGACGGCAAGATGATGAAGGATGGCAAGGCCATGCACGACGGCATGGGCATGAAGGGTGGAAACGGGATGATGGGTGGAAAGGGCATGATGGGCGATAAGGGCATGAAGATGGACAAGTAGGGTCTCCACGTCGGCGCGTTCGCCGAAGCCCAGCGTTCTGGCGGGGTGCGGAGGCTGACGCCGCTCCGCTCCCGCCGCGCAGGCGCCCCGCTGGAGAAGAATGCCGTGAACTAGGCCGACCACCCGACCGTCAGCCTGGATGTTTTTGTGATGGGCCGGTCGCGGCACGATGAAAGGAGCCAATGGATGATGAACCATGGAGACGGATGGATGGCTGGATGGATGGGCGGAGGAATGTGGATGTGGACGGTGATCGCCGCACTGGTGGTGGTTGTGCTGGTTGTCGGGATAACCAATCGGTCCATGAAATAGTCTTGCGATCGGTGCCGTCGAGAAGCGTACTATTTAACCAAGGGGGCAAACACATGCTGCTAAAGGTAACTACGGATAAAACCGTGAATGAGGCTGCCGCTGCGTTGCAAGCTGCCGTCCAGGCCAATCATTTTGGCGTCATGCAGATTCACAATCTCAAGGACACCATGACAAAGAAGGGAGTGAAGTTCCCTCAGGAATGCCTGATCGTCGAGGTCTGTGAACCTCACCAAGCGAAGAAGGTCCTCGATGATAACATGAGCGTCTCCACCGCTTTGCCGTGCCGGATTTCGATTTACGAGGAGGACGGCAAAACGACTCTAGCGACATTGAAGCCAACCTTGCTTCTGGCGATGTTCAACTCTCCGCGACTGGAAGGGGTGGCGCGGGACGTGGAAGCTTCGATCGTCAAAATCATGAAGCAAGCGGTGTCAAAGTGACTGGCTACCCTTTGAGCTGGGTCGGCCGCAGTAGTGGCGCCGTCGAGTCAGTCAAGAACGCTGATTGATATGGCCACTGACCCCATCTGCGGCATGACGGTGGACGAAGCGTCCACGATCCGTGCCGAGCGCAACGGGCAGAGGTTCTACTTTTGCGGTGACCACTGTCGGCAGAAGTTTCTGTCAGGGCCCGCCACCGCGAAGCACGAAGAGAAGCCGCAGGGCAAAGTCATCTACACCTGCCCGATGCACCCCGAGGTGCAGCAGGACCATCCCGGGAATTGCCCCAAGTGTGGCATGACCCTGGAACTGAAGACGCCGACGGCGGGCCCGGATGAAGCCGAGAACACCGAGCTGCGCGACATGACGAGACGCTTCTGGATCGGCGCTGCGTTGACGTTGCCGGTGTTTGTCCTGGCGATGGCTCACATCGTGCCGGCCCTGGCGAGACAGTCTTGGGTGGAGAGTCCCGCCTCACGCTGGGTGCAATTTGCGCTCACCATGCCCGTGGTCTGGTGGGCAGGTTGGCCGTTCTTCCGTCGCGGCTGGCGCTCCATCGTCACGCGGCAGCTGAACATGTTCACGCTGATCGCGATCGGCGTCGGCGCAGCCTTCCTCTTCAGCGCCGTGGCGATGCTCGCGCCCGGCGTGTTCCCGCACGCGATGCAGCACGAGGGCAAGGTCGCCATCTACTTCGAGGCCGCCGCCGTGATCGTCGTGCTGGTGCTCCTCGGGCAGGTGCTCGAGCTCCGTGCCCGTAGCCGTACGGGTAGCGCCATCAAAGCGTTGCTTAATCTCGCACCCCCGACCGCGCGGCAGGTCGCACCCGGGGGCGACCACGAAGTCCCCCTCGACCAGGTGAAAGTCGGCGACTCGTTGCGCGTGGTTCCAGGGGACAAGGTGCCCGTCGACGGCGTCATCACCGAGGGTCACAGTTCCATCGACGAAGCGATGATCACCGGCGAACCACTCCCGGTGGAAAAGACCGTCAGCGACAAAGTGACGGGTGGTACCGTCAATGGGCCCGGTAGCTTCGTCATGCGCGCCGAGCGGATCGGCGCCGACACGCTGCTTGGGCAGATCGTGAACATGGTGGCCGAAGCGCAGCGCAGCCGCGCGCCCATTCAAGGATTGGTGGACAAAGTCGCCGCGATCTTCGTTCCGGTGGTGCTGGCCGCTTCGGCGCTCACGTTCGGCCTCTGGATGTGGCTCGGACCGGAGCCGAGGCTCGCGCACGCCATCGTCAACGCGGTCGCGGTGCTCATCATCGCGTGCCCGTGTGCCCTCGGCCTGGCCACGCCGATGTCAATCATGATCGGTGTCGGACGCGGCGCACAGGAAGGCGTGCTCGTAAAAAACGCCGAGGCGCTCGAACGGCTGGAGCGTGTCACCACCCTCGTCGTCGACAAAACAGGGACCCTAACGGAGGGAAAGCCCAAGCTGTTGGATGTCCTTCCGACCGGCGGTTTAGACGCAAAGGAATTCCTTCGTCTCGCCGCCTCACTGGAGCAGAGTAGCGAACATCCGCTCGCCGCCGCGATTGTGCAGGGCGCGAAGGACCAAGACATCGCCCTCGCTGACGTGAAAGATTTTCGCTCGGTCACGGCTGGCGGTGTCCTGGGCAACGTGGACGGTCGCACCGTGATGATCGGAAAGCCTGCCTTTCTGCGAAACGAAAAGATCGCTGGTTTAGAGCCACTCGAAGTCTCGGCCGTGAAGCTTCAGGAGGCCGGTAAGACCGCGATGTATGTCGCAGTGGATGGCAAGCCGGCGGGACTACTTGCCGTCGCGGACCCGATCAAATCCACCACACCCGAGGCCATCCGCGAACTGCATGCCCTCGGGCTGAACATCGTGATGCTGACGGGCGACAACCGCCACACCGCCGCCGCGGTGGCGAAGACACTCGGCATCGATGCCGTGGAAGCGGAGATCGAACCCGCCGGCAAAGTCAGCCACGTGAAGAAGCTCCACGCGGAAGGCAAGCGCGTCGCGATGGCCGGCGACGGCATCAATGACGCACCCGCCCTGAGCGAAGCCGACGTTGGCATTGCGATGGGTACCGGCACGGACGTCGCCATGCAAAGCGCGGGCATCACCTTGGTGAAGGGTGATCTGCGCGCCATCGCCAAGGCCATTCACCTCAGTCGGGCGACCATGCGGAATATCCGTCAGAACCTGTTCTTCGCCTTCATCTATAACGGGCTGGGAATTCCGGTGGCGGCCGGCGCGCTATACCCGTTCTTCGGCGTGTTGCTCAGTCCCATCATCGCGGGAGCGGCCATGAGCCTCAGTTCCGTCTCGGTCATCATGAACGCGCTGCGGTTGCGGAAGGCGACGCTGTGATCCCGGCGGCGAGCCTGAAGGGTGCCCTTTGTTGACGGCGGCTCGCCTGCGCAACCCTCAGGTGAGGGCATGACGAGCCACCTGGCGGAGTACCCGAATCATGAAACCACCAACGAAGAGATGCTCGACGCGCTCGAGCGGGATGCGTTCGGGTATTTCCGGCACGAGACCAACCCTGCAAACGGCTTGGTGGTAGACAAGACACAGCTGGGCGCCCCCGCGAGTATCGCCGCTGTCGGGTTTGCACTGGCAGCCTATCCGGTCGGCGTCGAGCGCTCGTGGATGACGCGAGCCGATGCCGTCGAGCGAACGTTGGCGGTGTTACGGTTCTTCTGGACCAGCCCGCAGGGAACGGCGCCGGACGCGACGGGCTACAAGGGGTTCTACTACCATTTTCTCGACATGCAGACTGGACGGCGCGCTGACGCGTGCGAGCTATC
>JBDSMX010000024.1:0-6744 GCA_039915645.1 Gemmatimonadales bacterium | reverse complement strand
GGCCCGCCGCCATGTTTGAGGTCATTCACGATCAGGGTCGGCTGGGTGGCGCCGCCCACGAAGAGCCTCGCGGTGGTGCCGGCGACCACGATCCGCACACTGGTCCAGGCGCCAGGTTCGAGGTCGGCGTATGACTCGTAGACGCCGGGACTCTCTGAGCGCAGGCGGTGCCACGGATATTCGGGGTCCGAGACATACTGCACCGCGTGATTCCGGCGCAGCTGATCATTGACGCGCCCATTGGTCGGCCGCAGGTAGAAAACCTCCGACCATTCTCCGCGTGCTCCGGTGCGAAAACTCACCCCGATGAATCCACGCGAATCGGCTGGCATTCCCGGCCGTGGCGCGCCGGCGAGCTGAAGCTCGATGGTGCCGTCCTGGAATTCCGGCCGATCGAGAATCGCCAACATGCTCTCGTCCTTGCCGGCCGTCTCCGGCGCGGGCACCAGCTTCACCGCCCGAATGCCGCGATAACTCACCTGCTCGGCGTGGCCATTGATCACGGTGGTGAAGGTCGGCAGTTGTACTGTGGCGGAGGTCTGGGCCGCGAGCGTCGCGCCGCTTCCGAAGCAGATCGTGGCGGCGCTCGCCGCGAGGATGACGCCCCTCATTTGTCGCGCGACTCCACGCGCAGGTTCGAGAAATATGCCTCGGTGCTGATGCGTCCCCAGAGTGCGATCGCTCCGTGACTGTCGCCGTGCCGGAGGTCGTTGACGATGAGCACCGGTTGCGCCGCTCCGTTGACGAAGAGTCGAGCGGTGGCGCCGGAGACTTCGATGCGCAGCTTGGTCCATGCTCCCGATTCGATGTCGACATACGACTCGTAGACACCAGGGTATTCCTGCCGCAACCGCTGCCATGGGAAGTCCGGCGCGGATTCGTACTGCGTTGACCGATTGCGGAAGAGCTGATCGGGACCGCGGGAGTTCTCGGGCCGGATGTAGAAACGTTCGGCCGAGTCGCCGTGAATGCGGAAGGTGATGCCGATGATTCCCTTGAATCCGCTGACGTCGGTCGCCTTGGAATAGCCGTCGCGGCGAGCACCCGAGACGTCGACTTCGATGACGCCGTTCCGGAAATCCGATCCGGTCAGCACCGCCATCATCTCCTGGTCGGTGTCGTGTTCATGTCCCTCGAGCGGCGCGAGCTTGAAGGCCTGGCGGCCGCGATACTCGCCCCAGACCGCGCGGGCATTCTCGAGGTGCAGCTGGGTCGTGGGAGTGAGCACAATGGCCGGCTTCGCGAGTTGCGCGAGCAGGGCGGCCGGAAAGAGCACGAGCATGGCAAGACTTCCTTGCCACGAGTGTCGGTTGCTGCGCATCGCTTCGCCCCGGCTGAAGTCGGACTGAACTGCCGGAGCGAAGCGTAGCGCGGTGCGGGCGGGCGGCCTTGAAGAAAGTTGCGACGGCCTCGCTCAGGGCCAGCGTACCGCCACAGGAAACTTCGTCGGCGTGGCGGTGCCATTGCCGAGTGAGCCGTTGACGTTGTCGCCCCAGCAGTAGACGGCGTTCCCAACGGTCAGGCCGCAGCTGTAGCCGCTGCCCGCCACCACCGATTGAAAGGTGAGCTGGCCGACGATCGCGGTCGGAATCGAACGATGCTCATCGGTGCCATCGCCAACCGCACCGAAGTTGTATCCCCAGCAATAGCCCTTGCCGGTCGGTTCGTAGCCGCAGGTGGTCTGGACGCCGACCGAGAGATTGGCGAAGGCATGTCCGCCGAGGACCGCGATGGGCTCAGCTCGCTTTCCCGGGCCATTGGTGGTTCCACTGGAGCCCTCACCGAGGGTGCCGAAAAAGTTGAAGCCCCAGCAGTACGCCGCGTTCGCGAAATCGACGCCGCATACGGCCTGCAGTCCGGCGGTGATGCTCCGGAAGACTCGCCCACCCGAGACTGATACCGGTGTGGTGCTGCTGGCGGCGAGGCCGTTGCCCAGCTGGCCGCTCGGTCCGAGGCCCCAGCACCAGGCGGCGTTGGCGACCGTGAGTCCGCAGGTGAAGTCGTTGCCGGCGACCACACTGCGGAAACTCAACCCGGGCACCGCGACGGCGGCCAGCTGTTCCCCGATGCTGCCATCGCCGAATGCACCGTTGGCGGAGGTCCCCCAGCACCAGGCCGTGCCGTTGAGGTCGACGGCGCAGACGTGGGTGTTGCCGACCGCGAGGCTCTTGAAGGTCCGGCCCCCGGCAACGGGAGTCGGCACCAGGCGAGTGATTTTGGTGCCATCACCAAGCTGGCCGCTTTCGTTCGCGCCCCAACAGTACGCGGCACCGGCCGTGGTGAGGCCGCAGGTGACGTCGGCGACGCGCGATACCGAAATGGTCTGGAACTTGAGCCCTCCCTGGACGGCGAGTGGCGTCGGGTTCAACAACGACCGGGCGTTGTTGCCGAGCTGGCCGTTGGTGTTGTAGCCCCAGCAATAGGCGTTGCCAGCGGCATCGAGGGCACAGGAGTGCGCTCCCACCGAGAGGAAGACGATCGGAGGCGCCTCGGGGTCTGGCGGTCCGACCGTCTGCGTCACCGTGACATGGATGGTCTTCACGTGGACGATCGCCCCGGCCGTTGCCCGGACCACCAGCGGATAGTCGCCGGGCGTCACGGTGGCAGATGCTGCCAGCGTGAGGGTCAGGCTATCGGCGACGCCGGTGGTCACGACGGTGGCCGCGAGGCCATTCGGGGCCCCGGTGATCGCGTAGCTGATCCCGGCAGTGAGCCCGCCCAGACGCGTCGCGACAATCGAGGTGCTGATGGCGCCGCCCTGGTTCACCGCGGTGGTGGAGGTGCCGAGCTGGAAGCTGAATTCGGGGTTGGCGCCGCCGGTCGTCAGGGTGGCGTCGCAGCCGGCCAGGGTCAGGACCAGGGCCAGCACCAGTACAGGGGGGATGCTCGATCGGAGAGTCGGTAGCCGCATTTGGTGCTATCATCCCGGAAGTTGAGGGGCATTCTTCACCTATACCCGTGAAGGCGTGATTGCTCCCCGGAACCCGACACGCCGGACCTGCCGATGCCCCGAACACTTCGCGCCCACTGGATCGCTGCCGGGCTGCTCGTCCTCTGCGCCTGCGCCACCCTGCAACAGATCGCCGCGCTTCGTCGAGTCGCCTTCGCGCTCGGTGGGGTACGGAACGGCCGGATCGCCGGTGTCGCGCTCAGCAGGATCGCGGCGTACCGTGACCTCACGGCGCTCGATGTAGGCCGGATCGCGCTCGCGGTCGCGAGCAACAACGTGCCGCTCGAATTCCAGCTCGACGTCCGGGCGCAGAACCCTGCGGAGAACCGGACCACGGCCACGATGGTGCGACTCGCCTGGACGCTGCTGCTCGACAATCGCGAAACCATCAACGGCTCGCTCGACTCCTCGCTCACGCTGCCGGCGGGGCAGACGGTGGTGATTCCGTTGCAGATGCGGCTGAATCTGCGACAGTTCTTCAGCGGCCCTATCGAGAGCCTGGTGGATCTCGCGGCGGGGGTGGCAGGAGTCCGCGCCGATCCGACCCGGGTGTCGATCAAGGCCACGCCAACCATCAACACGCCAATTGGCCCGATCAGCTACCCTTCGCCGATCACGATTGTGAGTGGCACCATCGGGGCGTCGAACTCGCCCTGACGAACGGTGAATCGAGCCGGAATGTCGGCCAGCGCACCCGGTTCCCGCAGAGAACTGCACACCCTGATCACCACCAACCTGCTGGAGTATCCGTGATTCACCAGAACATCCTCGGCACCATCGGGAACACGCCAGTCGTACGGATCAACCGGCTCGCTCCCTCGCACGTGACCATGTATGTGAAGTGCGAGGCCTTCAATCCGCTCTCATCGGTCAAGGACCGACTCGCCTTCGCGATCATCGAGGACGCCGAGCGTCGCGGTACCCTGCGACCGGGCCAGACCGTCATCGAGGCGACCTCGGGCAACACCGGCATCGCCCTCGCGATGGTCTGTGCCGTGAAGGGGTATCCCTTCGTCGCGGTGATGTCCGATTCGTTCTCGATCGAGCGGCGCAAGCTGATGCGCATTCTTGGGGCGAAGGTGGTGCTCACGCCGGCGGCGGAGCGGGGGAGTGGCATGGTCCGGCGCTCGGAGGAGCTCGCGGCCAAGAACGGCTGGTTCCTGGCGCGTCAGTTCGAGAACCCGGCCAATCCCGAGTACCATCGCAATACCACCGGACCGGAAATCCTCCGCGATTTCGCGGGGCAGGCGCTCGACGTCTGGGTCACCGGGTACGGCACCGGCGGGACGCTGACGGGTGCCGGCGAGATGCTCAAGCTGGCGCGGCCGGGGATCAAGATCGTGGTGACCGAGCCCGAAGGCGCGGCACTGTTGTCGGGCAAGGAGTGGGCGCCGCACAAGATTCAGGGCTGGACGCCGGACTTCGTGGGCGCGGTGCTCGATCGCTCGGTTTACGATGAGATCGTCACGGTCACCGACAGCGAGGCGCTCGAGACTGCGCGCGCACTGGCGATGAAGGAAGGAATCTTCTGCGGTATCTCGTCGGGCGGCACCTTCGCTGCTGCGCGAAAGGTTGCCGAGAAGTCGCCGAAGGGTACCGTGCTGCTCGCGATGCTTCCTGATACCGGCGAACGCTATCTCTCGACGCTCCTCTTCGAGGGAATCAACGAAGGCAACGATGAGGTGCCGGGCGCAGAGACCGTGGCTGGCTGAGGTCATGATGATCCGCGCCGCCACGATCGCCGATGCCGACGCGCTGGCGCGGATCTATAATTATTACATCACCGACACAATCGTGACCTTCGAGGAGGAGCCGATCGACGGCTCCGAGATGATCCTTCGTCTCGCGGAGGTCACCAGCGCAGGGCTGCCGTGGATCGTGGCAGAGGAGAGCGGGGCCGTCACGGGCTACGCCTACGCCAATCGCTGGAAGACGCGCATCGGCTATCGCTTCTCGGTCGAGAGCACGATCTATCTCGCTCCCACCGCTACGGGGAAAGGGATCGGGACCGCGCTCTATCAACGACTCATCGACCTGCTGCGCGAAGGGACGACCCACCTGGTGATCGGCGGTGTCGGTCTCCCCAATCCCGCGAGCGTGGCGCTGCACGAACGACTCGGCTTCGAGAAGGTGGCCCAGTTCAAGGAAGTGGGTCTCAAGTTCGGCCGCTGGATCGACGTGGGATACTGGCAATTGAATCTGAAGCGACCCGACTGAAGCCCTCCCGAATCCGGAGCCAATGATGTGGCGAGTCCTGCTGCGCGTTGCTGCTGTGCTGCTGACCCTTCACGGCCTCTCGACGCTGGCACTCGCCCGCGTGGTCTATCCCCATGACGACCTCCTCACTTTGCTCTTCGCCGAGCATGGCTTCGCCTTCCTCTTTCTTGTCGGGCTGAATCTCGCGGTGTGGTCGTCGCCACCACGAACCGGCGCGATGCGCACGGCGACGCACCTTGCCAACGTGTTGTTCCTGGCGCTCTCGGTCGGGCTGGCGACCCTCAAGCCGGAGCCGCCCATGGTGGTGGCCGCGGTGCTGATCGGCCTGCTCACGATCGCTGGCGTGGGGCTCGAAGTGACCACGGGTAAGACACCGAAGGATTTTCATCGCGAGGAGAAGCTGTCGTGACCCGTTGGCAACGCATCGTCGTGATCGGCATTGTGATCGTCCTGCTCTACGAACTCGCGGCCTCGCTCGGCTCGGGTCCGCTGGGGATTCCCTATTACCGGGCCATCTACGGCACCTGGTTGATCTACGCGGGGGTCGCCTTCGTGGCCGGGCGGGCGATGAACTCGGTGGGGAGCGCGGCGCTCGCAGCCGGCGTGGTCGGTCTGGTGGAGGCGACGATCGGCTGGTGGATTTCGTGGCAGGTGGGCCCCGGCCGCACCGAAACCTTTTCGATGGCCGGCGCTGCCGTCGCCATCGCGATGGTGACCTTGCTCGCGATCGTGATCGGCGCGGTCGTCGGGCTGCTGGTGCGGCAGCGGCCGCGGCGCGCCGCCTGACGTGAGGCCTGCGTGTAGCCCGAATGTCCATTGGGGCACGTGCTGCCCGTCATGAGGTAGACGGCGCAACCTGCCCGTCTGCGACTGGAGGGATTTCCGATGAAATACATCCTGCTGGACTATGTCGGTGAGGGCGGCTGGCCTGAGCTGTCGGCCGAGGAGCAGACCCGCTGGCTCGGGGCGTACCAGGCGTTCGTCGGCGCGATGACGAATGCGGGCGTGCTCAAGAGCAGCGGCGGCCTGCAGCCCACGAGCTCGGCGACCACCGTGCGCACCGTCGACGGCAAGCACCGGGTGCTCGATGGTCCATATGCCGAGGCCAAGGAACAGCTCGCCGGCTTCCACATCATCGATGTTGCCGACCTCGACGCCGCGCTCCTCTGGGCGGCTCGATCACCAACGTCGATGCATGGTGTGGTGGAAGTCCGGCCCCTCATGGAACGATCGGAAGACCCGGTGGTCCAGCGCTTCATCGACGGTCAGCCGGTGTCGGGCTGAAAAAGGAGCAGCAACGTGCGGAAATTGAGTGCCTTCAACAATGTGACGGTGGATGGCTATTTCTCCCGCGCCAACGGCGACTATTCATGGGCGCACAACGGCTCGCCGGATCCGGAGTTCGATGCCTTTGTCGGCAGCAATGCCCAGAGCAATGGCGAACTGATCTTCGGGCGGGTGACCTACGAGCTCATGGCCTCGTTCTGGCCGACGCCAACGGCGGCGAAGATGATGCCGGTCGTCGCGGCAGGGATGAACAGCATGCCGAAGATCGTCTTCTCGAGCACGCTCGAACG
>JBDSMX010000023.1:0-4566 GCA_039915645.1 Gemmatimonadales bacterium | reverse complement strand
GATTTTGGTGATGGCTGGTGGGCGCGGCGCTTTGGTGGGTCGCGGATCGGCGTGATGCTCGATCCGATCGTCGACAAGCTCTTCATGGCGGCGGCGTTCGGGGTGGTGCTCTTCTCCGGAACTCTCGCCTGGTACGAAGTGTTTGCACTGTTGATTCGCGACATCGTCGCATCGGTCGCGTTCTTCATCACGGTGGCCACCAGACGTGCCACGACGGTGCCGGCGCGGGCGGGCGGGAAGGCGGTGACCCTGCTGCAATTGCTCACCCTGCTGGCCTTCGTGCTCGGCTCGCCACTCTTGCGGCGACTGGCGTGGGCCACCGCGGCGGTCGCACTCTATGCACTGTACGACTACAACAAGCCCTTCTTCCGGAAACTGAGCACTCGATGACAGATCCCAATCTTCGCTTCGGCCATCTCGACTGGACCAGCGGCATGTCGTTCACGGCGAGCTCCGAGAGCTGGCCCAGCATCGTCATCGACGGCAACGGCAAGGAGGGGCCCGGGCCGATGGTCACGCTGCTGCTCGCGGCCGCTGGCTGCAGCGGCTCGGATGTGGTGAGCATTCTCGAAAAGATGCAGGTGAAGCTGACCTCGTTCTCGGTCGACGTCACCGGGCGTCGCAACGAAGAGATGCCGCGCCGCTACAACGCGCTGACGCTGGTCTTCCGGCTCGCGGGCGAGGGGCTCACACAGGCAAAGGCCGATCGCGCAGTGGAGTTGTCGGTGAGCAAGTATTGCTCGGTGATGCTGTCGTTGAATCCGGATATTCCGATTAGGACGGAAGTCATCCTGGAAGGATGACGACCGCAGGGGCCGGGCATGCCCGGCCCTTACTAACGACAAAGGGCGGCCGAATTTCTCGGCCGCCCTTCGCACTTCACCACCTCGCAGCTCAGGCCGTGACTTCGGCCGTCTCTTCTGCTGCTGCTTCTGCCGCATCCGACTCGACCGCGACGTCATCGCTGGTCGGGGTCTCGTTCGCCGGCGCCGGAGCGCGGCGGACGACAGGCTGACAGAACCGCTCGCCGAGCACGCGGAGCTGGGTCAGCTCCTCCGGCTTCAGATCGGTATACCGATCGGCGATGTACTGCATCGTATCATCCATCCATTCCTTCTGGTGCTCAGGTGCGGCTTCGAGCACTCCGCAACGCAGGATGTGGCTGAACAGCTCGTCCCGGCCCTGATCAAAAGCGGTAGGCATGGCAGGGGGGCGGGGGGCTGGCTTCTTCTTCGTCAATGGACCTTCCTTTGGGCGTTAACGGGGAACTTCCCCCGCGACTGATATCACTGTATACGCGCAATATAGGGATTCCGTTCATCCCGGGGCAATTCCGGGGTTATCGGGTGCAATCATGAAGGTCTTGAGGACCGGACCGGATTTGACCCTCCCGGGGCCGTCGTTCGTTAGATTGCCCCCGGCTCCGGGGTAGATCTCACTCCGGGTCGAGCGCGGTACATCCCAGTTCCCGCGCGGCTGTCGTGCCGGCCCACCGGGCCCCGCGCTCACCGACCGCCGCGCCAGAGGCAGCATGGCTCAGGGGCAGAAGTCCTTCTATTACCTCCTCGGCGGGATCGCCGCGGTGGGTGTTGCCGTGGTCGGCTACCGGGTCTTCGGTGGCAAGACGGTCTCGATTCCGGCCAATGTGGTGGTCTCCTCGGCCGATACCAGCGGCTTCCGGGGCTACATCCTCGGCTCCGACACGGCCCCGGTCGAGGTCACCGAGTATGCCGACTTCGAATGCCCCGGCTGCGCCAACTTCGAGGCCGTCTCCTGGCCCGATGTGAAGGCCCGTCTCATCGAGACCGGCAAGATCCGTTACCGCTACCGCGACACCCCGCTCCCGGTGCATCCCAATTCGAGGCTGGTGGCCCACGCCGCTGCCTGTGCCAACGACCAGGGGAAGTTCTGGGAGATGAAAGACCATATCTTCGCGACCCAGACCGAGCGCTTCGGCAAGACCAATCCGCTCAGCCTGCTCAAGGCCGCGGCCGCCGCCGCTGGCGTGAACACCGATACCTGGCAGACCTGCATGGAATCGGCGAAGTATGCCGGCCGGATCGAAGCGTCTTCGCAGGAATCCGCCAAGGTTGGTGTGGGATCGACGCCGACCTTTCTGATCGCGGGTCGTTTGTATGAAGGAATGAGTGGCGACGAGATGGTGCGCATCGTGGACTCGATCGTGGCCGCCAAGGCCACCGCGCCGGCGACTCCGCCGAAGCCGTGAGCCATCAACGAGTCGAGCCGAAGGGGGCGGCGCTCGCCGCCCTCTCCTTCGCCGCTCTCGGTGTCGTCTACGGCGACATCGGCACCTCCCCGCTCTACGCGCTGGCCGAATGTTTTTCCGGCCCGCACGGCATCGCCCTCACCCGCGACAACCTCTTCGGTGTGCTCTCGCTGGTCTTCTGGGCGCTGAACTTTGTCGTCTCGTTCAAGTACATCACGCTGGTGATGCGCGCCGACAACCGCGGCGAGGGCGGCATTCTGGCGCTGCTCGCGCTGGTGCGCCCGGGCGGAAAGTCCAAGACCACGGGCAAGCGTTCGATCCTGCTGATGGTCGGCCTCTTCGGCGCCGCGCTACTCTACGGCGATGGTGTCATCACGCCGGCGATCTCGGTGCTGGGCGCCGTCGACGGGCTCAAGATGGCGTCCCCGATCTTCACCCAGGCGTGGCTGGTGCCGATGTCGGTGGTGATCATCACGGCGCTCTTCTTCGTGCAGAAGCGGGGCACCGCCGGCATCGGCAAGATCTTCGGGCCGCTGACGACCGTCTGGTTCGCGTCCATCGCAATGCTCGGAGTGCGCGGCATCCTCGCGCATCCCGAAGTGCTCGCGGCCCTCAACCCCTGGTACGCCGTCAACTATTTTCTTCAGCATGGCGTCGCGGGACTCGAGGTGCTCGGCGCCGTCGTGCTGGTGATCACCGGCGGAGAGGCGCTCTACGCCGACATGGGGCATTTCGGGCCCAAGCCGATTCGCTTCGCCTGGTTCCTGGTGGTGCTCCCGGCGCTGGTGCTGAACTATTTCGGGCAGGGCGCACTGCTGCTCGAGCACCTGCAGGCCGGAATGTTGCCGGCGGACTACAACCCCTTCTATGCGCTGGTGCCTGGCTGGGCGCTCTACCCGATGGTGGTGATCGCCACGGCCGCGGCGGTCGTGGCGTCGCAGGCACTCATCTCCGGGGCGTACTCGCTCACGCAACAGGGCATGCAGCTCGGCTTCATCCCGCGGATGCGGATCATCCACACCTCGCACACCGAGATGGGCCAGATCTACATGCCGGGGATCAACACCGCGCTCTGGCTCGCCTGCATCGCGCTGGTGATGGCGTTCAAGACGCCGCAGGCGCTCGCCGGCACCTACGGCGTGGCCGTCACCGGCACCATGCTCACCACCTCGATTCTCTTTGCCGCGGTGATGTCGAACATCTGGAAGTGGCCGATGTGGCGTGTGGTGACCATCACCACCCTCTTTGTGATCGTTGACCTCGCCCTCCTCTCGGCGAACGTGTTGAAGATTCCACACGGCGGCTGGGTGCCGCTGGTGGCGGCCATCTTCATCTATCTGTTGATGAGCACTTGGAAGAAGGGGCGCAGCCAGGTCACGGCGCTGCTCAAGGAGACGTCACTTCCGCTCGAGCTCTTCGTTCCCGACATTGCGCGGCGGCAGCCGCATCGCGTGCCTGGCATCGCCGTCTTCATGACGTCGATTCCCGATGTCGCACCGCCGGTCCTTCTGCACCACCTCAAGCACAACAAGGTGTTGCACCAGAAGGTCGTCCTGATGACGGTGCAGTCGGCCGAGATTCCGCAGGTGGCGGCTGCCGATCGTGTCACGGTCGAGGCCAAGGGCGAAGGGTTCTATCAGGTGATGGCGCACTACGGCTTCCTCGAGTCTCCCGATGTGCCGGAGATTCTCGCGCTGGTAACCGATCGGCTCCACGAAGACCGTGAAGACGGCATGCCCTCGCTCAGGATGAGCGAGATCTCCTTCTTCCTCGGCCGGGAAACGCTCATCGTGACGCCGCGCGCGCGCGGCGCACCACGCGCCGCCGATGCGATGCCGGGGTGGCGCGCCAAGTTGTTCGGGGTGATGAGCCGCAACGCGCAGAGCGCCACGGCGTATTTCGGACTGCCGCCGAATCGGGTAATTGAATTGGGCGCGCAGATTCAGGTATAGGGCAACAACCAGGGGATCCGGAGGCGTTGCGTCGTGGGTGCCTCGGAGCGGCCTTCGGGGTTCCCGCGAGCGGAGTTTAAGGGGTCGCTAGCGTAATGCCCGTCGGAACCTCGGCAGTCGCGGAGAGGCAGCCCACGAAGCAACGCCCTTTGACCGTGCTGCCTGACTCGGGGTGGGCGGGGCATGCCCCGCCCCTGCGCTGCGTTACGACTCCGTCGCTTCGTACTGCTCCTTCAATTTCGCCACCACACCCGGATCCGCGAGCGTCGTGGTATCGCCCAACGCGCGTCCTTCCGCGATGTCACGCAGCAATCTCCGCATGATCTTCCCCGATCGCGTCTTGGGAAGATCCGCCGAGAAGAGGATGTCGTCGGGCTTGGCAATCGC
>JBDSMX010000007.1:0-5506 GCA_039915645.1 Gemmatimonadales bacterium | reverse complement strand
TCGGGCGGGTGACCTACGAGCTCATGGCCTCGTTCTGGCCGACGCCAACGGCGGCGAAGATGATGCCGGTCGTCGCGGCAGGGATGAACAGCATGCCGAAGATCGTCTTCTCGAGCACGCTCGAACGGGCCGACTGGAACAACACCCGGGTGATTCGCGGCGGGCTGACGGCCGCCATCCGTGAGATGAAGAGCGAGATCGGGCCCGACCTGGTCATTCTCGGCAGCGGCACGGTGATCGCGCAACTTGCCCGGGAATCGTTGATCGACGAATACCAGCTGGTGATCAACCCGGTGGTGATCGGCAGTGGGCGGACGATGTTCGATGGGCTCCCCTCGCCGCAGCAGCTGCGACTCACCACGACGCGATCGTTTCCGAGCGGAAGGATTTTCAACTGCTACGAGTCCGCCCGGTAATTCCGTGAGTCTCGAAGAGGGCAACCGCGAAGCGCATCAGCTTGCCGACGCGGTCGCCCGGCGCAGCTATGGCAAGCTGGTCGCATTGCTCGCGGCACGCACTCACGACCTCGCCGAAGCGGAAGACGCGCTCGCCGATGCCTTCGCGGCCGCGCTCGTCGATTGGCCGACGCGAGGGGTGCCCGACAATCCGGAGGCGTGGCTGCTCACCGTGGCCCGCCGCAGGGCCACCGACGTCGCGCGGCGTCAGCAGACCGGCGCCGTGGCCTCGCCGCAGTTGCTGTTGCTCACCGAAGAATGGTTGCAGGAGAAGGGCGAGGCGGAGTTTCCCGATCATCGACTTGCGCTGCTCTTTGCGGCCGCACATCCCGCCATCGAACCAGGCATTCGCGCGCCGCTGATGCTGCAAGTGGTGCTCGGTCTCGAGGCACGCACGATCGCGTCGGCATTTCTCACCTCGCCGGCTGCGATGGCCAAGCGACTGGTGCGCGCCAAGGGAAAGCTTCGGCACGCGGGAGTTCCGTTCACGATTCCCGAACGTGAGGAACTTCCCGCACGTCTCGAGAGCGTCCTCGATGCGATCTATGCGGCCTTTTCGGAGGGGTGGGGCGACCCTGAGGGGGCAGATCCGGCGCGTCGTGAATTGATCGCCGAAGCGGTCTTTCTCGCCCGCATCGTCACCGAGTTGCTCCCCGACGCACCGGAAGCGCTCGGCCTGCTCTCGCTTCTGCTGCACCTGGATGCCAGGCGTCTGGCGCGGCGCGATGCCGACGGTGAATATGTGCCGCTGGGGCGGCAGGATGCCGCCAAGTGGAATCTTGCGCTGGTGCGAGAGGCCGAACAGACGCTGCTTCGTGCCGCCGAGCTGGGAGAGGTGGGGCGCTATCAGTTCGAGGCCGCGCTGCAGTCTGCCCATGCCACGCGCGGCCTCACCCAGGCAAACAACTGGCCGGCAATCGTCCAACTCTACGATGCGCTCTTGGCCATCTTGCCGTCGCCTGTGGTGGCGATCAACCGGGCGCTCGCGGTCGCCGAAGTGTCGGGCGCCGAGGCGGGCCTGCGCGCCATGCCCGATGCGACCGCCGACGGGAGACTCGCCGAGTATCAACCGTACTGGGCTACGCGCGCGGAATTGCTGGGGAGAGCCGGGCAACTTGAGGCCGCAGATGCTGCGTATGTTCAGGCAGTCGGACTCGAACGTGACCCGGCAGTGCGACGCTATCTGCTCCGCCGGAAGGCGGCGCTATTGCAGGGCGCTGATATCCACGGCGAGTAATTTCCCGCTGGGGATCACCGGCACGACTGCGCCAACACGATGCATCGTCCGGAGTCGCATCTCCTGTTCGGCCCAGGCGCTGCGCGACAACAGCAGTGTGAATCGCGAAGGCAGTGCGACGCGGTCAAGTGAATCGGGCGAGACCACGGTCACCTTCTGCGCGCTGTCGGCGAAAAACGCGACCCAGCTTTGCCACTGCCACTGTTCTCCCCAACTGTAATACGGCAGCCGTTTGTCGGCGGCGAGAATCCAGGTCTGACCTGTCACTCCTCGCCGCGCGGCCACCAACCGGCCGGTGCTGCCGACATCATTCCCTTCCGCGACGCCACGTGCTGCGAATTCGTTGAAGATCCGCACGTTGACGACCAGGATTGCCGCCACACCGACCACGGCGAGTGTGCCAGCGAGTCGGCTCCGTGCCGGCGATTCGCGGCGTACGCGCTGGCTGATCCATTCGGCAAGCCACCAGAGACCGCTTCCGGCGAGCCACGCCACGAACGGCAGGATCACCAGCAGGCGGGTGTAGTTGGGGGCCTTGGTGATCAGGAACGCGAAGGCGAGGTAGAGCGAGCAGAATCCCGTGAGCGCCAGCACCTCGGGGAGCGCGTCGTTGCGCCGGCGCCAGAGCGCGCCAAAGGCCACCACGACACCAATCCAGAGCAGCACGCCGGAGATCCGGTCGGTGAAGGCGTGACCAAAGTTCGGGTAGATGTAGCCCTGATCCTGGGTCTTGCCGTTGAAGGTGCCGAGTCCCTGGCGGATATTCGCCTTCCACGCGGCGGCGGGTGTTGGCGTCCCGGTCCACTGCTGTTCCAGCAGCCGGCCCTCGGGGTAGAAGAGGAATTGTTGCCGCTGATATCCGTACGCCTCGCTCTGGTGCTTGTTGCTCGCGATCAATACCGGCGCGGCGACAACCGCCCACCCCGCAAGCGAGACGAGACCGGCCACTACCACCCGACGGAAGCAATCGCGGCTCGGCCGCAGCAGCCAGATCGCGCCGAGCGTTGCTCCCCAGATCACCAGGGTGATTCGCGATGGGAAATAAGTGTAGAAGGTGAGACCGGCCGCGGCCCCACCGAAGAAGAGCCAGCCGCTCGAGCGCCGGACGAAGCCGTGCACCAGGAAGAGGAGGGCGAGCAGTTCGAGGAAGAGACCGGTGTTGTCGCGCATCGCCATCCGGCTGATACCGATCAGCGAATGATTGGCGCCGAGGATCAGGGCGAAGGTCGCCGCGCGCAACGGCGTGGTGAACTGGCGGAAGAGGCCGTACGCCAGCAATGCCGAGCCGACGCCGAAGAGCGAATGAATCACCCGCACTTGATAGAGATCGATGCCGCCAATTCGCTCGGCCAGCCAACCCACCACCACGAAGATCCCGGCAGGAAAACCGAAGTACCAGCTCAGCCCGAGCGGGTCGGTGCCGCTCGTGTGCAGGAGCTGGCGCATGACGTACATGATGGTGACTTCATCGGTGTTGACCTGCCACGGCGTGGTGTAGAGTCGCCAGCAGTAGATCGGCAGCAGGATGAGGCCGATGCATGCACCGGCGATGATATCCTGGCGGAGCGGAACCGCGCGCTGCTGAGCCGGTGCTCCGGTGTGAAGCGCCACCGCGATCAGCGCCACCGCTCCCACCAGCAGGAGCGGCAGGGCGGTGTGGTATCCCGAAGTCGCGTAGCGCACGGAGACTGCGACGGCGGTGATGACGCCGATTGCTCCGAGGACCAGTGGTCGCAAGGGAGCGGTGCGCATGGGCGGAGCGGTCAGTCGGAGGCTGCGGCGGTATTCAGCTTGGCAAGTGCATCGGGTGGCTGAAACGCGACCCGCGCTCCGTAAAGGCATGCCTCGCGGTAGGCCGCCTCACCGGTGTCGCAGAGCGTCTGACGCTGCGCATTGTCGGCGCGAAGGGTGCCGATCATCTCGCCGACGGCCTCATAACACTTCAGCTTGGCATTCACCTCGGTGACCGCCTTGCAGAGCGCGATCCCTTCCTCGGGCTTGGCGCTCTTGTTCACGTAGCTCTTGGCGAGTCCGAAGAAACACCACGGCCGATAACTGTCGGTGCCGAGATTGCACATCGAGATTGCTCGTGCGTCGTTGCCGAGGGCAAAGGCGCTGATGTCGCGGCCCAGGCTCTGGTAGCAGACGTAGCGCATCGCCTTGGGGGCGGTATCGCAGGTCTTGGCGGCCTCGCCGATATTGCTGCCGTTCTGGTAGAGGATCGCGGCCGTCTGCATCTCGTAACAGGAAAAGAGGTAGCGCTCGGCCATCACCGAGCAGGGGTAGAGCAGGTCGTCCTTGTCGAGCGCCTTGAAGGGCGCGCTCGCGCCACCCGCCATTCCCTCCATGTGCATCCCTTCGTGCGACTGCAGGCCGTGGGACTCGGCGGTCTTCATCTGCTGATTGACGATGTTCTCCATGAAGACGCCGGCGTAGCAGGAACGGCGGCCCCATTCATCGGGCATGTAGTCGCAGTCCTGCAGTGCGCGCGGCACATCGTGCCCGTAGTACATCGTCAGGCCGTGGCCGGCACCGTGGACGCACTGGAAGAGGAGCCAGCGATCGGATTCCTTGATGCGGAACGGGGCGCAGACCGCATTCACCTCGACCGCGGTCACCGACTTCGCGGCACTGAAGTAGGCCTGCAGCACGCCGTGATAGCAGCCGGATTCGTTGCTCTCGTCACACTGACCGAAGATCGTGGTGATCTCCCCGCCGCCCTTCTCGGCCGAAATGCCGATGCCGTGGGCAAACACGTGCCCGTTGGGAACAGCGTCCGGATCGATGGTCTTGAGGCGCTCCAGGGTCTGCATCGCGAGCTTGACCTTGCCCGAGACGGCGAGCGAATCGAAGCCGGCGGAATAGCAGCTGATCTTCTTTGCCGCGAGCGGCTCGCAGCGCTTCTTGAAGTCGGCGGCGAGGGCGGCAGGCTCGGCCGCGGCGGAACGGCTGCGGAACCACTCGAGCGGGTTGAACCGCTTCTGGCCCAGGAGGTAGCTGCCGGCCGCGACCAGGATCACCAGTCCCAGCATCATCGGCCAGGCCGTCTTGCCGTCATGGTTCTTCATTGGAGCCGCCGGGCGTGGGAGTTCTGCGCTGCGTTGGACCGGTCAAGTATGAGACGGCCGCAACCCCGGAACAAGAGGCGGGCGATGACCGGGACCGCGTCGGCGGGCGGCTGAGCGCACCACCTCCCTGCCCGAGCGGGAGTACCTTTTGAGCCGGGCCGCGCCGCGCGACCTCGTCCGAAACTCCGTCCATCCGCCTCGGATTCCGTAACCAGCGCCTGATCCTTCGACCGGAGCATTCTGCCCATGCGCCTGATTCCTGGTTCGCTTCTCCTCGTGGCCACTCTCGCTGCCTGCTCGACTCCTGCACCCGCACCTGCTGCGACTGCCGCTGTCGTCGATACCGCAGCGGTCAAGCGACAGACACATGAGGCGTATGTGAATGCGATCAACGCGAACAACATCGACTCGCTCGCGGCGATGCTGACCGAGGACGTGGTGTTCATGACCGGCAACCTCCCGCCGGTGGTTGGCAAGCCCGCCGCAGTGGCGTGGGCCGGCGGCTATCTCAAGGCCTACAAGACTTACTGGGACAAGCCGTCGCAGGAGTTCAAGGTGGCGGGCGATTGGGCGATCGAGCGCTACAGCTACAAGTCGGTTGATACGCCGATCGCGGGTGGTGCGCCGATGGAAGACACCGGTTGGGGACTCGTCCTCTACCATCATGATGCCGACGGAAAATGGCGGGTCGCGCGCGACGCCTGGGGCGTCGATCACCCACTGGCCACCAGCAAATAACTCACCAA
>JBDSMX010000265.1:0-13710 GCA_039915645.1 Gemmatimonadales bacterium | reverse complement strand
AGCGAGAACAGCCGAGGGGCCGACATCCGTGGAAGGTGCCGGCCCTCGAGTTTTTCTCGCTTCTCGCTTCTCGCTTCTCGCTTCTCGCCTTTCGTTACTTCGGCTTGCTGAACGCCGCGTCGATCTCGGACTGCTCGGTCTGATGTTCCCACGAGGCGCCCGGATTGTACTCGGACGGCTCGGCGCGCTCGACGTCCTGACCAGCGCTCTGGGACGGCGGGCCGCTCAGCGATTGATCAAGCAGGTCGGCAACGCGACCCATGCGCGCCTCGACATCCTCGACCAGATCGGTGATGCCGCGCAGCTGCTGGGTGATGATGTCCTGGAACTGCAGGTGCCCGAAGAGATTGTTGATCTCGTTGCGAAGCGTCTCGACCGCGGCGATGTGATCGGCGCCGGGTGCGCCGGTCTCGATGGTGTCGACCAGGGCGAGGGTCCGATCGAGGCCGTTCAGCATTTCGAGCGCGGCCGATTCGGTCGTGGTCGAGACCTGGCTCAGCCGGTCCTGCGTGTCGCGGAGCTGGTCGAGCGCGTGGTGCTGGATGTGTTCGCGAGTCTGGCGAATGCCCGACAGCGCGGCAACGATCTCGTTGTAGACGCGCAGCAGCGTGGACGGCAATGACACCAGCTGCGGACGCGCGCGCACGGCACTGACCAGATCTTCGATCCGGGCTTCGCCGTTGGTGTCCAGCCCGCCAGCCTGGATCTCGGCAATGAGGCGGGTCAGCAGCGAGAGGGTGCTCTCGAGGTCGGCCGGAGCGAACTCCGTCGGGCGGGGGGTCGCAGACATGATCGGTTCCTCGCTCAGCCAGCAGCCGTCGCGAGGAGCTGATCGATCTTCTCCTTGAGCACCGGCGGGGTGAACGGCTTGAGGATGTAGCTGTTGACCCCGGCCGTGACGGCTTCGAGGATGTCTTCCTTGCCGCTGCGGGTGGTCACCATCAACACCGGCATTCTTGCCGTGTCTTCGCGCGCCCGGAGGGCACGCACCAACTCGAGGCCGCCCATCACCGGCATGTTCCAGTCGGTGATGACGAGTCCGATTTCGGCGTCAATGCGATCGAGCGCTTCCTTCCCATCGCCGGCTTCGACGATGTTCGAGAATCCGATGCTCTTCATGGCGTTGACGAGGATTCGGCGCATCGTGGCCGAGTCATCGACGATCAGGCACTTCATGGCGAATCACCCTCCCGCGGAGTGATCGAGGTCTTGAAGAAGGCGCCCGGCGATCGTGTCGCGTGCCGCCGGGGTGTCATAGCTGCCATCGGCAATTCGCCGGGCAATGTCGCGCAGTCGTGCCGGATCAATGCTGCCGTTCGGCACGGCCTCACCACTGGTCGCGCCGGCGACGTCGGCGGAGAGTTCGACGGTATCCGCCGCCAGCTCGCCGTCCGGCCGGGCGCGATCCGCTGCGCCAGCAGGCGTCCCGCCAACATCGCGGGGAGTCACTTCGGTGCGGCGCGGGCCCTGGGGCTGAACGCCGGAATTGCCAAGTCGATCGACAGTCATGGTGCTACCTCCATCTGACAGCGTCCGGTCCGGGCAGCGAGGAAGTCAAGCCGGGCCTGGGATGCTGTGGTCCATCTGTTATCGGTCCTGATCCGGAAACCTTTACCGGCCTTTCTGCCGGTCAACCGGTGCGATCAAGCAACACCGGCCCGCCGTCGTCCTTGCGCTGACTGTAGCCTGAAAGCAACTGGTCGAGGGCCTTGTGGGTATCCTCGAGCTGTTTGGCGACCGACCGGGCCTCGATTTCCATCTGCCGCGCGAGTTCTGCGGCTGCGGCCCCGGCGCCGGCACGCTCGGTCTCGACCTGAGCCCGGAGGGCAGCCAGTGAGGGAGCGTGTGGAATCAGGTCCGATTGGGCCGCTGCGCGGATCGCGAGGAGGCGAACCTCCCGGGCCGACAGGTCGCTGATGATCCCGTCGGCCTCGGCCGCGAAGACCTCGAGCATGCCGGCCTCCCCCATCCGAAGCACGGAATGCTGTGCTTCGACGACGTGACGATACCGCGCCAGGTCGGCGATCTGGGCCGCCAGCAGGGTGGCCATCTCGGTGGGGTCGAAGCCGGGCTGCGTCATCCTGCGGCCGTTGCTGACGGCTCGACGGCCTGCGCCGCCACCGCCGTCCAGGCTTCATGGAGTTCGCTGATCACCCGTACTGCGCTATCGAGGCGCTCGCTGTCGGGATGGAGATGCACGGCTGCGAATTCTCCGAGCAACCAGGCATAGAGGGCGGCGAGCCGGCCCGCGATCTCGCCACCAGCCTCGTGGTCGAGCGAGACGGCGAGTTCGTGCACGATCTCTTCGGCGCGCAACAGACGATTGCCGCGTGCCTCGATTTCGCCCCGCTCCATGTGCGCGCGTGCCTGGCGCAGATTCACGAGGAGATGGTGATAGAGGAGCACGACGCGCTGCGCCGGTGACATCGACAGTACTTCCATCTCGCGGTAGCGGCTCGAATTCGTCCCGTAGCTCATGAGATCACTTCGACTGACTGGAGGTGAGCGAGCCGAGCGCGGTCGACTGCTTCTGCAACGCCGAGATGTTCTGTTCCATCAGCACGAACTGCCGCAGCAACGAGGCACGGCGCCGGGCGAGTCGCTCGTCCATGTTGGCGACGCGCGTCGTGAGCCCTTCGGAGCGGGTGGTCAACGACGTCACCCGATTGTCGAGGACGCCGGTTGCGGTGTCGAGGAAGGAGCTGAGCAGCCGCTCGACTCGCGCGCCGGTCCCCAGTGCGAGCGAGAGATTCCCGATCGCGCCAGTGCCCGTGCCCTGATAGAGCGCGACCAGCCCCGCCGTGGTCTGTCCGGAATCCCCCACGAGCGTCTGACCGGTGCCGGTCGCCGCCTTGCCGTCGATCGTGCCGACGATATCGGTACCGAAGGCGGAGCCGTCGGCGCCCCACGCTTCGGATGCGCCATCGCCCACGCCCTGCATCGTGACGGTGACACCGGCGAGCTGACCATAGGCCGAGTGGCTCACCTTGATGTCATTGCCGACGAGCTCGGCCGTGAGACTGAGGCTGTTGGCTGCAAAGGCTGCCGTCAACGCACTCACGATGTCTGACGATGTCATCCCGGTGGTGAGGGCGACATCGACCGTGGTGTTGTTCTTGGTGTCGCGGAAGGTGATCGTGTCCGGCGTGACACCGGCGTCATAGCTGCCGCTGAAGCCGGTGGTGGAATAACTCGCACGCGTGGCGGCCGTGGTGACGTTCACGGCGAAGTTGCCTTCCGACGTGTTGTTGGCGCTCGAAATGAAACTGAGCCCGGTGCCGGTCGCACTGCGGCGTTCGTTGAAGAGCGCCGGCAATTCGTTGAAGCGGTCCTTGAAGGCGGCGTCGAACTTGGTCGCGTCGAAGTTGACGGTGCCATCGCGGCTGAGCGAGAGACCGACACTCGCGGCGGTGGCCAGGTCGGCGGCCGCGCCACCGACAGTCGCCAGCAGCACGGCGGGCAACCCGTTGCGGACCGAGCGGATCATCGAATCGCCGTACAGCGCCGGGATCGCGCCGTTGGTCACCACGCTCTGCGCCTTGACGAAGGTCGAGAGCTTGTTGTAGGCGTCGGCGAAGGTCTGCATCGCGGTACGCGCCGGGTCGATGAAGTGACCCACGGCGATCGAGTTCTCTGCGGTCGGATCTTCGGCCGTGAGCGTCAGGGTCACGCCATCGATGGCATCGGCGATGACGTTCGAGCTGCGTGTCATCGGGATGTCATTGATGGCGAAGGTCGCATCGCGTCCGTCGACGAGCACCGCCGTGAGGGGTACCGCGCCGACACCGTCGAGCAATCCCAGACCTTGAAGCACGGTCCCCGACGTATCAGCGAGGGCAATGCCCGCTGCACCGGTCGCGTTGCTGGTCAGGATGAGGCGGTTGTCGGTCGGCGACACGGAAATGATGGTGGCGCTCACTCCGGACGGCGTGGTGCCGGAGTTGGCCGCATTGATGGCATCGCGAATGGTCGCGAGGGAGGCATCGGCAGCAACGTTCACCGCCTTGCCGTTGATCGTGAAGCTGCCGGTGACCCCAAGTGCGGTGCTGCTGCTGAGGGTACCGGTGGCGCTGAGCTTCTCGGCCCGGGCAAGCTCCGAGACCTTGAGGGTGTAGGTCGCCGGCGTCGCTGCCGCCGTGGTCGCCACGGTGGCCAGGGAACGGCCCGAGAGAATGGTGCTGGTCGACGAAGTGCCTGCAAACGCGCTGCCGTCGCGGAGCGCCTTGGCCGCCGTCTGGAGATCGGAGAGCAGGGTGCGATACGACTCGATCGCGGTCTTCCGGTTCGAGATGTTCGCAATCTCGTTTTCCATCCGAGCCGCGGGGACCCGCGCCTGATTGATGATGGCGTCGACCAGGTCGGTGTACTTGAACCCCGAGATGACGCCGGCAATCGAAGACAACGGTGTGGTCATGACGGACCCCTGAAAAAAGTGGCGGGGGGCCGCCGAAGCGACCCCCTCACCGATTTACTCCTTCGCGAAAACTTAGCGGAGGAGCGACAGCACCGACTGGGCGGACTGGTTCGCCTGACCCAGCATCGCCGTACCCGCCTGCTGCAGGATCTGGTACTTCGTGAACGAGGTCATCTCGGCCGCCATGTCGGCGTCGCGGATGGTCGACTCGGCCGCGATCACGTTCTGCGTGATGGTCGCGACGTTGTTGCTGGCGAACTCGATCCGGCTCTGGGCCGCGCCGATGGTGCCGATCGCGGTGTTGGAGCTGTCGATGGCCGAGTCAAGCGCCGTCAGGGCCGCCTGCGCGTTGCCGGACGAAAGCACGTCGAGCGAAGCGATGTTCAGGCCAGTCGCGCCAGTGCTGAGGTCCACAGCGGTCAGCGACACGAGGTCGGTGGTGCTGTAGTTGCCCGACGAGCCGACCATGAAGTCCGCAGCGGCCGTGCCGCCAACAGTGACCGTGAGGCCGTTCAAGCTGGTGGCCGTGACCGCAGCGCTGACGCCGACGGTGATGCCGAGCTTGTCGAAGTTGTAGCTGCCCGCGACGCCGGCCGGGATGGCCAGCACCTGGGTCGAGTCGCCAGCGGCGGCGCCGGTGGTCAGCGTCGCAACGCCCGCGGCGTGCGTGAAGGTGTACGTGTCAGCCTTCGCGCCAGAAACCTTGATCGAGGTCACGCTGTTCGAGCCGACAGCCAGCGTACCGGCGGTCTGGGAAAGCCCGAGGGTGCCGTCGACGAGGTTGGAGCCCTGGTACTGCGTGGTGCCGGCGATACGGCCGATTTCCGCCTTCAGGGACTGGAACTCGGAGTCCAGCTTGTCGCGCTGGGTGCCGATCGACGAGGAGTTCGACGCGGTGGCCAGTTCCTTCATACGGTCCAGAATCCCGGAGATCGTGTTGACGGCACCATCGGCGATCTGCAGCATCGAGGTCGCCTGCGACGCGTTGCGCGACGCCTGCTGGAGCGAGCGGCTCTCGGCGCGAAGCTTGTTCGCGATGGCGAGGCCGGCGGCGTCATCGCCCGAACGGTTGATGCGGAAACCGGAGGACAGCTTGGCGATCTGCTTCTCGAGGCCGGTCGCAGACATCGCGACGTTCCGGAGGGCGGTGTTTGCTGCAACGTTCGTCTGAATGCTTGGCATGGTACTGTTACTCCCTTAACGGTGTCTTCGGAGCATCCGTGCTCCGGATTGGTGGGCGACCAGAGTGGTCGCCGGCGGTGTGGTGATGTTATCGGTCCCCTGCTGAGGACCTTGAGCCAGCTACTTGGCGGAGTCGCCCAGCAGGGAGGAGAGGTCGAACGGATGGGCGGTGCCATAGTCGGAATCGGCCATGATGGCCTGGCGGCCGAGGCCGGCGACCAGATCGATCAGGACCGGCGCCCGAAGGTTTGCCGTGGCCGGCTGGTCGCCCGACGGAAGGGTCACGATCGCCAGTGCCCCGGGGGTCTGCGCCCAGGCGTTCTCCGATACGCGGACCGTCTCCACCAGCATGAAGGCCAGCTCCGGCGTGTCGAGGCACTGCAGCCAGTAGAGCCCGCCCTGCGAGGCGGGCAGCAGGACGAAGCGGCGACTCTGGTCGAAGCCCGGCAGGCCGCGCGGGAAAACCACGGTCTCGTCGGGCGACACGGTGAGCGGCCCGAAGAGTCGTGTCGCCACGGTTTCGGCCAGAAACTTGTCTTGGGGAACCGCGCTCATGTGAGGTAATCCGTCAGGCTGGTGTTGAGGATCTTGCTGGTCGCGAGCAGGGCGGCCTGCATGGCGTTCTGGACCTGGGCCAGGTGCATCGCCGCCTCTTCGAGCGGAATGTCATTGTTGGCGCTGCGCTCATCGGTGAACGCCTTGGCCAGCGAGTCGAGCGCCGTCGAGGCGTTGTCCATGGCGAGGGTGCGGGCGCCCACTTCGGCCAGATTCCGCTGGGTGTTGTCGAAGGCGGTGCCGAGTGGCGAGAGCGAGGCACGGATGGCGGCCGGATTGTCGGCGGTGAGCGCGTCACGCAGCGTGATCAGTGAAGAGAGGACCCCGGAGCCCACCAGCATCTGCTGGCCGCTGTGGACCGTGTTGATGACGTCGCTCGCACCGATCTCGGCCTGTCGTCCGAGTGCGCTTCCGACGTATGTTCCGTCGGCCTGAAAGGGCGGTGCGGCGATTTCAGTCCCGCCAAAGACGAATTCGTTGCCCACCTTCAGATTTCCGATAGAAATCGTCTGATCGATCAGCGACTGGACCTCGACCGCAGCGGCGGCTCGACTGGCGGTGTTCGCGTTGCTGCCGCCCTGACCCGTGGCGAGTTCCTGAGCCCGGGAGAGGAGGTCGGTCACTTGCCCGAGCGATGACTCCTCGGAGGCGAGCCTGGTCTGCACCGAGGTGACGCTCCGCCGGTACTGCTGGACGGCGCGGGAGCCCCGGTCGGCGCGAAGCACAGCGGCGCCTGCGACCGGATCGTCCGAGATGTTCTCGTGACGGGCCCCGGTGGAGACCTGCTGGGACGCTTCGTTCAACGCCCGATTCTGCGCCTGCAGGTTCCGCAGGAGCCGGTCGTTGACCATGAAGTTGGTAATGCGCACCTGGGACCTCCATCCGAGAGTGGCGGTGCCGCGAGTATCGGATACCTTTTCAAAGGCTTGAGTCGGGAAGCTGATGACGACGATTTTGTGCGTTGACGACGAACCAGCAGTCGGAGCCCTCTTCGAGCAGGTACTGGGAGAGCTCGGCTTCGGCGTGATCCTCGCCACCGATGGTGAGGAAGCGCTCAAAGTCCTTGATGCGCATCACGTTGACCTGATTCTCGCCGACTTCCAGATGCCCCACATGAGCGGGCTCGACCTGCTCCACACGCTCGAGAATCGTCACCTGAAGATCCCGGTGGTGATCATTACCGGCCACTCCAGTGTGGAACATGCCGTGCTCACGATGCGCAGCGGCGCGGTCGACTACATCACCAAGCCGGTCCGGGCCGACACCCTCCAGATCACCGTCCAGCATGCCCTCGACTACGCCCGACTCCGCTCAGAAAACGAAGTCTTCCGTCAGGAAATCACCCGGATCCAGTCGCGGCGGAAGTTCGTTGGCCGCAGTCCAGCCGTCCGGGATCTCCTTGATACTGTAGCAACTGTGGCCCCAACCCGGGCCTCGGTACTCCTCGAAGGGGAATCGGGGACGGGCAAGGAGCTGGTCGCGCGGGCGATCCACGACCAGAGCCCTCGGCGCGATCAGGCCTTCGTGACCGTCAATTGCGCCGCGCTCCCCGAAGGGCTGGTCGAGAGCGTCCTGTTCGGGCACGAAAAAGGCGCCTTTACTGGCGCCACGGCCCGGGCGGCCGGCGCCTTCGAGCGCGCCAATCGGGGGACGCTGCTGCTGGACGAGATTTCGGAGATGCGGCTCGACCTGCAGGCGAAGCTGTTGCGGGCGATCCAGGAGCAGGAATTCGAGCGGGTGGGCGGGCGCGACGCGGTCAAGGTCGATGTCCGGATCATCGCGACCACCAACCGCGACCTCCACGCCGAGGTCTCGGCCGGGCGTTTCCGGGCAGACCTCTATTATCGCCTCCACGTGGTGCCGATCCGGACGCCGCCGCTGCGTGAGCGCCCCGACGATATCCCCTTGCTGGTACAGCACTTCATCAAGAGTGCGTCGGAGTCGCTTGGTCTGGCGGTTGGCGATCTCCCGGCCGAGACACTCACCTTCCTGCAGCAATACTCCTGGCCCGGAAATGTCCGCGAACTCGCCAACGCGGTGGAGCGAGCGGTGATTCTCGCGCGCGGCCGGCCGATGGTCCCCGAGATCTTCGCGGCCTACCTCCGCCACGACGGCAGTGCGCGGGCGGTCGGGGCCGGGGGCGGTCCGGCCCCAGGTGCCACCGCTGCCGTGATCACCTCGGGCGAAGCGGCCGCCTTGCCGCTCAACCTCGAGGAGCTCGAAAAGATCACCATCAAGCGGGCGCTCGAGAGTACCGGCGGCAACCGGGTGCGGGCTGCCGGCCTGCTCGGAATCAGTGAACGGACCCTCCGCAACAAGCTGAATATCCCCGCCCCAGGCTGAACCACCCTCGGCAACCTTGACCGGCGTCGGGGAACTTTCTTCCGGCGTCAATGACCACCCCGGCCGTTCTGTCCGGGGTGGCATTTTCTTGTAACCATATGCGCAATAAAGAGTTGCGCTGACTTTCCAATTACGGTACGCGGATTGCCCAAGGAGGATTTGAACTCGAATCACATCGGGAGCCTCGATGATCCGCGGACTGTTCGGCCAAGGCACCTCCACCTCCAACCTGCGGGCCGGGCTGGATGAGTTGAGCGCCACCCAGAAGACGATTGCCGCGCGGGTGGCCGATGCCTCGGCCAGGAGCTCGAACACCGACTTCGCCGATGCCCTCGGAAACTCGATCGACCAGCAGAACAAGGATGAGGAGTTGCAGCGCAATATGGCCTCTCTCGCCGACACCGAACTCCGCTTCGAGGCAGCAGCCAAGCTGCTCCAGAAGTCCTATGCCGACCTCCACACGGCGATCACGAACCGTGGCTGACGTGTCGGGGGTGCCGTTCTCCGGACGGCCGGTGCGCAACCTGATGGGTCCGCTGGGGATCAGCGCCCGCGGGATGGCGCAGCAGCAGCGCTTCCTCGAGATCATCGCGAACAACATCGCCAACGCCGAGGTCACGCGTGGGCCGGACGGCAAGCCGTACCAGCGCCAGATCGGCGTTGCCGGCACCGACCCCGTCACCGGCCAGCCGACGACGAGCGTGGTCAACGACACGAGCGCGTTCCGCGTGGAGCATGACCCGGGGCACCCCGACGCCGACGAAGCCGGCAATGTGCTCTACCCCAATGTCGACATCGCGAGTGAGACGGTCGACCTGATGATCGCGCGCCGGATGCACGAGGCCAACGCGACGGTGTTCCAATCGGCCAAGGCGATGCTGCGCCGGTCCCTCGACATCTGACGGAGCGATTCCAGTGACCATCTCTCGCTACACGCCTTCGACCGCGATTCCGCGCCCGGTCGCTCCGCCGACCGCTCGACCGGCTGCTGCCCCCGCCGGGCCAGCCGCCGCACGTCCATCGGCACCGGCGCGTGCCGGCGACTCGGCGCTCTGGAATGTCCTGACCGACGAAGAGCGCGCTTTCTTCCTCGACATGAACGCGCTCGGCCCCATCAGCTATGGCCCCGGTGGCGCGAAGTCGTCGACACCCGCCGCGCCGCTTGGTCAGCGCGTCGACATCCTGGCCTGATCCGATGACCACTCCACTTCGCGGGCTCGGGCAGATCATCTCGCCGATCGAGCGTGGCGGCGGATTGCCGCTCGGCGTCGGATCGGCGGGGGCCCCGTTTGGCGACCTGCTCAAGCGCGCGGTCGGCGACGTGCAGGGCGCACAGCAGGTGAAGGACGACACCATCAACGCATTCCTGCGCGGTGAGCCGGTGGAGCTGCACCAGGTGATGGCGGCGGCCGAAGAAGCCTCGCTGTCGCTCGAATTCCTGGTGGAGACGCGGAACAAGCTTACCGAAGCGTACCGCACCATCATGAACGTGCAGGCCTGAGCCCGTGCTCGACACCATCCGGATGATGAACCCCAACCGGCGATTCCTGGTCCTCGCGATCATCGTCGGTCTCGTGGCGTTGGCCGTGGTCGTTGGCCGTCGCGCGACTGCCCCCACCTATGTGACGCTCTTCCGCGAACTCGATCTTGCCGAAGCCGGCAGCATCACCGACGCGCTCACCAAGGCGACGATTCCCTTCAAGCTCTCGTCGGGTGGCGCCGAAGTTGATGTGCCCGAGGCCGATGCGGCACGGGCGCGCGTCCTGCTCGCGCAGAACGGACTGCCGGCCAATGGTCGCCCCGGGCTCGAGCTCTTCGACAAGCCGTCGTGGGGGATGACCGACTTCACCCAGCACGTGACCTATCGCCGGGCGCTCGAGGGTGAGCTTGCCCGCACGATCGGAACGCTGAAAGGCGTGCAGCGCGCGCAGGTGCATCTTGCGTTGCCGGAGGCTTCGCCACTGCGCAGCCAGGAGAAGTCCCCCGAGGCCGCCGTTGTGGTGTCGCTCCGCCCGAATCAGTCGCTCGACGCCTCGCAGGTGCGCGGCATCAGTCAGCTGGTGAGCAGCAGCGTCGAAGGAATGACGCCGGATCACGTCTCGGTCATTGATGACGCCGGTCGACCGCTCTCGAGCAACAACGCCGACGAGACCGATGCCGGCCTCTCGTCGCATCAACTCGAACTGCAGCAGAGTGTCGAGAAGCACTTTGCATCCAAGGTGGAGCAGTTGCTGGGTACGGCCGTCGGCGCATCCGAAGTCCGGGTGCAGGTCGCGGCGCGACTCAACTTCGATCAGGTCGATCGCACGGTCGAGCAGTACGACCCGCAGGGTCAGGTGCTGACGCACGAGGCCCGCAGCAGCGGCGGCGATTCGGCCACCTCGCAAACCGTCATCAACAACGATTTCGCGAATTCGAAGCGAGTCGAGAAGATCGTCTCGCAGGTCGGCAACGTCACCCGGCTCACCGTCTCGGCGATGGTCAACAGCCGGGCGCTCGGTACCGAGGGCGCGGTCCAGGATGCGCAGCGCGCGCAGCTTGAGCGGCTTATTCGCGATGCAGTCGGCGCCGATTCGGCGCGCGGCGATCGCATCTCGGTGGTCGCGGTCGCCTTCAGCGAGCCGCCACCGGTGATCGCCGCCAAGGCTGATGCGTCGACGATTCCAAACAAGAGTGTCGAGCTGGTGAGCAAGCTCGGGACGCCGCTGGCTGCACTGCTTGCCGTGATCGCCGCCTTCGTGCTCGCCTGGCGGGCGTTGTCGTCGGGCCGTCGTGCCCTGGCGCAATTGCCGCGGGGCCAGCAGCAGGGTGAACTCGAGGCGCTCGCGGCGCCCAGCAAGGCCGTAGTGCCGACGCCCGAGAATATCCAGCTTCGCAATCGTGTGCAGGCCGAATCATTGAGCCAGCCTGAAGCGGCGGCCCGGGTGATCCGGGCCTGGATCGCGGACGCCGCGTGAGCGCCGTCGCCGCGCGTCCGCATCGTGCCGCCGCACTCGATGGCGTCCAGAAGGCCGCGATTCTCTGCATGGCGCTCGGCGCCGAGGCATCGGCCCGCATCCTCCAGCAGTTGGGAAGCGAAGAAGTTGAAGTGGTCTCGCGCGCCATCGCCGAAACGCCCACGGTGCGCTCCGAGCTCGTCGATTCGGTGTTGTCGGAGTATCACGACGTCCTGCGGGCGGTCGAATCGATCGCGCAGGGCGGCGTCGACTACGCCCGGCAGATTCTCGAGAGCGCGCTCGGTCCGGCACGCGCCAAGTCGGTGCTCGAAAAGATCCAGGAACAGATGGTCGAGACCGGGCTCACGCGCTTGAAGAAGGCCGCCCCGGAAGTGCTCAACAGCGTCCTGCGTGGCGAGCATCCGCAGACCATTGCGCTGGTCCTGGCACACCTCGACCCCAAGCTCGCCGCCGGTGTCATCGAGGCGATGGG
The DNA here is from genome assembly GCA_039915645.1 of Gemmatimonadales bacterium. Classification (GTDB taxonomy): domain Bacteria; phylum Gemmatimonadota; class Gemmatimonadetes; order Gemmatimonadales; family GWC2-71-9; genus Palsa-1233. The sequence goes on along the minus strand of JBDSMX010000265.1, from coordinate 1,787 downwards.
CCACGACGTCTCGGGCGACGTGCTCTACCGGATCGCGCGGATGGAGAAGGTCTCGCCGGAAGTGTTGCAGCTGGTCGAGGCCGGGCTGGGTGCCCGCTCCGACCTGACGCTGTCGCAGGAGATGACGGCGTCGGGTGGACCTGCGGCCGTCGCGAAGGTGCTCAATCAACTTCCTGGCGGCACCGAGAAGGTGCTGCTCGATGCCATCGCCACGCGGGGCAATTCGGTCGCCGACGACATTCGTGCGCTGATGTTCGTCTTCGAGGATCTCCGGCTGCTCGATGGTCGCTCAATGCAGCGCCTGCTGCGCGACATCGAGGGGAAGCAGCTCGCGATCGCGCTCAAGGCGGCCAGCGAGGAGCTCAAGGAGCACATCCTCAAGAACATGTCGGAGCGCGCCTCGAGCGCCCTGATGGAAGAGATGGAACTGGTCGGTCCGGTAAAGGTCAAGGATGTCGAGGCCGCGCACGGCGAGATCGTCAAGATCGCCCGTGCATTGCAGGAACAGGGCGAGATCGTGGTCGAGCGGGCCAGCGACGATGAATTCATTGTCTGAACCGCCGGTGCGCAGCGGCGTACGCGAGTGGCTGCCCCCGGATCTCCGGATGGTGTCGGCCCACGGGATCGATGGCCAGACGCCCTCGGGCCCGACGCTCGAGGAAGCCGCATATGCGCGCGGCTGGATGGAGGGCCAGGCGGCATTCGCCGAGAGTTCCGGTCGCGATCTCGAAGCGAGCATCGGTGCCTGTCGTGCCGCGATGCGTGCCCTCGAGGATGCATCGACCGGGCTGCGCACCGAACTCGCGACCACTGTGCACACGCTGTCGCTCGCCGTCGCGCGACACCTGCTCGATCGCGAGTTCGCCGCCGATCCGGAACAGATCCACCGACTCGTGGGCAAGGCCCTGGCGCTCGCACCGGTCTCCGGTCCGGTCACGGTGCGGCTGCACCCCGAGGACCTCGCCGCACTCCAGGCGATCGGCGGCCTCGATGCCATGACGCCGACGGCAGTCGACCTGCGCTGGATCGGCGATGCCACGCTGGTGCGCGGTGGCTGCGTCGTCGAGGCACCGACCTCGATCATTGATGGCCGGATCGATCGCGCGCTGCTCGATCTCTACGAGCGACTGGGCCATGAATAGCAGCGCCCTGCTCGAGACCGCGCTGTCGCGCATCCCTGGAGTGGAGCGCCTCGCCGCCTTCGGACGGGTGACGCGCGTCGTCGGACAGGTTGTCGAAGCCTCCTCTCTGCCGGTTGCTGTCGGCGAAGTGTGCCGGCTCACCACGGCCTCGAAGAGTGTGCTCGCGGTCGTCGCCGGGTTCCACGAGCGCGGCGTGATGCTGCTGCCGGTCGGCGAGATCGAAGGGATCCAGCCCGGCACGATGGTCTCGCCTCTCGGCCGCCCGCTCTACGTGCCGGTCGGAGAGGGATTGATCGGTCGGGTGCTCGATGGACTCGGTCGTCCGATCGACGGACTCGGTCCAGTCGGACCAACGGTGTTGCGCTCGCTGCTCGCCGATCCGCCGAACCCCCTCTCGCGCCCGCCGGTTACGCAGCCGTTCACCACTGGTGTCCGCGCGCTCGACGGACTGCACACCTTCGGTCGTGGCCAGCGTGTCGGCATCATGGCCGGCAGCGGCGTCGGCAAGAGCGTCCTGCTCGGCATGATTGCGCGCGGTGCCTCTTCCGATGTCAACGTGATCGCGCTGCTCGGTGAACGAGGCCGAGAGGTTCGCGAGTTCATCGAGCGCGACCTCGGACCCGAAGGGCTCGCCCGTTCCGTCGT
>JBDSMX010000255.1:0-2711 GCA_039915645.1 Gemmatimonadales bacterium | reverse complement strand
GTTCGGCCGGCGTGGCGCCGCCCTTTCCGTCGAACGTGATGCGATTGAGGGTCTTCGTCGCCATGCCGCCCAACAGCGCTGAACCCTTCCACTGCGGGAACATCGAGCCGTTGTAGAAGGTGATGCTGCCCGGCGCGATGATCGGTGTCCAATAGATCACCGGCTTGGTGAAATCGGTCCGAGTGTCGGGGCTCGGGATCGGGGTGTTGTCGTAGTTGGTGGAGTAGGACACCAGTGGCCACCCGTAGTTCTTGCCGGGCTCGATCAGGTTCAGCTCATCACCGCCCTTCGGCCCATGCTCGGCCTCCCACAAGCGCCCGTCCGGCCCGAACGCCAATCCGTACGGCGTGCGATGCCCCGTGCTCCAGGTCTCGGACGGACTCAGGTTCTGGCCCGGGAAGGTGTAGTTGAAAACGACCCGAGCCGTCTTCGCCGAGTCGGTGTTGCGCGGCGGATTGATGATGCCGAGCGTCTGCGCGCCCACCTTGCCGGCGGAGGGATTGCCCGGCGCCGGTTTGCCGTCGAGTGTCAGGCGAAGAATCTTCCCCAGCGGCGAATCGGGGTCCTGCGCCGGCGTCATGCGCTGCCGGTCGCCGACCGTGAGGAACAGGTACTGCTTGTCCGGCGAGAACGCGACCGCCGCACCGAACTGACCGCCCCGGCCGCGTGCACCGTCGCGCCAGATGACCTGCAGGCCGTCGAGGCTGGCCGACCCGTCGGTGATGGACAGCGTGGCGCGCGCCAGCGCGAGGCTCGATCCACTGTCGCCGGGCTCGGAGTAGGTCAGGTAGACATTCCTGTCGGTCGCATAGTTGGGCGACGTATAGACGCCCAACATGCCGCCCTGCCCTTGGTGCAGCGCCTTCGGAACATTCGCCACGGGCGTCTTCACGCCGTGCTGGGTGACGAGCCAGAGCGGACCCGTCTTCTCCGTGATGAGCATGCGCCCATCCGGGAGGAAGGCGATGCGCCACGGGAGGCTGAACGTCGCCACCTGGGTCACCGCGAACGGTACATTCGCCTCGGGCTCCTTTGCGCCCGCGTTCATCTGCGCTTCTGCAGCGCCCGATACGACGGTCAGAAGCAGTGCGGCACTCGCGAACACCTTCATCGGATTCTCCCTTGAGGTCTTTGGCAAGATCCTGAAATTACCCGGTGAACGGCATCACGCCACCATCGACGAGGGGTGATATTCAAGCTCGCGCGATTGGCGTTGGACCGGAGCAGCACAAACCTTGGCTTGATGACTCTCGATCCTCGCATCACCAGCGCCTTCGAGGCGCAGAATGGCTTCCCACTCGAGAAGCACCTGGTCGTCCTCGGCCTCATGGGCTCGCATAGCCACGGAACCTATCTCCCGCCCGAGGAGCCCAACGCTGTCGACGACATCGACCTGATGGGATTCGTCGTGCCGCCCATCGAGTACCACCTGGGGATTCCCCGATGGCAGCATTGGACGCTGCAGGTCGATGAACTGGACGTCGTCCTCTACAGCTTGGAGAAGGCCGTTCGCCTGCTTCTCAAGAGCAATCCGAATATCGTTGGCCTGCTGTGGCTGCGTGACGAAGAGTACCTGTACCGGCACCCCGGCTTCGATGAGTTGCAGGCGAAGCGCGCGATCTTCTCGTCCCTCGAGGCCGGGCAGGCCTTTGCCGGCTACGCCGCCGATCAACTCAAGCGCATGGAGGCATTCGACCTCGAGCGCATGGCGGAGTACGAGGCGCTCACGGCCGAGATTCGCGCGAAGAGGCCAGTCTCGGAAGTGCTCGAGGCGGATACGCTCAAGCTGAAACACATCTCGCTGCATTGGGGAATTCCGCGAGAGACGCTCGAGCGGTTCCGGAAGCTCCACCGCGAGCACTTCAGTGGCTACATGGGGGAAAAGCGGAAGGCGATGGTGCGGAAGTACCAGTACGACGTGAAGAATGCTGCGCACCTCATCCGACTGCTTCGAATGGGCGCGGAGTTCGTCGAAACGGGAGCGCTGCAGGTGTATCGAACGAGCGACGCCGATGAGCTCAAGGTGATAAAGCGCGGTGGCTGGAGTCTCGACCAGGTAAAGGCGGAGGCGGAGCGACTCTTCGAGATCGTGGAGCAGTCGCGCTCACGGTCGATCCTTCCGGAGTCGCCCGATGCGGTCGCCGCCAATCGACTGCTCATCGACCTCCACCGTCGGTTCCTGGAGCTCCCACCAACGTCGAGCGGGTGATACACGCGGACAGACTGTGTTCGGAGCGACGTCAGGCGCGTATTACTGTACGGCCAAGCGGCTCCCCGGCGCGCGCGTGCGCTTCCGTCCCACGTCCCATCCGCATTCGTGAAGACCACTTCCGTCACAGCGACTGACCTCGCTGCATCCGTGATCGCCGTGCCACCCCTTGCCCGCCATCGCGATCTCAGCCTGAATGGGGCGGCCAACCAGGCCATGGTTCGCTACCTCGAGAGCGGCGGCGTCAGGTCGCTCATGTACGGCGGCAACGCGAACCTCTACAACATCAGCGTTCGAGAGTATCCCGCACTGCTCGACATGCTCGAGCAGATCGCCGGCGACGACTCGTGGGTCATTCCCTCCGCCGGCCCGGATTTCGGCAAGCTGATGGACCAGGCGGCCATCCTGAGGACGCGCGCATTTCCCACCGCGATGATGCTGCCCCTGACCTTTCCGGCGACGAACGACGGCGTCGCCACGGGCATCCGGCACTTCGCCGAGG
>JBDSMX010000205.1:0-4144 GCA_039915645.1 Gemmatimonadales bacterium | reverse complement strand
CCGCACTCACCACGTCCATTCATCCTGTTCGAACGTGGTGGGAAGGACAGCGTCAAGCAGCCCTTCCTCCGTCGCCGCCAACGCGACGGCCGCCGCGGCCCACCCTGCCCTGGTTGACGCGAGTGGGCGGATGACCACCGTGTTGCCGTGAACTTCCAGCTCTACGTCGTCTTCAAGGCCGGCTTGCTCAATCAGGACCTTCGGGAGGCGGACGCCACGGGAATTGCCGATTCTGACGAGTTTGGTCTTCATTGGGCGCCCGGGAAACAGTGTAGTTACAATGTAATTACGGGCGTTTCCGGCGCAAGCGACCTGAGCTTCTGCGGCGCGGCCAGAGGAGGCCGTAGCCACCAGATCTTACCACGACCATACACCACCCCGGACTACCAGGACTCGGGAGCAAGCGTCCGCAGTTGAGCAGCCACCGCAGCCGAATCGAGCCGACTCTCTTCCTCGGCGCATACCGCATTCAGACGCTGTGTGAATTGGCCGGTTTTGTGCCTCGCGACGTACTCGGCAAGGGCGCGGGCATACAACTCGCTCCGGCTCACTCCCAACCGCTTGGCGAGGGCGTCTCCAGACTTGAACAAGGCGTCGGGGAGCGAGATGGCTGTCTTCATACCACAGTTTGAATTCACTCCTCACCCACGCGCAAGTCGCCACACTCGGGCATTGAGACGCGACAATATTTGCTCCGCTGGAATCATGTCTCGCTCTCGCCCCCATCCGTCTTGATATCAATCTCTGCCATTCTACGTTGAAGTTCCTCGAGAACTGCCTGGTTCTCGGCCTCCGAGAAGCCGTGGAACGTCATGTCGACGATGACGTACGCGATGATCTGACCGTGACTGTAAGCTCCGAGCGTCCCCGGTTCGATCATTGTGCCGAGCCAGTTCCGCCAAGGTTGCAGGGAAAGCGAGTATGCGGTCTCGGTGAGACCGTACTCCGCTTCCAACTCTGACACCGGGCAGTCAGCGAGCTCTCGGTTGAGGGTCCCGTTACGCCCGAAGACCTCCGGAACCGGGTCATCCTGGCATCCCTGCACGGGACGCACTTCGATCGATATGCGCATCAGATTCGCTTCCGGCTCCATCGCACGCAGCGTCCGGAAAACCCCTTGATAGTCCGATACCCGCGACCTCTCCTCTGGAAAGAGCCCTGTCAGCGCCGCTTGGACCTCGACCCACTCCGTGGCACGGACGAGTTCAGCGAGAGTCATATCTTCTCTCCCCACGAAAGAGCAAAGCCCCCTCTGGCGTTACCCGACGCTGCGCTTCTGCGGCGAGGCGCGTGCCGCGTTGTGGCGCGCGCCATCGGTAGCAGCTGGAGGTCAGGCCGTAGGTGGTTCATAGCACACATCTTCAGGCGACTCCGACATTCCTTCAAAGTCGTATTCGTCGAAGACTACTTCGCTGACGGCATATGGTGGCCCGTTATACCAGCTCTCATCGGGGGCGTCCAATGCGATGGCAATAATCGTCCGAGTACCCATATCGGTACAACGCCAGCGCTTGCGCGCCGTATAGAACACCAGCCCGATGTGGCACTCAGTGTGAAGCACGCTTCCATCCAGCGAATGACTCGCGGTCGTCCCGCGCTTCCGCCATTGCATCCCGCACCGTGCGTTTGTCGGCTTCGCGACGACGACGCTTACTACCGGCCTTCGCTTCGGCACGGCAACCCCAGTGACCTCCACCATTCTTGGCTCCACAGTGTTCGGTCTTCACCATGTGGTAGGCCATGCGTCCCGCCTCCCGTTTTCGATCACCGCGCGGCCTCGCCGCCACCCAAATCGCACCACGCGCCTCAACGCAATATGGCAACAGTCTCCTTGGAAGCGCGGTACACAAAAACGCGACAAACTCTGGCTCAGGGGCGTGAAGGATCCGACACGCCTGGAACCGATTGACGTGCGTCCGCCTGGTCGAAGGTTCCCGGACGCCCCTACCGATCAGCCCCAAGGCCAGTACCTTTCCCCGACCCTTCCCATGCCCACATCCCTCGAGCAACTCGCCGGCGTCCTCGCCGACCGCTACCGCATCGAGCGCGAAATCGGGGCGGGCGGTATGGCCACCGTCTATCTGGCGTACGACGTCCGGCACGACCGCAAGGTCGCCCTCAAGGTGCTCCGCCCCGAACTGGCCGCCGTGATCGGCGCCGAGCGGTTCCTCGTCGAGATCAAGACCACCGCCAACCTGCAGCACCCCCACATCCTGGCGCTCTTCGATTCGGGTCGCACGGGAAACGCCGCGGGCGGGGCGGATTTCGTCTATTACGTGATGCCGTTCATCGAGGGGGAGAGCCTGCGCGACCGGCTCACCCGCGACAAGCAGCTCCCGGTGCACGAGGCGCTGCTGATCGCACGGGAAGTGGCCGACGCGCTGGACTACGCTCACCGCCACGCCGTGGTCCATCGCGACATCAAGCCGGAGAACATCCTGCTGCATGGCGGGCACGCGCTGGTGGCGGACTTCGGCATCGCCCTCGCCGCCTCGCGCTCCGACGGCGGCTCCCGGATGACCGAGACCGGCATGTCGCTCGGCACGCCACACTACATGAGTCCCGAGCAAGCAATGGGCGAGCGGGACATCACCGCCCGGAGCGACGTGTACGCGTTGGGGTGCGTGTTGTACGAGATGCTGGTTGGCGAGCCCCCGTTCACCGGGCCGACCCCGCAGGCCATCGTGGCACGGGTGATGACCGAGGAGCCACGACGTCTCTCGCTGCAGCGGAAGAGCATCCCGGCGCACGTCGAGGCGGCTGTCAATACGGCGCTGGAGAAGCTGCCGGCCGATCGCTTCCCGAGCGCGGCGGCGTTCGCTGCGGCGCTCGACTCGACCACCTTTACGATGGCGACCACAGCCGCCGAGATGAAGGCGGCCGCGACGAAGCCGGTAATGCGGACCCCCCGATCCGCCATCGTCGCCACCGCAGCCACTGTGGCGCTCCTCACCTTCGGACTGACGCGCTGGCTCGCCTCTCCCAGTGCCGCGACGAGCGTGCGCAGCGCGCAGATGAGCATCGTGCTTCCCAAAGGATACGAGATCGGCTCAAGCCAACTGTTGCCGATCGCGATCACCCACGACGGCAGCCGCCTCGCGTACGTCGGACTCAAGGATGGCAAGAACCGGATCTTCGTCCGCGCGCTGGAGCAGCCCGACGCGAAGGCGCTCGAGGGCACCGAGGGCGGGGACGGACCATTTTTCTCGCCCGACGGCGAGTGGATCGGTTTCTTTGCGGGTGGCAAGCTGCTGAAGCTCACGGTGAACGGTGCCGGGCTGCAGGCACTCGCCGATGCGCCGTTCCACCGGGGAGGCGCGTGGGGCGACGACGGATTTGTCTACTTCGCACCGACCAACACCGGTGGCATCTGGCGCGTGCCGGAAGGGGGCGGCACTGCCGCCCAGATCACCCACCTGAATGCGGCGGCGGGTGAAATCAGCCACCGCTGGCCGCACGTGGTCGCGGGGACGACCACCCTGCTGTACGCCGCGTGGACCGGGCCGGGCGACGATGAGCACCAGGTGGCGCGGCAGTCGATCGGGTCACTGGAACACACCGTGCTCGTCCGGGGCGGTGACGCACCCCAGTACGCCGTGTGGCCCGGACTGTTGCTCTATACCCATCGGGGCCAGCTCTTCACCGTGCCCTGGCAACCGTCGCAGCAGGATCTCGGCAAGGCGCTGCCGGTGGCGGCCGCCGAGCAGCCGAACGATGGTCTCGGAAATGAAGGTAGCGGGAACTATGTCGTCGCCGATGACGGCACGCTCGCGTACCTCAGTAGCGCAGCGTCCTACACCAGGCAGCGGTTGGTCTGGGTCAGCCGGGGGGGCGCCGTTACTCCCCTGCCCCTGCCTGAGCGCGCCTACGAGAACGTGGCGATCTCGCCGGATGGGGACCGCGCCGTCGTGCAGATCCGGGAGGGCACGACCCGACTCTGGACCTACGACTTCGACCGCGGCACGCTGACGCCGCTCGCGACAGGCACCGGGAGCAGCCAGGCGCCGCAGTGGACGGCCGACGGCAAGCGCGTCATCTATCGGGGTACCCGCCAGGGAACGCGCAACCTCTACCGGATACCGGTCGATGGCTCGGGTGACGAAGAGCGCCTCACCACCAAGCCCGGCGTGATCCAGACGCCCAC
>JBDSMX010000252.1:0-3662 GCA_039915645.1 Gemmatimonadales bacterium | reverse complement strand
GTGAAGCGCCATTCCTCGTGCTTCGAGGTTGGGAGTTGCACCGAGGCGGCGGGGCCCCTCGCTTCGCTCGGGGCGGCTGACGCCGTCAGGGTTCCGCTCACAGCGACACGACCTCAGCCGCACCCGTCAGCCACTCATACCCCTTGGCCTCGAGCTCGAGCGCCAGCTCCTTGCCACCAGACTTGATGATCCGGCCACCGGCGAGCACGTGGACGTAGTCGGGGATGATGAAGTCGAGCAGCCGTTGATAGTGGGTCACCACGATGGTGGCCTTGTCGGGGCTCTTGAGCTTGTTGACGCCAGCGGCAACGATCCGGAGCGCATCGATGTCGAGGCCGGAGTCGGTCTCGTCGAGGATGGCGAGCCTGGGCTCGAGCACGGCCATCTGAAGAATCTCGTTGCGCTTCTTCTCACCACCCGAGAAGCCGAAGTTTACGGCGCGCTCCATGATCTCCGGGCCCCACTCGACCACCTTGAGCTTCTCCTCGAGCAGGTCGATGAAGTCGATCGGGTCGAGTTCGTCGAGCCCCTTGGCCTTCCGGATCTCGTTGTAGGCGATGCGGAGGAAGTAGGCATTGGTCACGCCGGGGATCTCGACCGGATACTGGAACGCCAGAAAGACGCCGGCGTGGGCCCGCTCTTCGGCTTCCATATCGAGCAGATCGGCACCATCGAGCGTCACGCTGCCGCTGGTGACCTCGTAGGCCGGGTGACCGGCAAGCACCTGCGCCAGCGTGCTCTTGCCGGAGCCGTTTGGCCCCATGATGGCGTGCACTTCCCCCGCATTCACGGTGAGCGAAATCCCCTTGAGGATCTCGGTGTCGGAAACAGACGCGTGCAGGTCTTCAATATGCAGCAGAGACATCAGTCAGTCTTCCCGTATCCGTAGTAATCCATCATCCTGCTTCTCGCTTCTCGCTTCTCGCTTCTCGCTCTAACCGACGCTTCCTTCCAGCGTCACACCCAGCAGCTTCTGCGCTTCGATCGCGAACTCCATCGGCAGCTCGCGGAAGACTTCCTTGCAGAAGCCGTTGACGATGACGCTGATGGCGTTCTCGGTGTTCATCCCGCGCTGCTTGCAGTAGAAGATCTGGTCTTCACCGATCTTCGAGGTGCTCGCCTCGTGCTCGACGTCGCTCGACGAGTTCTGCACGTCGATGTACGGGAAGGTGTGCGCTCCGCACTTGTTGCCGATGAGCATGGAGTCACACTGGGTGTAATTGCGGGCGCCGATCGCCTTCGGCAGGATCTTCACCTGACCGCGGTAGGAATTCTGCCCCCGCCCCGCGCTGATCCCCTTGCTGACGATGGTGCTCTTCGTGTTGCGCCCGATGTGGATCATCTTGGTGCCGGTGTCGGCCTGCTGCATGCCATTCACCACCGCCACCGAGTAGAACTCGCCCACACTGTCGTCGCCTTGCAGGATCACGCTGGGATATTTCCAGGTGATGGCTGAACCGGTCTCGACCTGGGTCCACGAGATCTTCGCCCGCGCACTCGCCTTGCCGCGCTTGGTGACGAAGTTGTAGATGCCGCCGACGCCGTTTTCATCGCCGGCATACCAGTTCTGCACTGTGGAGTACTTGATGGTGGCATCATCGAGCGCCACCAACTCGACCACCGCGGCGTGCAGCTGGTTCTCGTCGCGCTTGGGTGCCGTGCACCCTTCGAGGTAGGAGACATACGCCCCTTCCTCGGCCACGATCAGCGTCCGCTCGAACTGCCCGGTGTTGGCGGCGTTGATGCGGAAGTAGGTCGAGAGTTCCATCGGACAGCGGACGCCCTTCGGGATGAACACGAAGGAGCCATCGCTGAAGACGGCGGAGTTGAGCGCCGCGAAATAGTTGTCGGAGGCCGGCACGACCGAGCCGAGATACTTCTGCACCAGCTCGGGATGCTCGCGCACCGCCTCGCCGAAGGAGCAGAAGATCACGCCGCTCTTGGCCAGCGTGGCCTTGAAGGTGGTCCCCACCGAAACCGAGTCGAAGATGGCATCGACGGCCACACCGGCGAGCAACTTCTGTTCGCTGAGCGGAATGCCGAGCTTCTCGTAGGTCTCGAGCAGCTTGGGATCGACCTCGTCGAGCGATGCCAGCGGCTTGTTGTTCTTCGGCGCCGAGAAATAGGCAATCGACTGGTAGTCGATCGGCGTGTAGCGCACATTCGGCCAGGTCGGCTCGGTCATCGTGAGCCAGCGGCGATAGGCCTTCAGGCGCCATTCAAGCAGCCACTCCGGCTCTTCCTTCTTGGCCGAGATGAAGCGCACGGTGTCTTCCGACAACCCGATCGGCATGGTATCCGATTCGATGTCGGTGACGAAACCATACTTGTACTCCCGGTTGACCAGGGCCTCGACGGACGAACTCATCCTTCCTCCTCAACGGCAGCGTCACCGGTGGCGACGCGATAGCTGCAAGTCCCGCAACCGCCCGCGATTCGCGAGCGACGTTCGATCGGTACGCCGAACACTTGTGTCAGAAAACGCTCTTCGGCGGCACAGACTTCGGGAAAACGCTCGGCAATCAGGCGATGGGGGCAATTGTGTTCGGTGAGCATCCCACCGCCGGCCCCTTCCGCCCAGGTCGCCATGTATCCCTCGGCGTCGAGCGCGCGAGCAATGACCTCGCCGCGCATGGCCGGGGGGACGTCGCGGGTCTCGAGCTCGAGTCGCATCGCGAGCGCGTGATACTGGTGCTCGAGGAAACGGACCGCGGCGTCGCGGCCTTCGCTCTTGACGACGTGGTCGAGCAGGTCGGCGACGGCGCGCTCGTAGCGATCAGGAAAGAGGGCGTGTCCCTGTGGCGTGAGCCGGAACGCATGCGCCGGTGCACCCACTGCGCGCTGCTCCCGGTCGAACACCACGACCCCTTCCACCTCGAGCTCCTTGAGGTGGTGGCGTACCGCATTGAGCGAACAACCCAGCGCCTGTCCCAGTTCGCTGGCGGTGGCCTGCCCGGCGCGCTTGAGATGGAGCAGGATCGATCCTCTCGGGCCACGGTGGCCGAGGGGACCCGATACCGCGACGGTATCGGAGGGGCGGTGGTTCGCGATGGAGGTCATCAGGGGGCAATCCTAGGTTCCGCAGTCGGAATTGTCAATTCACACCAAGTGATTGGTATGAATGCCAAAAACTGGCGCCAAACTGTCGTCTCGAAATGAAACTGGGGTCATGGCTGGCGGGGTCTCGATTCGTGAGGTAGCGTCCGGTGTTGCTCCCACCCCGACCTGGACGTTGCCGATGCGCCTCCCTGCCCTCGCCCTATTGCTGGCCTCCTCGCTCCTGGCGGCCCCACTCTCCGCCCAGACGGCGGCACCTGCGGCGGCCGCGCCGAAGCTCACCCTTGCCCCCGGGGCGTACCTCGTCTCATCGCGCGACTCGACCCGACCCCTGCCGCCCGACATCACTTTCGTCTTGCACCCGGATGGATCGTTCGAGATCAACATCCCGGCCGGTGAGCCGATCCTTGGCAATGCCGCGCAGAAGGACGGCTTGCTGACCTGGGTCGAACCGCGCTGTCCCGATGCCGGCAACTATTTCGTGCGAGCGTTCGGGAAGGGGTTCTATCTCGAGGCGAAGGAAGACGCCTGCACGGAAAGAAAGGGCCAACTGGGATTCGTCCTGTTCACCCCGGCACCGAAACCCTAGAACCAGCGACCTACAC